>JAUSLQ010000193.1 GCA_030645675.1 Actinomycetota bacterium | reverse complement strand
TGCTCGGTCACTGGTCTCCTTCACGGGACGTGCGTGCCAGCCCCTCAACTAGGAAAGGAGATGGCCATGGCCATCGTAGATTCGACGCGCCCCGTCGTGGGCGGCGTGGACACACATCTCGACGAGCATGTCGCAGCGATCGTGGACGGTGTGGGTGGTGTGCTCGGCGTCGGCCGGTTCCCGGTCACTCCTGCCGGCTATCGGCAGTTGTTGGCGTGGATGCGCGCGCATGGCCGGCTGGAACGCGTTGGTGTCGAGGGCACCGGTTCGTATGGGGCCGGGCTCACCCGGCATCTGATGCGCGCAGGGCTGGTGGTCATGGAAGTGACCCGCCCGAACCGGCAGGAACGTCACCGCAACGGCAAAGACGACGATCTCGACGCGATCGAAGCTGCCCGTTCGGTGATCGCCGGGCGGGCGTTGGCGACCGCGAAGACGAGTACCGGTAACAGCGAAGCGTTGCGGGTGTTGGTCGGTGCCCAACGCTCCGCGAAGCAAGCGCGGATCAGCGCGATGGTGCAGCTGCGGCATCCGATGTTCGCTGCCCCTGATGAGCTGCGGGAGCGTTACGCGAAGCTGCCACGCAAGGAACTGACCGCCCAGTGCGCCCGGCTGCGCCCGCGTCTCAACGGTGACAGCGTCGGCTTCGCGACCAAGACCGCAGCGTTGACGCTCGCTCGTCGAGTGCAAGCAATGGACGCTGAGATCGGCGAGCTCGACGTGTTGATCGCCGGGCTGGTGAAACAGATCGCGCCCGACCTGTTGAACATCTACGGAGTCGGCATCGACGTCGCCGCGGCGATCCTGGTCGCGGTTGGCGACAATCCGGAACGGATCCCCAACGAGGCCGCGTTCGCGAAGCTCTGCGGTGTCGCGCCGCTGCCCGCGAACAGCGGGAAACGCACCAACCGGCACAAGCTGAACCCCGGCGGGAACCGCCACGCGAACAGCGCGTTGTGGCACATCGTGCTCACCCGCACCTCGCAGAAAGAACCGCGCACCGCCGCCTACCTCGAACGGCGCCGCGAGCAAGGCCTGACCAACCGGGAGATCTTCCGCTGCCTCAAGCGTTACGTCGCCCGCGAGGTCTTCACCGCGCTACCGCGGTGACTAGATCGTGGTGACGGGACTGACCCGATAGTGCCCTGACCGCTTCGTGTCCCAAGATCGACCAGTCGTCCCGTCACCACAGCCAACCCCCGGCCGCATGACCTAAAAAGAGCGCGTCCCCCGCCTGCCGGGGTGACCCTTCACTGGCTTGTCTGCACCACCGGGAACCGACCCTTGACAACCATAAGAGCGTCGAAGTGGAGCCAGCTGTCCAGCCACACCTATCGGCAGCTATGCGCCGGTCGTCACCTCGGCGTGCGTGCTCAATGTGGTCGGCGATGCACCATGTGCAGTTGACACGGATACGTTCGATGGTGATGAACCGGACATTTGTTCGCGCGGCCTGCGCTGTTCGTGTGGGTTCGTCGTAGCGGTAGCTCTTGCTGCGACTTCTGGTCTGAGTGCCTGCCAGGAGACCCAGAAGCTTGCCGTGGAGAATCGCTGCGATGCACCAATTGAGGTTGACATTGATGACGTGGCCGACCCGGTGGCGCTGGGTTACGAGCATGAGTGGAAGGTGGTGCCATCGGGTGAGACCGCCACGTTGAGATCAGCTCCAGATCCTCTGAAGAGCATCTACGTGTGGGTCCGCTCGCGGGGGACGGACGTCGTGCCTGCGCCGCTGGTGTTCGAATCTTCGGAGCTTCAGACGTCGGATCACAAGGTGGTGTCAGTGATCGTCGACGATCTGTGCCCGACGTAGAGATGCGCCTCGGGTCCCCGAGCTAGGTCCCATTGCCCTGTCGCTCCTATCGGCAGTTCTGGCGCGGCCTAGTCGTCGAGGGAGTCGGCGGCGCGTTGGAACATCTCGTCCGCGACTTCCACATCCACCCTGGCGATGTACGCGACGGCTGCGGAGAGCTTCCGACCATTCAGCGGGGCACATGCAATGACCGCCGTGGCTGTCAACTCTTCTGCGTTGAGGTAGGCCGGGTAGGCGTCGGGCCAAGCGTCTGGCCAACAGACGAAACCGAACTGCTCCGTGAGTTGGTCGGGGGCGGTCCATTCATTCGCTTCTGCGTCGATCCCGAGCGCCGGAAAAACGAGCTGAGAGCGTCTCCACATTTCGTCCGCATCGGGTTGTTCTGCCGAGGTGGAAACCCCGCACGATGTCACCAGCGCCAACACCGTGACATTGAGCAGGAGCGACCTCGGTGACATCGCGCAGGATCGTACCGCCGCCAACGCGGACGACGGGTGCAACTAGGTCCGCTTAGACGAGCCAGAATGAGGTGATGCACTCGAACCCACTCGAAGACGGTGAAATTGACGAGGTCGAACTCTCACCGTCTGACCGACAGATGATTCGTGCGATGGCCACGGCACAGTCTGCGCAGTCGGCGGTCGGAGCGCTACGAGGCTTCGCCGTGGTGGCCGCCATCGTCGTTGTCGTGGGACAAGCGCTGAGCGCCCTTGACTACGTGTCGCCGCAGAACCGAGACAGCCTCTTCGCTGATCCTGAGCCAGATCGCAACCAGTGGGCGGTGTTCCTCACAGGCATCTCAATTCCCCTGGTTCTCGTAGGGCTTCTTGTAGTCGCGTCGTACGTCCTCGCCGTCTACGCCGCTCGGCTCGACATGGACATCGTTATTGCCGAGCAAAATGAGCAGGACGAAGCGGACGAGCCAACTAGCGCCTAATGCCCGCTCTGGGCGCATAACGCAAGGCGCCGAGCGCTCAGATCAATTGATCTGAGCGCGTCCCCTTCCCCCTGGTAGGTAACAGGGCAGACGTTGCCTGACGCGTCCGTGGTCTCATTCTGCCCGCGGTTAGGGTTCGGGCATGGGTGAACTGGTACTGGTCGAGCGGCGCGACGACGGTGTCGCCGTCGTCACGCTGAACAATCCCAAGGTGAACGCACTGTCGCAGGCGCTGCTGGCCGAGGTGCACGAGGTGGCGGTTGCGCTGACCGCCGACCCGCCCGGCGCGGTGGTGTTCACCGGCGGCGAGCGCCTGTTCGCGGCCGGCGCCGACATCGGCGAGTTCGGCGGCCCGGCCGAGGCCGCCGCCATCGGTGCCGGCTTCCATCGTGCGCTCAACGCAGTTGCGGCCATCCCGCGGTTCACCATCGCGGCCGTCAGCGGGTTCGCGCTGGGTGGCGGGTGCGAGCTGACGATGGCGTGCGACTACCGCATCGCCAGCGAGAAGGCCGTCTTCGGCCAGCCAGAGGTGCTGCTGGGCGTGGTGCCCGGCGGCGGTGGCACGCAGCGCCTGCCACGGTTGGTGGGTGTCAGCAGGGCCAAGGAGCTGCTGCTCACCGGGCGCCAGGTGAAGGCCGAGGAAGCGCTGCGCATCGGCCTGGCCGACGAGGTGGTTCCCCACGAGCAGCTGCACGAGCGGGCGTTCGCCCTGGCTGCCGAGGTGGCCAAGGGCGCGCTGCAGGCACAGGCACTGATGAAGCACGCGGTCGACGTGGGCACCGAATCTGATCTCGCTGCCGGCCTTGCCCTGGAGCTGACCATCTTCGAAGCCGCGTTCGCCACCGAGGACGCAACGATCGGCGTCGAGTCGTTCCGCGCCAACGGTCCTGGCAAGGCCCAGTTCACCGGCCGCTGAAGCGTGTCAACCGGCCCAGCTGATGAGGCCCATCTCCAGCGGCGACACCAGGTTGGGGTGCGAGGGCAGGGCGCGGGCGGTGATGCCGTACGGGCCGGCGTCGCCCACCTGGTACTGACCCTCGAACAGGCCGTCGCTGAGGTGGGTGAGCGTGACCACCGCGGGTGAGCCGACGAACTCGCCTTCGCTGTCGACCGCACCGTGCAGCACCTGCACGGCCATGTCGTTGACGTGCAGGCCGTCCATCTCCACGTGGGCTCGCACGGTGCGCAGGTCGCCTTCGTGGGCGGGCGTGGTGTCGCTGTCGATGTCGAGCACCTTCACGACCGGCCAGGCAGTGCGCACGCGCAGCTTCCACGCGGCCAGGTCGCGGGCAGCCGCACCGTTGTCGGCCAGTGCCAGCCGCGAGCTGGCGGCCGCCGGCTCGTAGAGCTCGGTGGTGTAGTCGCGCACCATGCGGGCGGCGGTGACGAACGGGCCCAGCGAGCGCCAGTTGTGCTGCATCTTCTGGATCCAGCCGTGGGGCAGTCCGTCGGCGCCGCGGTCGTAGTACAGCGGCATGATCTCGCGCTCGAGCAGGCCGAACAGGCTGGTGGCCTCGCGCTGGTCGCGGCGGGTGAGATCCGGGTCGTCGTCGGCGGAGTTGATGGCCCAACCGTTCTCGCCGTCGAAGCATTCGTCCCACCAGCCGTCGAGGATGCTGCAGTTCAGCGCACCGTTCAGCGCGGCCTTCATGCCACTGGTGCCACACGCCTCCAGTGGGCGGCGCGGGTTGTTCAGCCACACGTCGCAGCCGTGGTACATCACGCGGGCGACGGCCATGTCGTAGTCGGGCACGAACACGAAGCGGTGGCCGACGTCGAGCTGGCGGGCGAACAGCTCGATGTCGCGGATCATGTCCTTCCCCGGCTGGTCGGCCGGGTGGGCCTTACCGGCGAACACGAACTGCACCGGCCGATCGGCGGACAGCAGCAGCTTGCGCAGGCGGTCGGGCTGCGACAGCAGCAGCGTCGCCCGCTTGTAGGTGGCGAACCGGCGGGCGAAGCCGATGGTGAGTGCCTTCGGGTCGAGCAGCGCGTCGCCCATGCGTGAGCGCACGAACGACACCAGTTCGGCGCGGCCCTTCGCGCGAGCAGCCCACACCTCGGCATGGTCGATTCCGTTGATGCCGCTCCACGACGCTTCGTCGGCGCCGTCCCACACCGGGCCGACGGTCTTCGCCATCAGCGGTGCGATGTGGTCGCTGACCCATGTGGGGGCGTGCACGCCGTTGGTGATGGCCCCGATCGGCACTTCCGCAACGGGCACGTCGGGCCACAGGCCGGCGAACATCTCGCGGCTGACCGCGCCGTGCAGCTGGGCCACGCCGTTCGCGCGGCCGGCCAGGCGCAGGCCCATCACGGCCATGTTGAACTTGCCGTCGGTCTCGCCGCCGTCGTCGCGATGGCCGATGGCCATCAGCTCGTCGAACGAGATGCCCATCGACTGGGCGAAGCCGCCCAGGTACTTCTCCATCAGCTCGCGCGAGAAGCGGTCGATGCCGGCCGGAACGGGGGTGTGGGTGGTGAACACACCACCGGCTCGCACTGCCTCGACGGCCTCGGCGAACGAGTACCCGCTGCCCACCAGCTCGCGGATGCGCTCGAGCGAGAGGAAGCCGGCGTGGCCTTCGTTGGTGTGGAACACCTGCGGCTCGTAGCCGAGCGCGCGCAGGGCGCGCACGCCACCGATGCCGAGCACCATCTCCTGGCGGAGGCGATGCTCGGTGTCGCCGCCGTAGAGGCGGTTGGTGATGTTGGCGGCCTCGGGGCTGTTGCCCTCGACGTTGGCATCAAGCAGGTACAGCGGCACCCGGCCCACCTGCACTCGCCAGACGTTCAGCTGTACCTGCTCGCCGCCGATGTCGAGGCCCACCTTCACGTCGGTGGGGTGCAGGGCCAGGCCGTGCGGATCCAGCAGCGGGTAGCGCTCTTCCTGCACGCCGTCGGCGTTCAGCCGTTGGCGGAAGTAGCCCTCGGCGTACAGCAGGCCGATCGCGGCCAGTGGCAGGCCCAGATCGGAGGCCGCCTTCAGGTGGTCGCCGGCCAGCACGCCGAGGCCGCCGGAGTACTGCGGCAGCGTCTCGGACAGGCCGAACTCGGGCGAGAAGTAGGCGACGGTGCCGAGCGGGGTGTCGGTGCGGCTCTGGAACCAGCGGGGTGCCTCCATCGCGTCGTGCAGCCGGTCGGCGGCGGCGTTGGTGGCGGCGACGACGTCGGCGTCGGTAGCCAACTGCTGCCAGGCCGGGGCGGTGATGGCGGCCAGCAGGCGCAGCGGGTCGGCGCCGGTGGAGGCCCACAGCGCGGGGTCGAGCCGGCGGAACAGCGCCTGCGTCTCGCGGTCCCAGGTCCAGTGGAGGTTGGACGCCAGCTCCGACAGCGCACCCAGCGCTGGCGGGATGGCAGGGACGACGTTGAACTCACGAACTGCTCGCATCCCATCGAGGATAGTTGTTGGAGGACGGCTCACGTCCGGAGACATGTGCTACACCGGGCCGTTCACCCAGTCCGCGCGCAGAGTTCACCGATCCGACTCGGCGGCGTGACCCGGGTGGCGGCTCAGCCCTCGAGGGCCATCTGGTAGACGGCGACGGTGGCCTCGGCGATGGCATCCCACGTATAGGTCTGCTGGAGCAACTGGGCCGCGTTGGCCCGCATGCGGTCGGCGGCGGCGGGGTGGGCGATCACCTCGGCGATTCGATCGGCCAGCTCATGGTGGTTGCCGGGCTCGAACAGCATGCCGGCCTCACTGCCCTGCACGATCTCCGCCAGGCCACCGGTGCGAGCGACGATGGTGGGCGCACCGGCGGCCATGCCCTCCAGCGCGACGATGCCGAACGGCTCGTAGAGCGACGGGATCACCACGCACGCGGCGCGTTGCAGCAACTGGCGTAGCTCGTCGTCGGGCACGAAGCCGGCCAGCTGCACCAGGTCGCTGACCCCTTCCATGTCGATCTGGGTCTGCAGCTCGGGCAGGTACGTGCCGCGGCCGGCGATGACGCAGCGGATGCCGGGCACGCGGCCGCGCAGCTCGTTGACGGCCCTGGCCAGCACCTGGAAGCCCTTCTCGTACTGGATGCGGCCCCACGCCACGACCAGCGGTTCACGGCCCTTCGCGGTGTCGAGCCCGCTGGGCTCGGCGCCCGGGTCGGCGCCCGGGTCGGCGCCGGTGGGCACCCGCCAGCGCTCGGTGTCGACCCCGTTCGGCACCAGGTGCACCTTCTCCGGCGGCAGCTCGAAGCCGTGCAGCACCTCGCGCACCATGAACTGCGAGCAGGCGATGACCTCCTTGGCCTGGTAGGTCAGCCACCACTCGATCGAGTTGATCGTTCCCGGCAACCCCGGGGGCAGATGGCCACCGTGGCGCCCGCGCTCGGTGGCGTGCACCGTCGCCACCAGCGGCACGTTCCACAGCGTCTTCAGCGTGTCGCCGGCCCACGCCACCAGCCAGTCGTGAGCGTGCACCAGCTCCGGGCGCCAGGCGCCCAGCTGGGCGGCCAGCTGCACCAGTTGGTGGTTGGCCGAGGCCATGCGCGCCACCAGGTCGTCGTCGGGCAGCCAGGGCAGGGCCGGGTCGGCGCGCAGCACGCGCACGCCCTCCACCACCGCGTCGTCGGGCTGGTCGGGGTGGTGCAGGCTGCACACCACCACCTCGTGGCCGGCGCGCTGCATGGCCCGCGCCAGGCCATCGACGTGGGCAGCGATACCCCCCACGACCAGCGGCGGGTACTCCCACGACAACATCAACACGCGCACGCTGCGAACGTAGCAGCGCAACAACAAGGGTCGTGGGTGTCCGGGTGGCCTACGCTCCAGTCGTGGTGCTGACCGATCTCGACCTGTATCTGTTCGGCGAGGGCAACCATCGCCGCCTCTGGGAGTTCCTCGGGGCGCACGCCCTGCCAGACGGAGGGGTGCGTTTCGCAGTGTGGGCGCCCAACGCGCGGGCGGTGGAGGTGCTGGGCGACTGGAACAGTTGGGCCGACGCGATGCAGCTGCAGCCGCAGGGCTCGTCGGGAATCTGGGCTGGTGTCTGCCCGCATGCGACAGCCGGCCACCGCTACAAGTTCGGCGTCACATCACAGGCCGGCCACTACGTGCTGAAGGCCGACCCGATGGCTCGGCAGAGCGAGTGCCCGCCCTCGAATGCCAGCGTGGTGGCGGCGGCGCCGGCCCACGAGTGGGGCGACGGCGAGTGGATGGCCAGTCGCAGCCATCAGCCCGGTTCACCGCTGCGCATCTACGAGGTGCACCTCGGCTCGTGGCGCGCCGGCCTGCGCGGCTACCGCGAGCTGGGCGACGCCATCGCCGAGCACGTGTCGGCGATGGGCTTCACGCACGTCGAGTTGCTGCCGGTGGCCGAGCACCCGTTCGGCGGCTCGTGGGGCTATCAGGTCAGCGGCTACTTCGCCCCCACGGCGCGGTACGGCTCGCCCGACGATCTGCGGGCGATGATCGATGCGCTGCACCGCCGCGGCATCGGCGTCATCATCGACTGGGTGCCGGCCCACTTCCCGAAGGACGACTGGAGCCTGGCGCGCTTCGACGGCACAGCGCTGTACGAACACGCCGACCCCCGCCAGGGCGAGCACCCCGACTGGGGCACGTACGTGTTCAACTACGGCCGCACGGAGGTGCGCAACTTCCTGGTGGCCAACGCCCTGTACTGGCTGCACGAGTTCCACGTCGACGGCCTGCGCGTGGATGCCGTGGCCAGCATGCTGTACCTCGACTACTCGCGGCCCGCCGGCGGCTGGGTGCCGAACCGCGAGGGCGGCCGCGAGAACCTCGACGCCCTCACCTTCTTGCGCGAACTGAACTCGGTGGTCGCGCTGGAGGCCCCCACCGCGATGATGATCGCCGAGGAGAGCACCGCGTGGCCGAAGGTGACGCACCCCATCGAGTACGGCGGCCTCGGCTTCACCCACAAGTGGAACATGGGCTGGATGAACGACACGCTCGGCTACATGGAGCACGACTCCATCCACCGCCGGTACCACCACCGCGAGCTGTCGTTCGGCCTGCTGTACGCGTTCAGCGAGCGGTTCGTGCTGCCGCTCAGCCACGACGAGGTGGTGCACGGCAAGGGCAGCCTGCTGGGCAAGATGCCCGGCGACGACTGGCAACGGTTCGCCAACCTGCGCGCGCTGTACGGCTGGATGTGGGCGCAGCCCGGTGCGCCGCTGGTGTTCATGGGCGCCGAGATCGCCTCCTTCACGGAGTGGAACGAGAGCTCCGGGCTGCCGTGGCACCTGCTGGAGCACGCGCCGCACCACGGCGTGTGCGAGCTGCTCGCCCGCCTCAACCACGTCAGCACGGAGTGGCCGGCGCTGTACGAGCGCGACCACGAGCCCACCGGCTTCCAGTGGCTCGACGCCGACGACTCTGCCAGCTCGATCTACGCGTTCATCCGGTGGGGTTACGCCGGTGGCAAGGCTGTGGTCTGCGTCGCCAACTTCACCCCCGTGCCACGGCCCGGGTACCGCGTCGGCGTGCCGTGGGCGGGCGAGTGGCAGCTGCTGCTCGACACCGACTCGCCGGCGTTCGGCGGCAGCGGCTTCGCCGGCTACAAGTTCGACGAGGCCAGCTTCACGGCAACCGGCGAGGTCGCGTGGCAGGGCCAGGCGAACTCGATCGTCATCGACCTGCCGCCGCTGTCGGTCGTGTGGCTCGGCTCGACGCGCCCCTGACCCCTGGTGCAGTCGGTGGAGTGAGGTCGCGATGAAGCAGATGTGGCGCGACGAGCAGCTGCGCGCGGTGATGGCCGCGTGCGTCACGCTGGGCTTCGCGGTCGGCGTCTTCGCGATCTCGTTCGGGGTCAGCTCGGTGGCCGCAGGCGCGTCGGTGGCGCAGACGTGCGCGCTCTCGTTGCTGGTGTTCACTGGCGCGTCGCAGGTGTCGGCCGTCAGCGTCCTCGGTTCGGGCGGCTCGGCGGCGGCGGCGTTCGGCGGCGCCGCGCTGCTGGCTGCGCGCAACGGTGTGTACGGGTTGGCGATGGCGCCGCACCTCACCGGGCGGTTGGGCACACGGCTGGTGGCTGCCCAGCTCACCCTCGACGAATCCACCGCGATGGCCGCCGCGCAAGACGACCCCGCGCACCGGCAGGCCGCGTTCTGGATCACCGGCGTCAGCGTCTACGTGTTCTGGAACCTGGGCACTCTCATCGGCGCCCTGCTGGGTGGCGCGATCGACCCGGGGAAGTACGGGCTCGACGCCGCGTTCCCGGCCGCGTTCGTGGCGATCCTGTTCCCGCTGCTGCGCCAGCGGCGGCCGGCACTGGCCGCCGCCATCGGCGCGGTGATCTGCATGGTGCTGATCCCCTTCACGCCGGTGGGTGTGCCCATCCTGTGCGCCGCCGTCGGCATCCTGGTGGGCGTCCCGGCCGAGCCGCCACGAGTGCTGGCGGTGGCCGAGTGAGCTGGGCCTTCGTGTTCGCGCTGGCCGGCACGGCGTACGGGTTCAAGGTCCTCGGGCTGGTGCTGGTGGGCGGCCGTGCGCTGCCGCCGGTGCTGGATCGCTGCCTCGCGCTGATCCCCGCCGCGCTGATCGCAGCGATCGTGGTGCTGAACACGTTCAGCTCCGGCCAGCAACTGCAGATCGACGCCCGCGCCGCAGGCGTGGGCGCGGCCGTGGTGGCGGCATGGCGCAAGGCCCCCCTGATCCTGGTGATCGTCATCGGTGCCGCCGTGACGGCCCTCGTGCGCGCGCTCACCTGACGAGCCTGGTTGCCGGCGTCCGGTCAGGCGGTGGTGGGCTGCTCGACGAGGCGCTTCAGGTTGCGCAGGTTGCGCCGCCAGATGGGCTGCAGAGCCAGTCGGCCGCCCACCAGGGCCCCCAGCGGCCCGCCCATCCACCACGGGAAGACGAGCGTCTCGGTCCAGGTGAAGCGGGTGCGGCGGCCTTCGCCGGTGGGCGAGGGGTCGATGGGCTCCAGTGTGAACCGGCCGCTGCCGGTGACCAGGCCGGTGTGGCGCACGCCCATCACAGCGCCGGGTGTCCAATCGGTGATCTCCATGCGATCGACCAGCTTGATCGGGCCGACCTTGGTGTCGCACAGGAACTCGGTGCCCACCCCACGCGTCTGCGGGCCGGTGAAACGGATTGCCACGGCGTCGTGCATCCAGTCGATGTGGCGTTCGACGGGTTCGACCACCTGCCACACCGCGGCGGGGGTGGCATCGATCTCGACGGCGACGCGGATGCCCGCCATGGGCGAGTGCCTCAGGCCTTGACGGCGACGTTGCGCAGCTGGGCAGCGGCCGTTTCCGGCGGCACGATGTTGATCATCACGCCGGTGCCGCGCTCGAACCCGGCGGTGGTGACCAGGTTCGGGAACAGGTGGATGTGCCAGTGGTACGAGCCGTTGTAGTGGTGCGGCGCGGTGTGGAACACGAGGTTGAAGGCGATGTCGCCGTGCACCTCGCGCAGTGCGATCAGTGAATCGCGCACGGCCACACCCATCGCCCGCAACGTGGGCGCGGAGCTGTCGGTGAGGTGCAGGTCGTGGCTGCGCGGGATGAGCAGCAGTTCGTACGGCGTGCCGGCCCAGTAGGGGCTGACGCAGACCACGTCGTCGGTGGCGAACATCACGCGCTTGCCATCGACCAGTTCGGCCTCGACGGTGGCGCACAGGATGCAACCGCCCTCGAAGCGGGTGAACGCCCGCTGCTCTTCCAGGATCTCGCCCGGCACGAACGGCAGGCCCAGCAGCTGACCGTGCGGGTGGGCCAGCGAGGCGCCGGCCTCGCGGCCATGGTTGATGATGGCCTGGGTGTAGCGCACGTGCGTGGTGCTGGCGTGTTCTTGCAGGCGGCGCTGCAGCATCTGCATCATCTCGCCGGCGTCGTCGTCGCTGAGCAGGTGGACACCGCCGTCGTGCAGCGGGGTGTAGACGAACACCTCGTGGATGCCGCTGGCCTCGGCCTCGACGTGCACCGGGCCTTGGTGGTGCACGGCAAACGGCTCGTCGCCGTCGAACGCGGGGTAGAGGTTGGGGATGACGCGCATGCGCCAGTGACCGCCTGCGTCCAGCGTTTCCAGCGCCGGCAGCGTGGCTTCCTCGTTGCCGGGGCAGAACGGGCAGGGGCGACTTGAGTCGGCCTCGACCTGTGCCAGGCGCGGTGCGAAGTCGGAAGGACGTTCGGCCCGATCCGCCACGATCGTGACCCATCGCCCGGTGAGGGGATTCAGACGGAGTTGGCTCACAGCACGTTCAGCCTAGGCCGTGTTCCGTCGCGAGGGGCGGACGCAGCTCGAAATCCGCCATCAGGCCTGGTAGACGCTGACGTGCCGGGGGCTGTCCACCGTGAACGGGGTGCCGTCGAACGCCTCCCAGCGCTGGGCGAGGGCCAGGCCGGCGGCGGCAGCCATGCCATCGAGCTGCTCGGGAGTGGCCCAGCGGATGCTCCACGGGCGCAGCCGCACGCCGCCTGCCTCGGTGATGTCGACGTACTGGCCCTCTGCCTGCTGCTCGGCCGGGTTCGACGAGCTGACGCTCAGCACGACACGGTCGGCGGTGACCGAGCGCACCGTCACGTTGGACTCCGGATCGTGCTGCGCGTCGGGCACGAACGCCTCGATGACGAACGAGCCACCCTCGGTGAGCCGCGCCCGCGCCGCCTGGAAGCACTCCTGCTGGCGCTGATGGGTGAGCAGGTTGAAGAGCGTGTTGTAGGCCACGAAGACGACGGCAAACAGGCCCTCGGGCATGCCGTCGACCATGTCGCCGGCGTGGGCGTGCACCGCCGCCCCACCGGGCTTGGCTGCCATGCGAGCCAGCATCGCGGCGCTGGTGTCCAGCCCGTGCACCTCCAGCCCGGTCGCGGCCAGCGGGATGGCCAGGCGGCCGGTGCCCACACCGAGCTCCAGCACGCGCCCGCCACCGGCCTGCGCCGCCAACCGAGCCAGCGCAGCGGTGGTGGCCTCGATGTCGCTGATGCCTTGGTACCAGTCGTCGTACACATCGGCGAACGCATCGCCGTAACTGGCGTCGTGGTAGCCGTGCATCGTTCCATCTTGCCCAGGTACGGTCGCCCTCGCCAACGGGGTCGCCGAGGGGATCACCCGCGAGATCGGCGGCGCGCAACGGTTCGTGCCGCGGATTCGGTCACAATGGCCCGGTGAGTCAATGGGCGGGGATCGAATCGGGGGCGGCAGCCACCTCCGCCCCACCGCGCGCCGCGCAGGCCGCTGCCGGCCGCCGGCCTCCGGTTCGGTTGCGCCGCAGCGAGCGCCTGGTGCTGGGCTCGATCGACAGTGCCGCGCATGTGTTGCAGCGCAGGGCGCGCGACGTGCTGTTGGGCTCGGCGGTGTTCATGGTGCCGATGCTGGCGCTGAACACCGGGCTCGCCGTGCTGGCGTTCAACGAGTTCGACCGGTTCGACAGCGTGTTCGGCCAGCGCGGGTACGTGGGCGTGGAGACCGGCTTCGCGTTCGTCGCGATCGTGGTGCAGTCGTTCACCGCGCACCTGATCGGAGCGTACGCAGCGACCTACCTCGTGCGCTATCAGATGGGCGGCGACCCGCGCATACGCGAGTGCGTCGGCGCAGTGTTGCGCCGGTTGCCGCTGCTGCTGGCCACCTGGCTGCTCACCCACTGGTGGGCGCTGCTGTTGGCGCTGGCGTTGCTGAACGCCGACATGACCACCGTGGCCGGAGTGGGTTGGATGCTGGGCTTCGGCGTCGCCGCGCTCAGCGCGCTGGTGCTGCTGACCGCGCCCGTGGTGATGGCCGAGCGGGCGGGGCTGCGATCGGTGCCGCGCGCGGTGCGGCTGGCGCGCACCCGGTACGGCGCCGCGTTCGGCTTCGTGCTGTCGTGCGGGCTGCTGGCGTGGCTGCTGATGCTGTTCATCGGCTTCCTCCCCGACCTGGCCGAGGCCACCGGGCTGATCACGTTCGGTTCGTACGGTTGGTTGATGCAGGGCATCAGCTCGCAGCTGGCGCTGCTGGTGGTCGTGCCGTTCTCGGCGATCACCACCGCACAGTTCTACTTGCAGGTGCGGGTGCACGCCGAGGGGCTGGACATCGTGATGGCGGCCGACCGTGCGTTCGGTGCCCAGCCATGACCGGTGCCCAGCCATGACCGGTGCCCAGCTGGCCCGCGGCGTGTGGTGGCTGGCCACTGTCGCGCCCGATCCGCTGCCACCCGTCGACCAGGATGTGGATGCCATCCACGAACAGGCGTGCAAGCTGGTCAGCGAGAACACCAGCGTCTGCTCGCCACCCCCGCCGCCGCCCACGGGTGGCGGCAGCGGCGGCGGCTCCGGCATCGATCTCAACTTCGTGGCGATGCTGCTGTGGCTGGTGCTGTTCGCTGCCGTGGCCGGCCTGCTGTACCTGCTGGGTCGGTGGCTGATGACGCGCACCGGGTCCACGTCGCGGCGTCGGCGGCGCAAGCACAGCACCGACGACGGCGACGACGAGCTCGAAGTGATCGAGGGCGACGCCGTCGCCGTCGACCGCTCGCGCGAACCCGTCAACTGGCGCAGCGAAGCCGAGCAGCACCGGCAGGCCGGGCGCTACCGCGACGCCCTGCGGTGCCGCTACCGCGCGCTGGTGGGCGACCTGGCTCGGCGCGGCCTGATCGACGAGATCCCGGGCCGCACCACCGGCGAGGAGCGTGCGCAGCTGCGGCGCGTGCAACCGTCGGCGAGCACGCCGTTCAACTCGGCGGCCGATCTGTTCGACGGCGCGTGGTACGGGCACCGCGACGTCTCGGCCGGCGACGACGACACGTTCCAGGAGTTGGAGCGCGACGTGTTGGCCACCGCCACCACTGCCACCCGGGCCGGGAGCCGACGATGAGCCCCCGCCGGGCCACCACCGAGGGCGGTAGCGGGGCACGCGTGGGTGTCACCGCGCTGCTGCTGGTGCTGGTCGCCGCGGGCATGATGCTGCTGGTGCGCGCTCAGCCCGACACCGAGCCGTTCGACCCGCGCAGCGGTGAGGGCAGCGGCACCCGTGGGCTGGTGCTCCTGTTGGAACGGCAGGGGGCGACGGTCGGCATCCTGCGCGCCGCCCCGCAGCCCGGCGACACCCAGCGGGTGCTCGTGCTGCAGGACCGGTTGAACGACCGCCAGCGTGCCGGCCTGCTGGAGTTCGTGGAGGGTGGCGGGGTGGTGCTGATGGCCGACCCGGGCAGCACCCTCGGCGGCCAGCCCGCCGAGGCCGCCACCATCGATGGCGAGGTGCCGTACTACGCCGACGTCGTCGACGTGGAGAGCCAGATCAACGTCAGGCTCGGCACGTGCGATGTCGGCGCGCTGGGTCACCTGCGCGGCCTGTTCGTGCGTGACGGCGTGCGGTTGCGTGCGGGCAGTGGCGACCGGGTGTGCTTCGGTGGCAGCAGCTCGGGGTTCGCGCTGGTGCAAGCACGCGGCCAGGGCCTGATCGTGCGCCTCGGCGACAACGAGCTGTTCACCAACTCACTGCTGCGCTACGCCGACAACGGCGCGCTGGCCACCGCCCTGCTGGCGCCGCAGCCCGGCGCACGGGTGGGCATCATGCTGGGCGAGGAAGCCGCCAAGACGGCCGCCGACATCGGCACCGGTGAGCGCACACTCTCGGATCTGGTGCGCCCCGGGGTGTGGATGGCCTTCACCCAGCTGGCCATTGCGTTCGTGCTGTTCGCCATCGCCCGCGCCATCCGCCCCGGCCGGCCGGTGCGCGAACCCGAGCAGGTGCCCATCGCCGGCAGCGAACTGGTGGTGGCCACCGGCAACCTGATGCAGCGGGCGCAGCACGCGCAGCGGGCCGGCTGGTTGCTGCGCGGCAACACCTATCGTGCGCTGTGCCGGCGCTTCCAACTGCCGTCCACGGCGTCCATCGACGCGCTCGATGCAGCGGTGGCTGCGCGTGGCCCACTGCCGCCCGGAGCGGTCAGCGCAACGCTGCAGCGCGAGGTGCACGACAACGCCGCCCTGCTGCGGCTCAGCGGCGATCTGCAAGCCCTCCGTGACGCAACCCTTTCTGAACCATCCGTAGGCGAAGGAGCCAACCAGTGAACGATCAAGACAGGTCACCCATCGACGCCGTGCTGGCCGTGCGCAGCGAGGTGGGCAAGGTGGTGGTGGGGCAGGACGGTGTGCTCACCGGTGCCATCGCCGCACTGCTGGTGAACGGCCACGTGCTGCTCGAGGGCGTGCCCGGCGTGGCCAAGACGCTGCTGGCGAAGAGCCTGGCGGCAGCGTTCGACATGCAGTTCACCCGCCTGCAGTTCACCCCCGACCTGATGCCCAGCGACGTGATCGGCCAGCAGCTGGTGGGCCAGTCGGCGGACGGCATCACGTTCAAGTTCCGTGAAGGCCCGGTGTTCACCAACCTGCTGTTGGCCGACGAGATCAACCGCACTCCACCGAAGACGCAGGCCGCGCTGCTGGAGGCGATGGAGGAACGCCAGGTCAGCTTCGACGGCACCACACATGCGCTGCCCGACCCGTTCCTGGTGATCGCCACCCAGAACCCGATCGAGTACGAGGGCACCTACCCGCTGCCCGAGGCGCAGCTCGACCGCTTCCTGTTCAAGCTGCACGTGAACTACCCCAGCCTGGAACAAGAGCTGGAGATGGTGTCGCGCCACGACGCCGGCATGAACCCGCACGACATCCGCGCCGCAGGTGTGCGCCCCGTGGCCAACGCCGCCGACCTGGCCGCCGGGCGGGCGGCCATCCACCGCATCCGCGTGGAGCCGGCGGTGCAGCAGTACATCGTGTCGCTGTGCCGGGCCACCCGCGAGTCACCGTCGCTGCAGCTGGGCGTGTCGCCACGTGGCACCACCTGGTTGCTGCACGCGGCGAAGGCGTGGGCGTGGCTGAGTCGTCGCGAGTTCGTCACCCCCGACGAGGTGAAGGCTGTCGCCAAGCCGTGCCTGCGCCACCGCGTGATGGTGCGCCCCGAGCTGGAGCTGGAGGGCACCTCCGCCGATTCGGTGCTCGACGGCATCCTCGCCACCGTCCCCACGCCGCGCTGACCGCTGCCCGAGCCGAGCAGCGAGCACGCCTGATGCGACACCGCCCCGCCTACCCGGTGCCCACCGCGTGGTTTGCCGCGCTCGCTGCCGCGTCGGGGTTGGCACTGTTCGCGTGGCCCGGCCGCAGCTGGGTCGCGCTCGCTGCGGTGGAAGCCGTGCTGCTGGTGGTGCTGCTCGTCGACGCCGCGGCCTGCGTGGCGCCACGCCGCATCGACGTGCACCGCGAGCTCGACGAGTCGGTCACCCTCGGCGAGGAGGCCGTGCTCACCTGGTTGATCGACAACCGGTCTCCGCGCCGGTCGCGTGTCACCGTCACCGATGCGTTGTGGCCCAGCCTGATGGCCGAGCGCCGGCGGGTGACGGCCACGCTGGCAGGCGGCGCCCGCCTGCGGGCCAAGACGTCGTTGCGCCCCACGCGCCGCGGGCGCTTCCCGCTGCGCGACGTCACGGTACGGGTGGAAGGCCCGTTGCGCCTGGTCAGCCGCCAGGCCACCCGTGCGGTGGAGGGCGGCCTGCGGGTGATGCCGGCATACCCCAGCCGCGAGGAGGTGCAGCGACGCATCCGCGTGCCCCGCGTGCTGGAGGTGGGCCTGCGCAGCATCCGCACCAGCGGCGGCGGCACCGAGTTCGACCAGCTGCGCGACTACCGGCCCGACGACGAGTTCCGCCGCATCGACTGGCCGGCGACGGTACGGCTGCAGCGGCCGATCGTGAAGCAGTACCGGGCCGAGCGCAACCAGAACATCGTGTTGCTGCTGGACAACGGGCGCGTGATGGCCGGCACGGTCGGCGGCGTGCCACGTGTGGAGCACGCGATGGACGCCGTGCTCGGTGTGGTGCAGACGGCCACCAAGCTGGGCGACCGGGTGGGCATGCTGGCCTTCGACCGGCAGGTGCGCAGCATCGTCGTGCCCACCAACGGCAAGAGCCAACTGGGGCGCGCCGCCGAGGCGATGTACCTGCTCGACCCCGACTACAGCGAGAGCGCCTACCAGGTGGCGTTCAACTACGCCACCGCCCGCTTCCGCCGCCGCTCGCTGTTCATCGTGCTCACCGACCTGGTGGAATCGGCGGTCGAGCAGGCGCTGCTGCCGGCCATCCCCATCATCACCCGCCGCCACCTTGTCGTGATCGCCGCGGTGCAAGACCCGGCAGTCACCGAGTGGGCGGCGGGCGGCTCGCACGAGTGGCCCAGCGAGGCGTTCCGCGAGGCGGCAGCGGTGAACGCGCTGCACCAGCGCGCCCGGGCCACTGCGCGCCTGCGCGCCGCCGGTGCACTGGTGGTGGATGCCGCTCCCGGCCGCCTGGCCGTGGAGCTGGTCGACACCTACCTGGAAGTGAAGGCCAGCGGCCGCCTCTAGCGCCGCGTCAGATCGGTGCGTCGGGGCTGTACTGCTCGCCGCCTTCGCGGCGCAGGCGGACGACGTATGCGATGGTCCAGCCCCAGAAGAGCACGAACACGAACACGCCGATGCCGACGCGTACCGACGTGGGCCACGGGCGGCCGGTGACGAAGCCCTCGACGATGGCGGCCAGCAGGAACGCCACCACCAGCCCCACCAGCACGCTGCCCAGCCGGCGGGCCTCGTCGGTGATCGCGTGGAAGCGCGGCCGGTCGCCGGGGTCGATCATCGCCCAGCCCATGCGCAGGCCGGCGGCGCCCGCCACCACCACGGCCGACAGCTCGATCATGCCGTGCGGCAGGATCAGGCCCCAGAACTTGTCGGCCTGCCCCACGTGGGTGAACAGACCTCCGGCCTTGCCGCCGTTGGCCCCGTTCCAGGCCAGTAGCGCCGCCGTCACCACGCACAGCAGGATGCCGGCGGCGAAGGCGAGGAAGCCGACGCGGATGTTGTTCAGGAACACCTGGGTGGCGAAGTTCTGCGACGGCTGGTTCGAGTAGTAGTCCTCGAAGTCTTGCTCGATGTACTGCTGCGCAGCGGCGTCGGGTGCGGCCACGTCGAACGCCGTCGGCGACACCGACAGCCAGATCTGGAACACCGCCCACGGCACGAACGTCAGCAGTGCGGCGACGAGGATGAAGCGGCGCAAGCCGTAGATGGCTGCGGGGAAGGTGACGGTGGCGAACTGCAGGATGCCGCGCTTCACCTCAGTGTCGCGCTGGCCGTACAGCACCCCATGGGCGTCGCCCACCAGCAGCGTGAGGCGGCTGGTCAGCGATGGGTCGGCCGCATACTCGATGCGGGCGTGCGCCAGGTTGGCGCCGGTGCGTTGGTAGAGGTGCACCAGCTCGTCGAGCTCGTCGGGGGTGACCTGCGAGATCTTTCGGGCCCGTTCGGTCAGCTGTTGCAGGCGCCACCACGAACCCTGATTCGCCGCCACGAACGCATCGATGTCCACTGCTTGCGTAGGGTAGTGGACTGATGGAAGGCATCGTCACCCCCGAAGCCGTGGTGCTCGACGTGGAGACCGCCGGGGTCGCGTCGCGGGTGTTCGCGGGGATGCTCGACCTGCTCGTCCAGATCGGCCTGCTGATGGTGGGCGGCATGCTGCTGACGATCATCGGGGTGATCTCGTCGTCGTCGGTGACGCTGAACATCATCCTGTTCGCGTTCGTGCTGATGGGGTACCCGGTGCTGTCGGAGGTGCTGATGCGCGGGCGCACCATCGGCAAGCGGGCGGTCGGGCTTCGCGCCGTCACGCTGGAGGGTGCGCCCATCCGCCTGCGCCACGCGCTGCTGCGGATGATGGGCGGTCTGGTGGATCGCTACCTGCCGCCACTCGGCGTCACCGGGATGCTGTTCGTCCTGGGCACCTCACGCCACCAGCGAGTGGGCGACCTGATCAGCGGCACCATCGTCATCCGCGACCCCGACCGCACCCTGCTGCCGCCGGCGGTGTGGTTCCCGGTGCCGCCCGGCCTGGATGCGTTCGCCGCCACCATCGACCCGACGGCGATGACCGACGAGCAGTACACCGTCATCCGCTCGTTCCTGATGCGCAACCGCCAGCTGTCGGCCGACGCCCGCTATGGCGTCGCCGCCGACCTGGCCGGACGCATCGCCGCCGTGCTGCACCACGACGGCGTCTCGCGGGTGCACCCCGAGGCGTACCTGCTGTGCGTGATCAGCCGCTACCAGCGCCGCAACTTCCCCCAGTATCAGCCCGCCGCATGGCAGGCCTCGGCCTGGCAAACCACCACGCCCGCCGCCGCCCGCTGACGCCGCGCTGCGCCGCCGCCGGCGGGGTTTCGTGCGCGCTGTGTAGCGCTGGGCGCAACACAGCGCACAAAGTCTCGCCGGCGGGAACCCCGTCACACCTCGCCGCGACGATGCCGAGGTATGCAGGCCAACCGCACCAAACTCTCCACGCAGCACATCGACGCCGCTCTCCGACAGATCGCACTGCCTCAGTTGGGCATCGTCACGCTGCAGCAGGCGGCGAGAAGGGGCGTCGACCGGTTCGCGCTTGCGCGCCGGCGTGAGTGTGGAGCGCTTGTCGAGGTCTTCCCCGGGGTGCTGCGCTTGGCTTCCGTCGGTGCGACCGCCGAGCAGCGCATCCTTGCCGCCGCGCTGGCCGTACCGCGCTCGCGGATCGCCGCCACGGCGGCCGCCCTCGTCCACCAGTTGCCTGCGCGGGTGCACCACTTGCCGCCGACGTTGACGGTCGAACCTGGTCGGTCGCCGCGCACGCCCGGGATCGTCACGATTCGCCAACGGGTCGAACTACCGAGTCAGCGATGGCACTCGGTACCGGTGGCCACACCCGCCGCCACGCTGCTGTTGCTTCCCCGCTTCATCGACGACACCACGGTCGAGCGTTGTCTCGATCACTGCCTCGCCCACCGGCTGACGACGGTGGCAAAGGTGAGTGCGTTGATCGACCTGTTGCCGGCTCAGGCGATCGTCGGCCGCAGGCTGCTGGTCGACCTGCTCGCGGAACGGTCGGCCGGCATCGGCCATCGCAGCGGCCTCGAACAGCGGGTGGCTAGATGGCTGAACGATGCGGGGCTGCAGGGTTGGCAGCGTAACCACCGGGTCTCGGTGGATGGCGGCCGCACCGTAGAGGTCGATTTCGCGTGGCCGGCCCGGAAGGTCGCGCTGGAGGTCAGCCCGTTCTTCACCCACGGTTCGCGGAGCGGGCAGGAACGCGACCTCGAACGAAGGCGGCTGCTGGTCGTGCGCGGATGGCGGGTCCTTGAGGCAACCGACCCGGATCTCGAGAGCCGCTCGGCGTTCAGTGGCTGCATCCTCGCGCTGGAGTCGGTCCTCGGCGGACGGGTCGATCAGTTCGTGCGCGCTGTGTAGCGCTGGGCGCAACACGGCGCGCACAATCGGCCAGCGCACCGTGGGGCGGGTCGCTCGGCGCGCGGTCGTAGCCTGGAGGGATGTCGTACACGTACCTCGACCATGCGGCCACCACGCCCGTGCACCCCGAGGCGGTGGCGGCGATGCTGCCGTACTTCAGCGAGCAGTTCGCCAACCCGTCGGGGTCGCACCGCTTCGCCCGCGAGGCGCGCAAGGCGATCGACGACGCGCGCGAGGTGGTGGCCGGGGTGCTCGGCTGCCGGCCGGGAGAGGTGGTGTTCACCAGTGGTGGCACCGAGGCCGACAACACCGCCGTCACTGGCACGTTGGCGCGCCGTGGGGGCACTGCAGTGTGCCCGGCGGCCGAGCACCACGCGGTGCTGGAGTGCGTGCATCTGGCCCACGGAGTGGTGGTGCCCACCCTGCCCACCGGCGCCGTCGATCTCGATGCGTTGGGCGCCGCGCTGGCCGCGACGCCCGATGTGTCGGTGGTCAGCGTGATGACGGTCAACAACGAGGTCGGCACGGTGAACGACATGGCAGCAGTCGCGCAGGTGGTGCGCCGCCACGCGCCGGCCGCGCTGCTGCACACCGACGCGGTGCAAGCCGCCTGCTGGCTGGACCTGCGCACCGTCACCCCCCACGTCGACTCGCTGTCGCTGTCGGCGCACAAGTTCGGCGGCCCCAAGGGCGTGGGCGTGCTGGTGGCCCGCGAGGGCATGTCGTACCGGCCGCTGCTGGTGGGTGGCGGGCAAGAGCGCGAGCGTCGCAGCGGCACGCACAACGTCGCCGGCATCGTGGCGATGGCCGAGGCGTTGCGCATCACCGACCAGCGACGTGCTGCCGAAGTGGTGCGCATCGGGGCGCTGCGCGACCTGCTGGTCGATGGGTTGATGGCGCAGCTGCCGGGTGTGCACGAGACGGTGGCCCGCGAGCACAAGGTGGCCGGCTCGGCGCACCTGTGCATCGAAGGCATCGAGAACGAGGCGCTGCTGTTCCTGCTGGACGAGGCCGAGGTGTGCGCGAGCGCTGCTTCGGCATGCGCGGCCGGGGCGATGGAGCCCTCGCACGTGCTGGCCGCGATGGGTGTGCCCCGCCACCTGGGGCAGGGTGCGGTGCGCCTGACCCTGGGTGCCACCACGACCGAGGCCGACGTGCGCCGTGGCATCGAGGTGCTGGTGCAGGCCGTGCAGCAGCTGCGGCGATCTCGGGTGCCGGCGTGAAGGTGCTGATGGCGCTCAGCGGGGGAGTGGATTCATCCGTCGCGGCCGCGGAGCTGCTGCGCGATGGCCACGAGGTGGTGGGCATCACGATGCGCCTGTGGGGCGGCGACAGCGACACCGGGTGCTGCTCGGTCGCCGATGTCGACGACGCCCGCCGCGTGGCGCAGCAGCTGGGCATCGACCACCTGGTGTTCAACTTCACCGACGACTTCGACCAGCACGTCGTCGCGCCGTACGTGCAGGCGCACGCCCAGGGCCTGACACCCAACCCGTGCATCGAGTGCAACCGTCACCTCAAGTTCCACCGGCTCAGCGAGCGCGCCGATCTGCTCGGCTTCGACGCCGTCGCCACGGGGCATCACGCCCGCATCGTCGAGCACGACGGCGTGCGCTACGTCGCCCGCGGTGAAGATGCCGCGAAGGACCAGAGCTACGTGGTGCACATGCTGCCCCAGCGCGAGCTGGCCCGTACCCTGTTCCCGATCGGCCACCTCACCAAGGCGCGGGTGCGCGAGCTGGCGGTGGGAATGGGTCTCCGAACAGCCGCAAAGCCCGACAGCCAAGACGTGTGCTTCATCACCCACGACGGCGGCCGCACTGCGTTCCTCGGCAGCCGCATCCCGTTCCGCACGGCGACGGTGGTCGACGCGATCGATGGCACCCCGCTGGGCGAGGTGGATGCACTGGAGATGGTGACGCTCGGCCAGCGCCGGGGCATCGGCCTGCCAGGTGGCGGACCCAAGCGCTACGTGGTCGACATCGATCACGCCGCGGCGGTGGTGAAGGTGGGCGACGAGTCGTTGCTGCTGTGCGACTCGCTGGTCGTGCACGACGTGGTGTGGGCCCACCAGCCGGCCAGCGGAGCGGTGCTGGTGCAGAGCAGCGCCCACGGCAACACCCATCCGGCCGACATCGCGAGTGCGGCCGACGGGCCGGCAGCCGGTGCCGTCGTGGTCTCCTGGGAGCAGCCGCAGCGCCGTGTGGCGCCGGGGCAGAGCGTGGTCTTCTACGATCCCACCGACACCTACGTGCTGGGTGGCGGCATCGCCGGCTGAGCGCGCCGAGCCGCACCACCGCGGGTGTGCGCAGTGGAGGTGGTGGGCGCGGGAGAGCGGCGCGGGCCTCAGCCCACCGGAAGCTTCCGGTGGGCCGCAGCGGCCAGTGCGCGCCCCGGCCGCGACGGGGCGACGAGGAACGACTGCATGTGCAGGGCCTTGCCCTTCGGTTCGGAGGCGGTGGAGGCCAGCACGGCCAGCACCATCTCGTGCACCGACACCTCCAGCGCATGCCCGGCCGCAGGCCCGGTGAGGTCGGCCGCCTCGGTGTCGTCCAGCGCCAGGCGGGCCAGCGACAGATTGACGCGCTGCACCATCAGCGTCTCGCTCAGCACGAGGTGGTCGTGCAGCACCACGCCGGCGGGTACCAGCACCAGCCAACGCCGCGAAAGGCGGTGCGAGCTGCGCAGCAGCAGCCACCCCAGCCCGGCGCCCAGCACCACCAGCACCGCGCCGATCACC
>JAUSLQ010000191.1 GCA_030645675.1 Actinomycetota bacterium | reverse complement strand
GGCGGATGAAGTTGTGGTTCATCCGCAGGCCGGTGACCTTCTGGAAGAAGCGCAGCACTTCCTCGCGCTCGCGCCAGCCGTAGATCATCATGCTGACGGCACCGATGTCCATGCCGTTGGTGGCCAGGAACAGCAGGTGCGACGACATGCGGTTCAGTTCGCTGAGCAGCATGCGCATCCAGACCGCACGCTCGGGGATGTCGCCGTCGATGCCCAGCAGCTTCTCGGTGGCCATGCTGAAGACGAGCTCGTTGTTCAGCGGGCTGAGGTAGTCCATGCGGGTGACGTTGGTGCCGCCCTGCATGTACGTGAGGTTCTCGCCCGTCTTCTCCATGCCCGTGTGCAGGTAGCCGATGATCGGTTTGCAGCGCAGCACGGTCTCGCCCTGCAGCTCCAGCATCAGGCGCAGCACGCCGTGGGTGCTGGGGTGCTGGGGCCCCATGTTGATGATCATCGTCTGATCCTCGGAGGGATCGACGGGGAGGTCGCCCAGCTTGGCCGCGTCGGCCTCGCTCATGCGCAGCACGGCGCCGACCTCGCGCAACAGCTCGCGAGCGGTCAGCTCGCTGCGCGGCTTGAGGCCCTGCTCGGGCTCGTTGCCGTCGCGGATGGTGGAGACGATGTCGGTCATCAGCCACGCTCCTTGGCCGGGAAGTCGGCGCTGAACTGCACAGGGATGCGGCCCTGGTCGTAGTCCTTGCGCAGCGGGAAGCCTTCCCAGTCTTCCGGCATCAGGATGCGGGTGAGGTCGGGGTGGTCGGTGAACACGATGCCGAACATGTCGTACACCTCGCGCTCCATCGCCTCGCTGCCCGGGTAGAGGTCGAACAGGGTGGGGATGGTGGCGTCGTCTGCGGGCACCTGCACCCGGAGGCGGATGCGCTCGCGGCGCTCGACCGACAGGAGGTTGACGACGATCTCGAAGCGTTCGGCGGCGACACCGGCGGGCAGCGCACGATCAGGGAAGGTGAGGTAGTCGACAGCCGTGAGGTCGGCGCACATCACGAACGTGTCGTCGAGCAGGGTGCGCACCGTCTTCACGTACTGGGCGCGGGTGGGGTGCAGCACGCGCTGGCCGTGGCTGTCGCCGAGGGGCACGCCGTACAGCGTGGGCATCTCGGGCGCGGTGGCCTGCTGCGATTCGGTTGTGTCGCTCATCGGGGGCTACCTGGTTCCCAGGACGACCGGCATCGGCTGGGCGCCGGCCGGGATCTCGGTGATGTGCAGGTTGGCGCCGGCGCCTGTCGCCGCGCGGCGCTTCAGCAGCTCGCCGTCCTCGATCTTCTGGTGCAACGTCTCGATCGCGTGGATCAGCGTCTCGGGGGTGGGCGGGCAGCCGGGTGCGTACACATCGACCGGTACCACCTGATCGACACCCTGCACGATCGCGTAGTTGTTGAACATGCCGCCGCTGCTGGCGCACACGCCCATGCTGATGACCCACTTCGGCTCCATCATCTGGTCGTACACCTGGCGCAGCACGGGAGCCATCTTCTGGCTGACGCGCCCGGCGACGATCATGATGTCGGCCTGGCGCGGCGACGCACGGAAGACCTCCATGCCGAAGCGGCTGAGGTCGTAGTGGGCGGCGCCGGTGGCCATCATCTCGATGGCGCAACAGGCCAGGCCGAACGACGCCGGCCACGAGCTGCGGCTGCGCGCCCAGCTGACGAGGTCTTCCAGCTTGGCCGTGATGGCGTTGTGCGGGATGCCGCCGAAGCCGTCGGCCTGGATGTCCTTGATCAGGCTCATGCTGCGGGTTCCTCCGGGCGACCCTCGAGGCCCACCCGGCGGATGGTGCTGGTGGTGGTGCGCTCGGTGCTGAACACCGACGGCAGGCGCAGCTGACGCTTCACCGGGCCCCAATCGAGCGCACCGCGGGCGACGACGTAGATGAACGCCCCGAAGAACACGACGCTGAACGCGAGCATCTCCCACAGCGCGTACGAGCCGAGGTAGCGGCGATCGACGGCGAACGGATAGATGAAGATCAGTTCGATGTCGAACATGATGAACAGCATCGCGACCACGTAGAACGTGACCGGGAAGCGCTCGGGTGGCTCGCGGCTGGGCACGATGCCGCACTCGTACGGCGCCTGCTTGGCCGCCGACGGGCGGCGCGGCGCCAGCAGACCCGACGCGAAGAAGCTCAACGCGCCGAACAGTGCGGCCAATCCCAGCAAACAGATGATCGGCAGGTATTGGCCCATGCGGTCAGGCCTTCGCCGGTAGTGCCTTGGCCGACCGGTTCACCTGCACACGCTGATCGCGGACGTGCAACAGCCAGCACAGCACCAGGAAGATGACACCCGACAACAGGCACATCACCATCGACGGCACACGCTTGTTGCCCAGATCGCGCACCATGTAGATGTACTCGTGCGAGCGAGTGGTGTCGATGACGGCACGCGCCGGGGCTCGGCCCGGTTCGGTGCGCTGGGGCACCAACGGAGCAACCTCGACCACGGCGTAGTACGGGTCGTGGAAGAAGGCCAGGAAGTCGATGCGTTCGTCCCAGAACATCGGGCCACGGGCACCGCCCTTGTCGAACACGTTGATCACCTGGAACTCGCCGGCTGCGAAAGCGCCCGACTCTTCCAGGAACACGCCACCGGCGGAGCCCGCCTGCTGCGCCGCCGGCAGGGCGCCGTCGAGCTTGCGCCAGCCGCTCTCCTTCAGCAGTGCCTCGATGTTCTCGGCATCGGCGGTGGGGTCGTCGGTCGGCGCGAAGTCCATCGACAGCACGCCCACTTCATCGAGCTTGTCGACGTTGCGGATGATGGTCTTGTTGGCCACGGGCTGCCAACTGGGCTCGGCGCCCAGCAGACCCTTGCCGTACGTCCACCACACGGCACCCATGATGAACATCCATCCGGCCAGGCCGGTGAGCGCGACCAGGAAGCCCAGGCGGGCGCCGAGGTTGGTGCCGAGGATGAGGAACAGGCTGCCGCACAGCACCGCCACCGCGATGATGACGATGAGCGTGCCGCGCAGTTCCCAGTGCCAGTTGACAGCAAGCAGTGCATTCATGGTCAGAGACTCCGCACGTATTCGACGATGGCCTTGATCTGCTCATCGGTGAGCATGTGCCCGAAGCCGGGCATGCGGCCGGTGCCCTGGCCCTGGGTGCCGTACTTCTTCCCGTTGCTGGAGCCGGATTTGATGAAGTCGATCATGTCCTGCTCGTTGGGGAAGTGGGTGTTGGTGGCACCACCGGTGAGGTTCCAGCCGAACGCGCCCTGCGCATCCACGCCAGGCTCGCCGTAGCTCCAGCCGGGAGTGTGGCAGCGGGCGCAGCTGTAGGCGCCACTGGCCACATCGAGGTTGAAGAGGGCCTCGCCCTCGGTGGCCCCGGGGTTGTTGGCCCTGTAGAGCGCGACGGCGTCGGCGATCTCGTTGCGGTTGAGCTCGGGCAGCACGCCACCCTCACACAGGTACGGGTCGGAGTCTTTCACGAAGGTCGCTTCGGTGAGGCAGCCCTCGGGCTCGATCTGGATCTCTTCCAGGTAGTGCAGCAGGGTCTCGATGTTCTGCTCGGTCATCGGGCCGCCACCGGGGGCGCCCCAGGCCGACATCGGCGAGAACGGGCGGCCGTAGTTCAAGATGAACCGCACCTCTTCCTTGCTGAAGCGGTAGTACACGGTGTTCAGCGCGGGCGCGTACCAGTTCACGGCAGTCACCTCGCCGGTCTTCACGTTGGTCACGGCGTAGGCGGCCTGGCCGCCGCTACCGGTCATGCCGCCGTGGCAACCCGAGCAGTTGAAGCCGCCGTTGGCGGTGGTGTCGAACAGTGCGGCGCCCCAGGTGAAGAACTCCTCGTTCTTGCGCTCGATGGCGCCGGCCTGACGATCCGGCTCCAGCGCCCAGTACACCGGCAGGCCGATGACCATCGTCACCAGCAGCAGCACACCCAGCACCTGCATCCGCTCGAGACGGCTGCCTTCCAGCGTTTCGTCGTCGTAGTACGGCTTGCGGTTCGGCGCCATCTCGACCTCGGACCCGAGCTCGGCGCGCGCGCTGCCCTTGTTGAGGAAGAAGTACGTGATCCAGCCGACCACGATGAGCGTGAAGAGCACCCATGCGACAGCTGTCGTGTTGAGCGCGATCATCCGTGTCCACCTCCACCGGTGATGCAGTGCGGTCCCTCGGCCTCTTGACCGGTGGTGTTGGTGCCGATCGAGGCGCCGTTGAACGGGGTCGAGGTGTCGATCACGACGTCGCCAGTGGGCGAGACGGAGACAGCGAAGTGATCCATGCCACGCGGGGCAGGGCCGGCCTTCTTCTCACCGACTCGGTTGTACTGCGAACCGTGACACGGGCACTCGAACCACTGGCTGCTCTTGCACTCGGGCACGCGGCAGCCGAGGTGCGGGCACTTCTGGTAGAGAGCGACGACACCCGACTCCATGCCGCCGAGCAGCGGCTGGTACTCGACGACGCCCTTCGCCTTCGGCAGCGACTCCGACGGGTAGACCGTCACGTACGAGCGGGCGCTGGAGCTGTAGAAGAAGCCGCCGCTGCTGCGGATGGTGGACAGGATGTCGTCGAGCTTGCCGACGTTCACCTTGCCACCGAACACCGGCGCAGCAGTGGGCCACAGGAAGGCCACGAAGGCACCGGCGGCGAACGTGCCGAGACCGGCGCTCATCAGGGTGACGGTGGCGCGGTTCAGGAACTGGCGGCGGCTGACGCCGATTGCATCGCGGTCCGGGGCCACCCAGATGGCGGGCGGCGCGGGGATGAGCGGGACGATCTCCGTGGACCGGGTCTCGGCTGCGGCGGCACGCTCGACTGCCCTGCCGCTGGGTGCAGCCGGCAGGTCGATGTCGGCGTCGCGGTCGCGGCGGCGGGTTTCGCGGCTCAGCGCGCCGGCGCCGCGAACGTCGCTCTTGCGAGCGGCGGTGAGCAGCACCACAGCGGCGAGCACCACGACGGCGGCGACGGCAATGGCGATGATGGCAGATGAACTCATGACAGCGCTGGCCTCACAGTTCGAAGAAGAGTCCGTCACGCCACGGGAGCGTGAAGTTGAAACCCGGGCCGCGGAAGAACGAACCGATGATGACCAGCACGGCCCAGAACATGAGGTGCACGGTCATCAGCGACGTCGCGAACTTGCGGTCTTCCGGCTTGTTGGAAGGGTTCTTGTCGATGTACGGGGCGAGGATCAGCACGATCAGGCCCACACCGGGGATGGTCACACCGGCGACCATCGGGTGGAACATGGTGAGCAGTTCCTGCAGACCGAGGAAGTACCACGGCGCCTTCGACGGGTTCGGCGTCTTGTTGATGTTCGCCTGCTGCAGCAGCGGGGCGTTCACGAAGATGCTGAAGAAGAAGGTGAACGACAAGCAGGCCAGAGCGGCGACGAACTCGGCGGCGAGCAGGTGCGGCCAGGTGTGCACCTTGTCGACCGGCGACGCCTTCACGTCTTGGATGCTGCCGCTCTTGACCACGGTGAGCAGTCGCTGAGTGTGGCCACCGGGGCCGGCGCCGAGGGGCACGCCACCGCCGGCGGGGGCCGCAGCAACGACGCTGGCCACCTTCTCCTGCACGGCGACGGCGCCGCCGGCACCGCCATCGGCGGCCGCCTTGCGGGCCTTGCTGCGCTCGAGCAGGTGCGCGGGGATGCGCGGGTCTGCGGCAGGTTCGTCGGCGGCAGCCGCAGGTGCGGCCGCGACGGGCTCTGCTGCCGCGCCGGACTCGGCCGCTGCCTTGTCGCGCGCGGCCTGCGCACGCTTCAGGAGGTGTTCGGGGATTTCGGTCATTGATCGCCTCCGTCAGCTCAGAGCGGGCCCGAGATTCCGCCGTCTTTGCGGACTCGCCAGAAGTGGATGGCCATGAAGATGATGATGACGAACGGCAACATCAGCACGTGTAGCACGTACCAACGCAGGAGGGTGTCGCCACCGATCTCCTTGCCACCGAGGAGGACGAACCTCACCTGCGTACCGATGACCGGCGAGTAGCCCATCATGTTGGTACCCACCGTCA
>JAUSLQ010000187.1 GCA_030645675.1 Actinomycetota bacterium | reverse complement strand
CGTCGGCCCTGAAGGCGCTCCAGCGTGCCGGCATGACCGTCGACGACATCGATCTGTGGGAGATCAACGAGGCGTTCGCTGCCATCCCGATGAAGGCCATCCGCGACCTGAACATCGACCCGGCGAAGGTCAACGTGAACGGCGGCGCCATCGCGCTGGGCCACCCCATCGGGGCCAGCGGGGCGATGCTCATCCAGACCGCGCTCGACGAGCTCGAGCGCACCGACAAGCAGCTCGCCCTCATCACGATGTGCACCGGCGGCGGAATGGGTACCGCCACCATCATCGAGCGCATCTGATCCGCGCCCGCTGAACGGCCACTCCACATGATCGAGTTCGAGTACTCCGAGCTCACGCCGTCCGAGCGTGCGCTGCAGGCCGAGGTGCGCGAGTTCCTCGACCGCGAACTACCCCACGGCAGCTACCACCCCGCCCTCGGCTTCCACGCCGAGAAAGACCCTGCGTTCAGCCGCAAGCTGGGCGCGCAGGGGTACTTGGGCATGTCGCTGCCGAAGCAGTACGGCGGGCACGAGCGCAGCGCCGTCGACCGCTTCGTCGTCACCGAGGAGCTGTTGCGCCGCGGCGCCCCGGTGGGCCACCACTGGGTCGCCGACCGCCAGTCGGGCCCGGTGATCGCCAAGTTCGGCACGGAGTACCAGAAGCAGCGCTTCATCCCCGGCATCGCCAGCGGCGAGCTGTCGTTCTGCATCGGCATGTCCGAGCCCGACAGCGGCAGCGACCTCGCCTCGGTGGCCACCAAGGCCACCCGCGACGGCGACGGCTGGGTGCTGGAAGGCCGCAAGATCTGGACCACGCTGGCCCACCTGAACGACTGGGTGATCGTGCTGTGCCGCAGCACGCCGGTGGCCGAGCTCACCGACAAGCGCCAGGGCATGTCGCAGTTCATCGTCGACCTCCACTCCCCCGGCCTCACCGCCACACCGATCCCGTTCATCGATGGCACCTCCGACTTCTGCGAGGTCGAGCTCGACCACGTGTTCGTGCCCGACGAGCTGGTGCTGGGCAGCATCGGGCAGGGCTGGGCGCAGAACACCTCCGAGCTCGCATACGAGCGCGGCGGCCCGGACCGTTGGCTCAGCAGCTACACCCTGCTGGCCGAGCTGCTGCGCCTGCACGAACAGCAGCCGCTGCCCGACCGCATCGCCGATGTGCTCGGCGACGCGCTGGCCAACTACTGGGTGCTGCACTCCCTGTCGCTCTCGGTGGCCCGCTCCATCGACTCCGGCGGCGCACCCGCGGTCGAGTCGTCGCTCGTAAAGGAGATGGGCACCCGCTTCGAGCAAGACGTCGTCACCGCGGTCAACGCCGTGATCGACGAAGCGCCCAACATGACCGACACGTCGGCCTTCGCCCGGCTGCTCATCTCGGCCACCCTCACCGCCCCGTCGTTCTCCATCCGCGGTGGCACCAACGAGGTGCTGCGCTCGGTGGCGGCCAAGGGCCTGCAGCCTTCCGGAGGGAAGCGATGAGCGCGTTCGCAGCCGATGCCCTGGTGGCCGAAACCGTCGACCGCCTGCTGCTGGATCTCTGCTCGCCCGACGTGGTGGAGCACGCCGACGCGGAAGGGTGGGCGCCCACGCTGTGGAACGCGTTCAGCGAGTCCGGCTTCCCCTGGGTGTCCGTGCCCGATACCGCCGGCGGCTCGGGCGGCACACTGGGCGATGCGGCCGCCATCCTCCACGCGATCGGCCGCTACGCCGCTCCCGTGCCCGTGGCCGAGACCGGCATGCTCGCCGGCTGGCTGCTGGCCGGCGCCGGCCTGGAGATCCCCTCTGGCGCAGCCACCGTGGCCACCGGCCTCGCGCTGAACGGTGGCCGGCTCACCGGCGACGCCACCGTTGCGTGGGGTGCGCGCAGCGAGCGCATCGTCGCGCTGGTGGCCGACGGCGCAGCGTGGAAGGTTGCCTCGGTGCCCACCTCGGCACTGTCGATCTCACGCGGGGCCAACCTGGCCGGCGAACCGCGCGACCTGGTGCACGCCGACGTGGCGGGCGCCGATTTCGACCTGGCGGCGGCGGCTGACGGGGTCGACGCCGATGCGCTGTTGCAGCGGGGTGCGCTCAGCCGGGTGATCATGTCCGCCGGTGCACTGCGCGCTCTGACGCAGATGACCATCGACTACACCAACGAGCGCAAGCAGTTCGGCAAGCAGATCGCCGGCTTCCAGGCGGTGCAGCAGTTCCTGGTGAACACCGCCCAGTGCGCCGTGCGGGTGAACATGGCCGCCGAGCGCGCCACCCGCGCACTCGCCGCCGGCGACGCCGGCATCACCATCGCCGCCGCCAAGGTGCTCACCGACGCAGCGGTCGCCGAAGGCACTCGCGCCGCCCACCAGGCCCACGGGGCGATGGGCGTCACCCGCGAGTACCCCCTGCACCAGCTGTCACGCCGCTTGTGGGCATGGCGTCAGGAGTACGGCACCGCCACCACGTGGCGCCGCCGCCTCGGCACCGCCGCCCACCAGGCCGGCGCCAACGGCCTGTTCCAGCTCGTCACCGGCTGACATCTGCTGTGCGGCAGCAGCGCTGAACAGCCCTGCATCGCCGCGCCGCCATCAGCCCGTTGCTGTCGCGTGAAGGGCCGCAGTCTCACCAGGTCAGGGCCGCGACACGAGCGTTCGTGAACGGGCGAGACGGCATCGAGCACACCCCCTCTGACTTGACGCATTCGTCAAGAAACCCTAACGTGAGCCGAGAGCCGGGCCGACACTGCAGCCCGCCGACACGAGGGGGCCTCATGAATGCCGACGACATGATCCTGATCTCGGTCGATGACCACGTCATCGAGCCGAAGAACATGTTCGACAACCACTGGCCGGCCAGCCTGAAGGGGCAGGAGCCGAAGAACACCCGCCGCGAGCGCGGCGACGTGTGGGAGTTCCAGGGCCTGGAAGCGCCGAACGTCGGCCTCAACGCCGTCGCCGGCTGCCCGCCCGAGGAGTACAACCTCGACCCCACCGAGTACGAGCAGATGCGCCCGGGCTGCTTCGACAGCGACCTGCGCGTGCTGGACATGAGCGCCGCAGGCATGCTCGCGGGGATCAACTTCCCGACGTTCCCGCACTTCTGCGGCCAGTACTT
>JAUSLQ010000236.1 GCA_030645675.1 Actinomycetota bacterium | reverse complement strand
AGTACGCCAGCGGCCAGCCCGGCGAGATCTTCCTCACCGTCTCGAAGCAGGGCAGCACACTCAGCGGCATCATGGACGCGTTCGCCAAGAGCATCAGCTACGGCCTGCAGTACGGCGTGCCGCTGCGTGCGTTCGTGGAGGCGTTCACCAACATGCGCTTCGAGCCGGCCGGCATGACCGACGACCCCGACATCCGCTTCGCCTCGTCGATCATGGACTACCTGTTCCGCCGCCTGGCGCTGGAGTACTTGACCTACGACGAGCGCGCCGAGCTGGGCATCTTCTCCATCGACGAGCGCCTGCAGCCCACCCTCCCCGGGGTGGAGGAGAGCGTGTGGGAGACCCGCACCGGCAGCGACGTCGCCCCCGACCCGAAGAGCATCCCGTCGGCAGCCGACCTGGCCGCGCAGCTGGAGCTGGGAACTGCCCCGCAAGCGCCGAACAACGACATCACCAACCCCGGTGGCGTGGCCCGGCCAGTGGACGTCGCGCCCAAGCCCGCCGTGCGCCACAGCGACGCCCCGATGTGCATGCAGTGCGGCGTGCAGATGGTGCGGGCGGGCAGCTGCCATGCCTGCCCCAGCTGCGGCAGCACCAGCGGCTGCAGCTGAGCCGGGCGCAACCCGCGCCCACAGCAGTGACTGAACGGTTCGCGTCTCTCGGCTGCCAGCGGCGATCGAAGTTGTGCGCTGTGTAGCGCCCAGCGCAACACAGCGCACGAACTCCCAGCTGGGTCAGCCGTGGCTGGCGTCGACGATGCAGAAGCCGTTGTCTTCGGGGTCGGCCGGGACGACGGCCGGTCAGCGCGGCGGCACGGCCACCAGCACCGAGAGGGTGGCGTGGTGCACCGTGCTGGATGCCACGGAACCCAGGATCGCGTCGTGCACAGTCCCGTGGCTGCGGTGGCCGAGCACGATCAGGTCGGCGCCGGCTTCGCCTGCTGCCGCGAGCAGCTCGTGGCCGACATGGCCGGAGCGGATCGCGACGCTCCACGTGCCGGGGTACTCGGCAAGGTGGGCGGCTGCGTCGGCCGCGACCAGCGCGTCGATCTCGTCCTCGGCCTGGGCGTACTCCACTGCGCCAGCCGGGGCCAGGCCGAGCGCCGTGGCGTGCGGCCTGACGTGCACGACCGTCAGCGTCGCCTGCTGCGGGCTGCCGATCGCAGCGGCAAGATCCAACGCGTACAGCGATTCGGGAGAGTGGTCGACGGCCACGAGTATGGCGGCGAGGCGAGCAGTGGGCTGGGTCATCGTGGGTCTCCTGGGGGGCGGTAGGAAGCGAGGAAGCGGTCGAGCACGTACTCTGCCAGCTCCGCCACGCGGGGTTCGTCGCCGGTGAGCGCGGCGAGCACGAGCGGGCCGACGAGGGCCTGAGTCACCAGGCGGGGGTCCAGCCCGGCCGGCAGCCGTCCCTCGATCGCACCGACCTCGAGGATGGCTGCGATGGTGACGAGCTGGCCGTCGAAGTCGGCGTCGAGCAGCTGAGCCATCTCCGGCGACTGGGAGCGCATCTCCAGCAGCACCGGCAGCGTGCGCGTCCACTCGGGCGCCGACAGCGTGGCCACGGCGTGGCCGATCCACCAGCGCAGCGCCGGCTCGAAGCCGGCTGCCAGATCCACCTGCGTTGGGTCGGGCACGTTGGCCCGCATGACGTCGACGAGCAGCTCGTTCACCGAACCCCAGTGGCGATACAGCGTCGACTTGGCGACGCCCGAGCGCTCGGCGACGGCATCGACGGTGACCGCCCGCGGCCCGCCCTCGACGAACAGTTCGGTGGCAGCCGCGACGATGCGCGCCCGGCTGCGGGCGATGCGCGGGTCGTGCCCGTCGGTGAGCGTGGTGGGCGACGTTGCTGCCATACATTCGCAACGATACAGTTTCGTTTCGTAAGTCGCCAACCCGAAGGAGCTCCGTGAGCGTCCAACTCGACAAGCGCTCTCAGCGCAACGTTCTCATCGCCATGATCACAGCGCTGATCGCCGTCGTTGCGGCCATGTCCGGCCTCAACGTCGCGCAGCAACAGATCGCCATCGAGCTCGGTGCCTCGCAGGGCGACGTGCTCTGGATCATCAACGCCTACACAGTGGCGCTCGCCGCGCTGCTGCTTCCCGTGGGCGCCATCGGCGACCGGTGGGGCCGCAAGACCGTGCTGCTGGCCGGCCTGGCAGTGTTCGGCATCGCCACCCTGGGCGCCGTGCTGGCCTCGACGGTCGCGATGATGATCGCCGCCCGCATCCTGGCCGGCGTAGGGGCCGCGATGATCATGCCCGTCACGTTGTCCATCATCACCTCCAGCTTCCCGCCGGAAGACCGGGCGAAGGCGATCGGCGTGTGGGCCGGCTGTGCCGGCGCCGGCGGCATCATCGGCCTGTTCGTGTCGGCGTTCATGATCGACGTGCTGACCTGGCGGTGGGTGTTCGCGCTGCCGCTGGTGCTGGTCGCCGTCTCCGCGTTGATGACCGCCCGGTTCGCCCCGAACTCGCGCGAGGCCAGCGTGCACCCGTTCGACACGGTCGGTTCGGTGCTGTCTGCGCTGGCCATCGGCAGCCTGGTGCTGGGCATCCACGAAGGCCCCGACAAGGGGTGGACGGCACCGCTCACCCTCTTCGGGCTTGCCCTGGGCGTCGTCGCCCTGCTGGCGTTCGTGGCCTGGGAGCGCCGCCACGCCGAGCCGCTGCTCGACATCTCCGCCTTCAGCGACCGCGGCCTCGCCTCGGGCACGTTGACCCTGCTGATCGTGTTCGGCGTGATGTTCGGCATCTTCCTGGTGCTGTACCCGTTCTTCCAGGCGGTGCTCGGCTGGTCGGCGCTGAAGGCTGCGGCCGGCATGCTGCCGATGGCCGTTCTCATGATGCCGATGTCCACCATCGCCCCCCGCATCGCTTCCAGGTTCGGTGTCCGCAACACGATGGTCACCGGGGTGGCGATCTTCGGGGTCGGCCTCGCCGCGCTGGCAACGATGGTCTCGGTGGAGGGCGGCTACCTGTCGGTGCTTCCCGGCCTGATGACCCTCGGGTTGGGAATGGGGCTGACCATGACCCCCGCCACGGCAGCCATCACCGACACGCTGCCCGCCGAGAAGCAGGGCGTCGCCTCGGCCATCAACGACACCTCGCGTGAACTGGGCGGCGCCCTCGGCGTGGCACTGCTGGGCTCGATGCTCAGCTCCGGCTACCGCTCGGCCATCGAGCCGGCGCTCGCTGGCCTGCCGCCAGAGCTGGCCAAGCCCGCCGCCGATGGCATCGGCAGCGCGTATGCGGTGGCGTTCCAGGCCGGCGGGCAAGGCCCGATGATCATCGACGCCGCCAAGCATGCGTTCGTGCACGGCTGGGTGCAGTCGATGTGGCTGGGCGTTGGTCTGGCCGGCGTGGCCCTCGTCTACCTGCTGCTGCGCGGCCCGGCCCGGCCGACGGTCGAACCGATCGACGAGCACGTCGACGACGCCATCGCCGTCGGCTGACGCCCGTGCGGCACCCCTCGCCGCCGAGACCGACGACGGGTCAGTGGAACGGCGCGTGTTGGCCGGTGTCGAGGTACTCCTCCCAGGCGACGATCTTGCCGTCGTCGACCGTGACGATCTGGCACACATGGGCGGCCTGCTCGCTGTCGCCTGGCGGCGTGCCCCTCACAGCGAGGCCGACGATGAAGCCGCTCGCCATCGTTCGGCAAGTCTCCACCTCCAGTCGGTAGTCGGGCATGGCGGCCGGCGGATGGCCTGCGGCCAGCGCGGCGGCAAACTGGTCGCCGGCGATCGTTTGGCCATCGGGCCGCACGTTCCACCACAGCGACACCTCCGGGGCGAAGATCTCCGGGTCGGCGCCCTTGCCGTGCACCAACGACGCGAGGTAACGATCGGCCACCTGCTCCACCGTGATGTCCATCGAGGCTTCCTCCGATGCGTGCAGCCGCCGCCGAGATGCGGGTTGCGCTGCGGTACCAGCGCGACTATAACTCACACTTCAACACCGTTGAAGTGTGCGCTCGGGGGAGCGCCCGTCGAACGGTCATCACCGAGGGGGCTACGCAATGTCCGAAGAACTGACCTGGATGCCTGCATGGCAGATGCGCGAGCTGATCGGCAAGAAGGAGCTGTCGTGTGCCGAGGTGACCGAGCACTTCCTCGGCCGCATCGAGCAGCACAACCCTGCGCTGCACGCATTCGAGGAGGTCGACCATGCGGGCGCGCGGGCGCAGGCAAAGGCCGCCGACGCGCAGGTGCTGGCGGGTGACGAGCTGGGAGCGCTGCACGGCATCCCCACCTCGGTCAAGTCGCACATCCGGGTGAAGGGCTTCACGCTCAGCGGTGCATCCGCGGCGGCCCCTCCAGGGGCGCCGGCCACCGAGCCGTCGAGATGGGACGACATCTGCGTCGAGCGCATGCGCGACGCCGGCGCCGTCATCGTCGGCACCAACACGATGATGGGTGCCGGGGGCGGCGCCCGCATGGACCCCGATCGGCCCGGTGTGTTCCTGCCGTTCGACTGGAACGCCGAAGCGCTCAGCCCGTGGGACACCACGCGTGTCCCCGGGTGGAGCAGCAGCGGTGGCGCTGCCGCCGCGGTCGCTCGGCTGCTGCCCGTCACCATCGGCTCCGACGGTGGTGGTTCCACCCGACTGCCGGCCGCCTATTCGGGCGTGGTGGGCCTGCACACCTCGCGTGGTCTGGTCCCACACATGGACTACGAGAAGCCGAAGATGCTGCTCACGGCCAGCTTCGGGCCGCTCGGCCGCGACGCGCGCGACGTGGCGCTGTTCACCGATGCGATCGGCGGGCCCGACGGCCGCGACTACGTCTCCGTGCAGACGCCCACACCCGACATCATGCGCGGCATCGACGAAGGTGTGTCGGGCATGAAGATGGCGTGGACGGAGGACTGGGGCCACGCTGCGCGTTACGCCACCGAGCAGAGCCCGCAACTGATCGACATCGCCCGCGCCGCCGCCTTCTCGCTGCGCACGTTGGGCGCCACGGTGGAGGCCACCGACGAGGTGTGGGAGGACCGCGCCGAGCACGGCACAGTGCGTTGGACCGTGGAGCCGGCGGTGTACGAAGCGATGGTGGGCACCGTGCTGGCGCCGGTGCAGAAGGTTGACCCGGACCTGTACCAGGCGCAGGCCGAGAGCCGTGCGCGCAACTGGGAGAAGTTCCGCCGTCTGTTCCAGGAGGTCGACGTGGTGATGTCGGTGACCGCGCAGCGCATCGCCGACACCACCGAGGACTGGGACGCCAACTGGTCCACCCGTGGCCCGTCGTTCCCCGGTGGCAGTTTCGCGCCGGTGTACTGCAGCCACACGATGATCTTCAACTGGATGGGCTTCCCCGCCGTCTCCGTGCCCTGCGGCTTCGTCGACGGCATGCCGGTCGGCCTGCAGATCGCCGGCTGGCACGGCCGGGAAGACCTGGTGATGCGGGTCGCGCGCGCGTTCCAGGGAGCGTTCCCGCGCAACGAGCGGCCGCCCGTCAGCTGACTTCCGAGGCGCCGTTCAACATTGTTCAGATTTCTTCTGAACAATGTTGAAGGCGGCGCCGAGGGTTGCTACAGTCCCCGCGGTCGCAGGTGCACGAGCGGGGGCTCGCGCACGACGCTGCGTTCGACATTGGGGGTCTCGATGACGGTTTCGCTCGGTGGGCTGGAGACGGCCTCGTACCGCGTCACCGACCCGTACTTCGGGGCGCCGTACATCGACGAAGACGTGCACGTGGAGCAGCCGGTGCCGCATCGGGTGGTGCACGGCGGCTTCGAGAACACCGACACCCGGTTCACGTGCTACTTCCCCGATGACGGCTACGAGGGCCGGCTGTTCCAGCCGATCGAGGGTGGCCACGGCGGCCACGAGCGCAGTTTCGCCCCCAGCAACCTCGGCGATCTGGAGTTCGAGCGGGTCGGCGTGCGAATGCTGAATCGGCTCGGCGGCTACATGGTCGAGTCCAACCAAGGGCACATCGGCGACGACATCGACCAGCGGGCAGGCGACGACCCGCGCATGTACGGCTACCGGGCCAGCGCGGAGAGCGCGCGGTTCTCCAAGCACGTGGCCGCACAGATCTACGGTGCGCCACCACATCACGCGTATGTGTTCGGCGGCAGCGGTGGAGGCCGCCGTTCGCCGCTGTGCCTGGAGAACGCGCCCGACGTGTACGACGGTGCGCTGCCGTACATGGGCGGCGGCGACATCGCCCCGCTGGGCAGCACCGCCCGCATCCGCGGCTCGCAGGTGATGTCGTTCGCCTCGATGTTCAACGTGCAGCGCATCCTCGGCCCGAAGGTGCTGGACATCACCGACGCGATGGCGCCCGGAGGCAGCGGCGACCCGTTCACCGGCCTCGACACCCATCAGCGGGAAGAGCTGGCCAGCCTGTACCGGCAGGGCTTCCCGATCGGTGACGAGTTCATCATCAGCCAGCCGTTCGGCCAGATCTGGCTGTGGACCTCGATCGCCGACATGCTGTACGAGCAGGACCCCAGCTACTTCGAGTGCTTCTGGAGCCGCCCCGGCTACGTGGGCCACGACCACCCCCACCTGGTGCAGCCCGACGTGATCGACACCGTCGCCACCGTGCGGCGGGTGCTGACCGCGAAGGAGTTGGCCACCCTCGAGGGCTACGAGGGTGCGGAGTTCATCACCCTCCGCAACCTCGCCGTCATCATGGCCACGATGTCGGGCGACTGGGAGTTGCCGGTGGCAGTCGAGCTCGATGGCGTGGGCAGCGGCTACCGCCTCGGTACCGGGGTGAAGGTGCTCTCGGGGCCGGCGGCCGGCAGGCAGCTGTACGCCTCGGGCGTGTCGGGCGATCTGTTCTCCTGCGACGGCCCGGCCGAGGCCAACATCGAGCGCTTCCGTGGCGTGTCGGCGGGCGACACGGTGCAGGTGGACAACCGCAGGTTCCTCGCCTTCTGCTACTTCGCCCGCCACCACCTGATGGAAGACGAGCAGTTCGACTCGCTACGGGTCGACGGCGTACCGATGTTCCCGCAGCACCCTGTGCCGCTGATGTCGCCGCTGATGGGCGTCTCGTACTCGGGGCAGCTGCAGGGGAAGCTGATCTGGGTGCACCACACCCACGACGCGTCGCTGTGGCCACCGCAGGGCGTCATCTACGAGCAGGCGGCGCGGGCGGCGCTGGGCGACGCGGTTGACGACCACTTCTGCCTGCGGTGGACGCACAACGCCGAGCACATGCCACCGCTGATGATCCCGTCGTTGCCGAACCGCAATGCGGCCACGTGGTTGATCGACAGCCAGTCGATCATCGAGCAGAGCCTGCTGGATCTCGTTGCATGGGTGGAGCAAGGTGTGCGCCCCACCGCCACCAACTACACGTACTCGGGCGGGCAGGTGTCGCTGCCGGCGTCGGCCGCCGAGCGCGGCGGCATCCAGCCGGTGGTCATGGTCACCGCCAACGGCGGGTCACGCGCCGACGCCGCGGTCGGCGAGCCGGTGACGGTGACGGTGGTCTGCGAAGTGCCCCCGGGCGCCGGTTCGATCGTCGCGATCGACTGGGACGTCGACGGGTCGGGCACGTTCCCGCTGCACGAGGAGGGCATCGACGGCTCGTCGGCCGGCGTGGAGCGGTCCATCACGCGCACGTTCGACGCGCCGGGCACCTACTTCGTCACCGCCAAGGTGTGGTCGCACCGTGACGGCGACGTGAACGCTCGCCATCGGCGGCTGCCCAACCTGGCCCAGGCCCGAGTGGTGGTGCAGTGATGCAGCAGCGGTTGGCCGGCAAGGTCGCCCTGATCACGGGCACGGCCAGCGGGATGGGGCGCGCTGCTGCCGTCCGCTTCGCCGCCGAGGGGGCGATCGTGGAGGGCTGCGACCTGGACGTGGCCGCGAACTGCGAGACGGCGTCCATGGTCGCCGCCGCCGGCGGGGTGATGCACGCCAGCGGGCCCGTCGACGTGGCCGACGACGAGGCGTGCCAGAGATGGGTCGACTCGGCGGTGGCTCGGCACGGGCGGGTCGACGTGCTCTACAACAACGCCTCGGCCTGCGTGTTCGCGCCCATCGACGTGATGACCCGCGAGCAGTGGGACTTCACGATCCGCAACGAGGTCACGCTGGTGTTCGTGGCCACCAAGGCGGCGTGGCCGCACCTGTGCGCCAGCAAGGGGTTGATCCTCAACACCGCCTCCGTGGCCGGCCACGGAGGCGGGCCAGGCGGCATCGGCCACTCGGCGACCAAGGCTGCCGTGATCGCGATGACGCACGTGATGGCCGCAGAGGGTGCACCCCACGAGGTGCGGGCCGTCAGCATCAGCCCGGGCGTCGTGGAGACGCCGGGTTCAGCGGAGCAGCTCGCGATGCCGGGAGCGATGGACGGGCTGCTCGCGGTGTCGCTCGTCAAGCGCGTCGCGCAGCCCGACGAGATCGCAGCAGTCGCCGCCTTCCTCGCCTCGGGCGAGGCCGCATTCATCACCGGTACCGACGTCCGCGTGGACGGCGGCCTGGTCAACCACTGAAAGAGCACCACAACATGACCGACATCGACCTCTCCGGCTACCGGGTGACCGACACCTTCTTCGGCGCTCCGTACATCGAGGTCGACGAGCCGCGTGAACGGCCGTCGCCGCATCGCTTCATCGAAGGGGGATTCGCGAACACCGATACGAGGTTCGCGTTCTACTACCCACCGGCCGAGCAGTACGAGGGCCGCATGTTCCAGCCGCTGGAAGGTGGGCACGGCGGGCACACCGTCACGTTCGGCGGGGGAGTGCTGGGGGAGATGTTCCAGCGGATCGCGCTGGGCGCCCGGCTCGGCGGGTACATGGTGGAGAGCAACCAGGGGCACATCGGCGACAACCTGGATGAGCGCCATGGCGACAACCCGACGCTCTACGGCCACCTGGCCAGTGCGGAGGCCGCCCGCCTGTCGAAGTTCGTCGCGGCCCAGGTGTACGGCAGCGCCCCACACCACTCGTACGTGTACGGCGGCAGCGGTGGTGGGCGGCGGTCGCCGCTGTGTCTGGAGAACTGCCCGGGCGTGTGGGACGGCGCGATGCCGTCAACCAGCGGCGGCGACATCGCCGAGCACGGCAACACCAAGCGGGTGAAGGCCGGCTCGGTGATGTCGTTCGGGCAGATGTTCAACGTGCAGCGCCTGCTCGGCAAGGACGGCATCATCGCGCTTGCCGACCGCATGGCCCCCGGCGGCAGCGGCAACCCGTTCGAAGGGCTCACCACCCACCAGCGCGAAGAACTGGCCAGCCTGTACCGGCAGGGGTACGCGCAGGGCAACGAGTTCATGATCAGCGAGCCGATGGGCCAGATGTGGTTGTACACCTCCCTGTCCGACGAGCTGGTGGCCACCGACCCCGACTACTTCCAGAACTTCTGGACCGAGCCCGGCTACGTGGGGCACGACCAGCCCGACGCGGTGCTCGGCGACCTGATCGACCAGGAGTGCACCGTCGTGCGCACGCTGTCGGCTCGCGACCTGAACGAATCACCCGACTTCGCCGGCCCCGAGTTCCAGACCATGCGCATCCTCGCTGCCATCGTCGGCGCCGGCGGCGACGCCTACGACTTCCCGTATGCGGTTGAGGTGGCGGGGCTGGAGGGCGGCTACCGCGTCGGCGCGAACGTGAAGGTGCTCACCGGCGAAGCCGCGGGCCGGTCGCTGCACGCCACCGGCGCGGCCGGCAACGTCTTCGCCTGCGACGGCACTGGTGACGCCAACACCAAGCGGTTCATGGGCGTGCGGCCGGGCGACACGGTGCACGTGAGCAACCGGACGTTCCTGGCCTACTGCTACTTCGCCCGCTACCACGTGATGGACAGCGAGCCGGCGTTCGATCACCTCAAGCTCGACGGCGTGCCGATCTTCCCGCAGCACCCGGTGCCGGAGATGTCGCCGCTGATGGGCGTGTGCTACTCGGGCAACTACCAGGGGAAGCTGATCTGGATACACCACACGCACGACTCGTCGGTGTGGCCGGCCTGGGGCACGCTGTATCACCGCGCGGTGCTGGGGGCGCAGGGCGAGCAGGGCGCCGCGGAGAACTTCCGGATCCGCTGGACCCAGTTCGCCGAACATGGCCCGTACCAGATGGTGCCGCCCGAGCCCCGCCGGGCATCGGCCACCCGGCTGATCGACAACCGCGGGATCATGGAGCAGTCGCTGCGCGACCTGGTCGACTGGGTGGAGCGCGGCGTCGAGCCCGCCGGTACCGACTACGCCGTGCGCAGCGGCCAGGTGATCCTGCCGCCCACCGCCAAAGAACGCGGTGGTATCCAGCCAGTTGCCCACGTGACGGCGAACGGGGGAGTGAGGGCTGAGGTGCGTGTGGGCGAGACCGTGCGCCTCGAGGTGGAGGCCGCGGTGCCTCCCGGCGCGGGGACCATCGTCGACGTGCAGTGGGACTTCGACGGCTCGGGCACGTACCCGTTCCGTCACGAGGGTGTGGACGGCGGCAGCACGGCGCTGACGCTGTGCACCACCACCGCCTACGACACGCCCGGAACGTACTTCGTCACCGCCCGCGTGAACGCCCACCGCACCGGCGACGTGCACAGCACGCTCGACCGCATCGAGACCATCGGCCAAGCACGCATCGTCGTGTCCTGAAGCGTCGTCCTGAAGCGTCGTGTCCTGAAGCGTCGTGTCCTGAACAACATCCCACAGGAGCAGCAATGAGCACACTGGATCTCTCTGGCTACACGGTGACCGACGACTTCTTCGG
>JAUSLQ010000167.1 GCA_030645675.1 Actinomycetota bacterium | reverse complement strand
TCCACGACGCGCTGCTCGACTTGCTTGGCCGTCCCGTTGAGGACTGCACAGCGCTGTGCATTCCTACTGCGATGTACGGCCATCCCCATGCAGGTCCGGGCGAGAACGTGTGGGAGTTCGTCGCCGGGCGCTCCGAGCAGCCCATGGTCGAACTGGGCTGGAAGTCGGTGGGGTTGATCGAGTTGACCGCGTTGCCCAGCATCGACGAGGAGCGATGGGTTCCCCTCGTACGCAAGGCCGACGTGCTACTCGTGTCGGGCGGCGACGCCCTCTACCTGTGCCACTGGATGCGAGAGTGCGGGCTGACCGACTTACTGCCCCAGCTCGACGACACAGTGTGGATCGGAATGAGCGCGGGGAGCATGGTGATGACACCGCGCGTCGGCAAGGAGTTCGTCGGGTGGAGGCCGCCCGCCGGCGACGACCGCGCGCTCGGCCTGGTCGACTTCTCGATCTTCCCTCACCTGGACCATGAGCTCCTACCCGACAACACGCTGACCAGCGCCAAGAGATGGGCTGCCGGTCTCGAATGCCCCGCGTACGCAATCGACGACGAAACCGCTATTCGCGTGGTCGACGGCAACGTTGATGTCGTGTCGGAAGGTCAGTGGCATCGGTTCGACGCGTAGCTCGACCTAAGAGCGTGGCTGCCCGTCTGCGCCGGGGTAGTCCGGGTTGTCCCATCACGCGGCGCGGGCCCCTGGATCTACTGTTCGGATGATCACCCGGATGGTGAACGAGGTCTGCGGCATCGCAGCGGCACCTCGTCGCCAATGGCGTGCCACCGTATTTCAGGGCGTACGGCCATGAAGGGGTTCATCCGCCGACGAGGAGAGGCGTGGGAGCTGAGGGTCTCTCTCGGCGCCGATCCGGTCACCCTTCGCCAGCCGCACCGTGCGCGCCGTCACGCATCGGTCGGCGAGTTGCTGGATGCGTGGTTCGAGATGGCATCTGGCGACTTCTCGCCGTCGGGCGGCAGCTGGATCGACGTCACAGCCCCGTCGCCCCGGCCCCTGAGGCGCAGGACCTCCGCCCCTACGGAGCCGTGGCCCGCCGGACGTACGGTGAAGTGCGGGTGCCGGTGCCGGTGTCGGTCACCGGGCTGCGCAGCGGAGGTGCGTGTGGCTGGCATCGAGAAGTTCGTTCCCACTCACCTTGCTCCGGCGGATGGCTTGCAGGCGTGGGCCACGATCGGCACGAGTCAGCCCACCTCGTCGATTCCGCCCGGTCTGCAGCTGGAGCTGGTCGAGCGCGTCGGGGACTGGGCGCACGTCGCTTGCACCAACGGTTGGTCGGCATGGGTCGACGCGCGCCTGCTCGTGGACCTCGCCGACGTGGTGAGGGAGGCGGCCGAGAGCACGCTCCGCCGCCTCGGACAGGCGCTGAAGGAGTACGAGAAGGCGGTCGACGACGCCGTCCAACACCGCATCGACCAGCCGGAGTACCAGCGCCGTGCGTTCCAAGCGGGTCTCGTCGTGATGGGCGGCGAGGCGTGGTTCCTGGACCTGCCGAACCGACGCTGGTGCCGGTACGACGGCTTCACGATCCACACCCTCGACATCGGCAGGGGCTGACCATGCCGCCGACGGACCCGGCTGCGGCCAAGGTGCTCATCGAGCAGAGCGTGAACGCGTGGGCGAACAACCTGCAGGTCACGCAGAACGTGTACGCCGCGATGCTGCGCGACGCGCAGCGCGGGTTCCCGCTCCAGCGGATCTGGGACTCCGTCGACCAGACCACCCTCGGCCAGGAGATGGCGTACTGCCGCGGGCAGCTCCAGGCGATCCAGACCTACCTCGTCGAGGCACGAAGCGTGCTGGCTCAAAGCGGTCCCGCGATCACCAACTTCTTGAGGACGACGTACCAGTCCGGTGTCCAGATAGTGCAAGTGACCGGGCAGTTTCTCGCGCAGCACGAGGCCGAGGTGCAGGCCGGCGGCTCGGGTGTGATGGCTGCGGCCGGCGGCGCGATCCAGTACACGGTCGGCGGCAGCGCAGCGGCGGCCGCCACCGCGGGGACCGCGGCCGCGGGAACGGCCGCCGCGGGTGGGGTGGTGGCCGAGACGCTCGCGGGTGGGGTGGTGGCGGCGGAGACGGTGGCCGCGGCGACGGCCGCCGAAGGGACCGTGGGTGCCACGCTGGCGACCGGCGCGGCAGGGGGATCGTGGCTCGGACCGATGGGCATCGCGATCGGTCTCGCCATCGCCGGTCTCGTGGCAGGCGGCGTGTACGTGTACACGCACTCGGGTTCGAACAGGCCGGCGACGGTGGCGACCGAGACGGCGCCCTCGGGCCCGCCCGGGGCGGACCTGTTCACATGCCCGCAAACGATCGACGGGTGGACGCTCGACACCTCGTTGTCAGGGCTTCATGACCTCGAGCACGGGAAGTACAGCTTCTCGTGCAGCTACGACTACATGCTCGGGTTCCAGGCCACATGGTACGAGGCGCCCGCATCCGCCTCGTGCCCGATAGACGATCTCGTGAACGGGCCCAGCGGGATGGGTGGCAACATCGTCAGCACCACCAAGCCGGCCTTGGCGCAATACACCTCCGACAGCGCTGGTTACACCGTGAGCGCCCCATCCATGAAGGACCATGCGCAGGAACTGTTGGCCGTCGTCGAGGCGCGTGCCGCACCCTGCCCTCCCTAGTGCTTCCTGTCCGGAGGTTGGGGTGACGATTCCACCGTGCCTGACGTTCAAGCGTGGCGTGCGTGTTCGATGCTGAGTGCGGCGGAGATCCGGCGTTCGTCGACGAGAAGCAGCCAAGCGTGGAGCGAGCTCATGCCCCGATGACGATCAATGGTTCGTTGCCTTCGGGGTCGGCGACGCGCCAGCGATCCTCCGACTCGTCAAGGAGCCGAGCGCGGCAGCCCCGGATCCGCGGTGGCCCGGAGTCTGCGGGCAGCGGTCTGGAGGTCTGCGGCGGGTCGGCGAAGTCGAGTTCGAGGCCGTGGGCGTCGTCTTCCCACTGGTCCTTACCGCTGTCGATGATCACGAGCCCGGGGCGCAGGTCGACCAGCAGCGGGAAGCCAGCGTCGTCGGCCAGCGTCGCTGCTGCGGCGGCCAGGTCACGCTGCTGAGTCGGCGAGGTGGTGCCGTAACACGCCATCGCGCTGAACACCGCCTGCCAGTCGGCTGTGACGGCGCGTCGAACCATGCCGTCGCAACGCCATCGACCACCCGCCAATCCGCTCCGATCTCTGTCATGCCCGGGCACCGTAGTGCCCATGCGTCCACCATGAGGTCCCTCGTCGCACCTGCTGGCTGGCTGATGTGAACGCCGACTTGGCGGGTGATCCGGGTGGTGTCGGCCGAGTTGGCGGTGGGACCACCGTCTGGGTGGTGTGAACGCCGACTTGTGGGATGGGCGCGGGACACGGCCTGGGTGGGACACGGCGTGCGGGCGTGGAGCTCAGAGCTCGTGTTCGGCCAGTTCGCGGAACTCGTCGGGCACCGACGACATGCGCGACAGCGCGACCGAGGCGTAGCCCACGGCCGACTTGCCGAACTTGCGGCGCACGGCATCCATGGAGTGGTCGACCGCCCAACGGGCGGCACCGGTGGGCGAACCCGGGCGCACCGCCTCGTCGGGCAGCACCGGCAGCTCCAGCTGCAGCACGGGCTGGTCGACCAGGTTCGACACCGAGATGGCCAGCAGCGAGATCTGTGTCTCTGCGGGGTGCGCGGCCAAGGCGTGCAGTACCAGCTCCTCGGCAGTCTCGGTGAGTGTCAGGGTGGTGGCCACCGGCTCGCGGCTGGTGCGCGAGCGGGTGATCGCCCGCATGCCGGCGAACCGCACCCGCACGGTGACGGTGCGCCCCGCACGCTGCTTGGCCCGCAGCCGCCCGGCCACGCGGTCGGCCAGGTGGCCGAGCACCGACCGCAGCAGCTCGGGGGTGGGGTCGCGCCGCCCGAACGCCGATTGCGCCCCAACCGAACCCGCACGGGCGGGCGCCTGCACGGCGCGGTGGTCGCGGTTGGCGGCCAGCGCCCCCACCTTGCTCCCCAACGCGCGGCCGAGGAAGTGCTCCAGCCCTTCGGTGGGCGACTCGGCCAGCTGGCCGATGGTGTGGATGCCGCGCTGCGCCAGCTTCTGCTGGGTGACCGGGCCGATGCCCCACACCAGGCCCACCGGCAGCGGGTGCAGGAACTCGAGCTCGTGATCCGGGTGCACCACCACCAGGCCGTCGGGCTTGGCCACTTGCGAGGCGATCTTGGCGAGGTGCTTGGTGCGCGCGGCACCGACCGACACCGGCAGCCCGACTTCGTTACGTACCCGTGCGCGGATGGCGTGCCCGATGGCCGCCGGCGGGCCGAACAGGTGCGTGCTGCCGCTGACGTCGAGAAACGCCTCGTCGATCGAGATGCGCTGCACCATCGGCGTGAAGTCGCCCAGCACGGCCATCACCTGGTCGGCCAAGCGTTGGTACTCCGAGAAGTGGCCCTTGACGAAGGTCAGGCCCGGGCACAGCTGCTGGGCTCGCCAGCCCGACATGCCGCCCTGCACCCCGGACGCCTTTGCCTCGTAGGAGGCAGCCAGCACCACCCCGCCCCCCACCGCGATCGGCCGGCCGCGCAGATGTGGGTGCAGCAGCTGCTCGACCGAGGCGTAGAACGCGTCGAGATCGGCGTGGAGGATGGTGGGGCTGGACGCCACGAGCGTACACTAGTCGAACACGTGTTCGTGTCAACATCGACACTCCACCAACATCGGGGGTGTCGACAACAGGTCACACAGTGTGTCGAGACGACTACGAAGAGCGCTGAGGTGTAGCGGATCGGCGTCCACTTCGTCGTTGCGAGGCGCGAGCGTGCTCCCTCGTCCGTCCCCCCAACGTGAGAATCCCGGCAGCTTCTTGGACCGTACGTGACCGAACTGTCAAGGAAGTGTTCAGTCCGTCACACGTCTCGCAAGGTTGCTTCAGAACCCTTGTCGTGGTGGCGATATTGCCGTTTCATGGTGCCGAGGAAGGTCACGCGGGTGTGGCCTTCGGTCGGTCGCCGGGCGTGGCGATCGACTCGGCGGGTAGTTCGCCCTCGGCGAACAGGACGGGCACCGATGATCTTCACGGATGGATCCAAGTTGGCGGACTGCGGGGTGAATCTCGGCTCGGCGACCGTGCCGGGCGGCGCCACCAGGACGCGCCGTTTCGTCCGCCGACTCGGGTGTGCTCTGGTGGTGGTGGGCGTCGCCCTGCCGATCTACGGCGGCACCGGCGTGTCGGCGGCACCTGCGGCAGCCTCCTACAACCCGAGCAACGACCTGTACTCGATGAAGTCGCTCACCGAGATGATCGGCGCGACCGAGTTCTGGCACCAGGGCTTCACCGGCGCAGGCATCGACGTGGCCGTCATCGACACCGGTGTCGCGCCGGTGAAGGGGCTCGACGCCGCGGGCAAGGTGGTCCATGGCCCCGACCTCTCGCTGGAGTCGCAGGTTCCTGCACTGACCCGGCTGGACACCAACGGCCACGGCACGTTCATGGCGGGCCTGATCGCCGGCAAGGACCCCGAGCTGACCTGGCCCTATGAGGAAGCCCCCGCCACCGCCTACCGGGGGATCGCCCCCGACGCACGCATCGTCAGCCTGAAGGTGGGCACCGCCGACGGCGGCGTCGACGTCACCCAGGTGATCGCCGCGATCAACTGGGTCGTCGACCACAAGAACGACAACGGCTTGAACATCCGGGTGCTGAACCTGTCGTACGGCACCAACTCCACCCAGTCGTACATCGACGACCCGCTCTCGCACGCAGCTGAGCGGGCCTGGCGCGCCGGCATCGTGGTGGTCGCTGCCGCCGGCAACACTGGCTACCAGCGCGGCGCCTCGGCCCCCGGCCTGGCCGACCCTGCGTACAACCCGTTCGTCATCGCCGTCGGCGGCTACGACACCAAGGGCACACGGGAGGAACACGACGACACCGTCGGCTCGTACTCGGCGAGCGCCAACGTGCGCGGCGCTCGCCGCCCCGACTTCGTCGCTGTCGGCTCTCGCCTACAGGGCCTGCGCGTGCCCAACTCCTTCATCGATTCGCAACACGGTCCCGGCCGGCTGGGCGACCGCTACTTCCGCGGCAGCGGCACGTCGGAGGCCGCCGCGATCACCTCGGGCACGATTGCGCTGCTGCTGCAGAAGTATCCGTCGCTGACGCCCGACCAGGTGAAGAAGTTGATGCGGTACGACACCAGGCCGCTGGTGGGCGCCAACCCTGCGGCCACCGGCCCCGGTGCGATGAACCTGTGGTGGCTGGCCTGGGAGCGGCCGCAGAACACATATCCACAGAACTTCATCCCCGCGACGGGGCGCGGCTCCGTGGAGCGCTCGCGCGGAAAGGACCACGTCAGCCTGAACGGCGTCCAACTGAAGGGCGAGATCGACATCTTCGGCAAGCCGTTCGCCCCGGGCACGTCGGGCAGCAGCTGGAGCGGTGGGCAGTGGAACGGATCCTCGTGGTCGGGCTCGTCGTGGTCGGGCTCGTCGTGGTCCGGCTCGTCGTGGTCGGGCTCGTCGTGGTCGGGCTCGTCGTGGTCGGGCTCGTCGTGGTCGGGCTCGTCGTGGTCGGGCTCGTCGTGGTCGGGCTCGTCGTGGTCCGGATGCTCGTGGTCCGGTTCGTCGTGGTCGGGCGGCACGTGGGCATCCGGCTCCTGGGCGTGACCAGCCTGGCCGTTTCGCCACTCTGCGTCGACCGTTCGCGCGCCTCCATGAGCCAACCGTCTGGAATCCCTCATGTAGCGCGGCGCAAGCGCCGATCACTCTCGCCGTGAACGTGTCGCAGCAGCCCTCCTCGCCGAGTGCCGAGGCCGAGGCCGGTGGCGCCGACCGGCAACGTGCGTCGCGGGTGGCGGGGCTGACCATCGGCCTGTGGGTCTCGTGCCTCGCGCTGGTTGCCACGCTGGCCGCACCGCAGCACTGGTGGGCCGGGGCCCGGTGGCAGTGGTGGATTGCTTTCCCAGCGCTGGCCGCGGCGTTCGCGCTGGCGGAGATCTTCGTCGTGCACGTACGAATGCGTGCCGACGCCCACACGTTTTCGCTGGTCGAGCTGCCACTGGCGCTGGGCCTGTTCTTCACCCAGCCGATCGTGTTGATTGCGGCGCAATTGGTGGGTGCGGGCGCCGCCCTGGTGCTACATCGCCGGCAAGGCGTGCTGAAGCTGTGCTTCAACACCGGTGCGTTCGCGTTCACCACTGTCGTCGCGATCGGCGTGTTCCGTTGGCTGGCCCCACAGCGCGAGCACCTCGGCCCGGGCCTGCTCCTGAAGGGGGGCGGCGCCCTGCTGTGCGAGGCACTGCTGGCGGTCCTGCTGGTGTTCGCGGTGATCTCGCTGGCCACAGGCCAGTGGCGGCTGACCGACCTCCGGGCCAGCCTGCTGCACGGCGCGGCAACAGCCACGTTCACGGCCAGCATGGGCATCGTCGCGGCGGTGGTGATCGATGCCCAGCCCGGGGTTGGTTGGGTGCTTGCGATCCCCACCATCGGCGCCTACCTGGCCAGCCGCGCGTTCAACGCCCAGACGCGGCGGCACGAGGGCCTCGACTTCCTCCACCGCTCCACGCAGCTGCTGCACGAGTCGCCCGAGCTGGAGACGGCCGTCGTGCAGCTGCTGCGGCACGCGTGCGAGACGTTCAACGCGGCGAGCGCGGAGCTGGTGTACTGCACCGACTCGGGCGAGGAAGCGATCTGGGTACGTGTCGGGCCGGGCGACGAGGCGAGCGTTGCACGCGAGCTGCTCGAAGCCCACCGCGAGCTGTTGGGCGTGGTCGACACCAGGGCGGCGTGCATCGTGCAGGCCGATGGTGAAGGGGCCGTGGCCGACCTCCTGCGGGCAACCGGACACCAGACCGGCATCGTTGCGCCACTGCTGAGCGAGCGACGGCTGGCCGGTGTGCTGATGATCGTCGACCGGTTGAGCCAGGTGGTCAACTTCGATGCCACTGATGCGCGACTCGCCGAGACGCTGGCGAACCACACGATGACGGCCCTGGAGAACGGTCGGCTCGAGCAGTCGTTGGAGGAGCTGCGCGTGCTGGAAGGGAACCTCACCTTCCAGGTGCTGCACGATCCGCTCACCGGCCTTGCCAATCGCACGCTCTTCCGCACGGAGCTGAGCAGCGCCATCGAGCGCCGCGACCTCGAAGGTGGGCATGGCGCCGCCGGCGCGGTCGTGTTCGTCGACCTCGACGAGTTCAAGACGGTGAACGACAGCTTCGGCCATGCCACCGGTGACGATCTGCTGGTGGAGGCCGCACGTCGACTGAAGGAATCGGTGGGTGATGCAATCGTCGCGCGCCTGGGCGGCGACGAGTTCGCGGTGCTGCTGCCCGCAGTGGCCGATCAGACGGGAGCCCTGGAGGTGGCCGAACGCATCATGCGCAACCTCGGCGCGCCCACCACAGTGGCCGCGCACCGGCTGGGCATTCGGGCCAGCGTGGGCATCGCCCTGATCGAACCGGGCGTCGACCCCGAGTCGTTGATGCGGAGCGCCGACACTGCCATGTACACCGCCAAGGCGCAGGGCAAGCACCGTGTGGTCGTGTTCGAGCCATCGATGTTCGAGTCCAGCATCCACCGCTTCAACCTGCACAGCGACCTGCAGCGGGCGGTGCAGGCCAAGGCGCTGTCGGTGCACTTCCAGCCGATCGTGCGCTTCCAGACGCGGGCGATCGTCGGGGCCGAGGCCCTGGTGCGCTGGGACCACCCGCGGCTGGGCCCGTTGACACCCGAGGCGTTCCTGCCGACAGCCGAGCAGACCGGCCTCATCTCCGCGGTCGACATGCTGGTGCTGGATGCGGCCTGCGCCTGGATCGCAGGGATGGAGGTGGCCGATCCGGGGCTGGTGCCGCGTGTGTTCGTGAACCTCTCGCCGCGCAGCTTCCACGAGCCGGGGCTGGTCGAGCACGTGCTGAGCGCGCTGCGCCGCAACCATCTGGCGCCGTCGCAGCTGGGCATCGAAGTGACGGAGCAGCTGATGGTGGAGCATGTCGAGCAGGCGGTGCAGCTGCTCACCGACCTGAAGGCGATCGGCGTGCACCTGGTGCTCGACAACTTCGGCACCGGCCCCACCTCGCTGAGCTGCCTGCAGACGCTGCCGGTCGACGTGGTGAAGATCACCAAGCCGTTCCTCGACGGCCTGGAGGCATCGGAGTCGCAGCGGGCGCTGACTTCGGCCATCGTCGCCCTGGGGAGTGCGCTGGACAAGACGGTCGTCGCCGAAGGGGTGGAGCGGCCCGAGCAGCTGGATCTGCTGGCGTCGTTCGGATGCGACACCGGCCAGGGCTACTACTTCGCCCGCCCGATGCACGACAGCGACTTCCTGGCGTGGGCCCGCAAGTGGGCGGGCACCACCGGCTCGGGGGTCCCGGGGCCGTCACTCGCTCGGGTGCGCCAGCTGCGCCCAGGGGCGCCGTTGGTGCGGGCGTTCGACAGCATCGGCTGAACCCGGACGTCGCCTGTCCGTCTGTCAGCCGTCGGTGGGCCGGGGCTGCTCGGTGTCGGGGGTGGCCGGCAGGTCGAACCACTGCCCGGGCCGCAGCGGGTCGCGCCGCCGGCTGGGGTACTGGGTGGTGCTCAACCAGGTGACGAACTGGTCGAACGGCAGCGCGCGGCAGATGCCGAAACCCTGCGCCACGTCGCAGGCGAAACCGCGTAGACGGGTGATGACCTCGTCGGTCTCGACGCCCTCGGCCACCACCTGCATGCCCAGGTTGTGGCCGAGGTCGATGATCGAGCGAACGATCACTTCGTCCTGGTCGTCGAGCAGCACGTTGGCGACGAAGCTGCGGTCGATCTTCAGCTCGCTGACGGGCAGGTGGCGCAAGTAGCTCAGCGACGAGTAGCCGGTGCCGAAGTCGTCGACGGACAGGCGGATGCCCTGCCGGTTGATGCGGTCGATGGTGGCCCGCGCCCGCGGCGCGTCGATGAGCAGCGACGACTCGGTGATCTCCAGGGTCAGCAGAGCCGGGTCGACGCCGCGGCGGTCGAGATGGCGCATCACGCGGTCGGGGAGCAGCTCATCGAGCAGGTCGTGGGTGGACAGGTTGACGGCCAGGCCCAGGTGGTGCCCCAAGGTGCGCAGCCGCTGCAGCTGCTCGATCGCGGAATCCAGCACCTGATCGGTGAGCTGCTTGATCAGGCCGGTCTCCTCTGCGACCGGCACGAAGTCTTCCGGCGCGACCCAGCCGCGGCTGGCATGCGACCAGCGGGCCAGCGCCTCGACGCCGATCACCACGCCACTGGCCAGGTCCAGCTTCGGCTGCAGGAACACCTGCATGTCGTCGCGCTCCAGCGCGTTGCGCAGGTCTCCCAGCATCGCCAGGCGGGCCGGAGTGCGGCGGTCGATCTCCTCCCGGTACATCTCGTAGCCGGTGTGCCGGTTCTTCGCTGCGTACATCGCGATGTCGGCGCGGCGCAGGAGGGTGGTGGCTCCGGGGATCTCGCCCACCATCGGTGCGACACCGATGCTCATCGTGACGACGACCTCCAGCCCGTCGATGGTGAACGGGCGCCGTGCCTCGTCGACCAGCCGGTTGGCCAGCTGGTGGATGCCGTCGAGGTGACGCACGGCCAGCAGGGCGAACTCGTCGCCGGCCAGGCGGGCGAGCAGGTCGCCTGGCTCCAACATGGCCGAGATGCGGCGGGCGAAGTCGATGAGCACGCTGTCGCCGGCGTGGTGGCCGAGCGTGTCGTTGACCTCCTTGAACCGGTCGAGGTCCATCAGCATCACCACCGGCATCTGCGCGCCGTCGGCGTGGACGCCGGCCTCGATCATGACGTCGATCATCCGTTCGAACGACGGCCGGTTGGGCAGCCCGGTGAGGGCGTCGTGACGGGCCTCGAAGTCGATTCGGCCGTGCAGGATGGCCTTGCGCAGGTTGGGTGCGAACTGGCCGGCGAGCGTCTCCAGCCGCACGTGGTCGCCGGGCCGGAAGTGGTCGACGGCGCCATCGCGCTCGGCCACCACCACCAGGCCGACGACGTCGGTGCCTTCGCGCACGGGCGCAGCCAGCACCTGCGCGATCTCGGACAGTTCGTGGCATCCGGCCAGCACGACGCTGCTGCCGTTCAGCAAGGTGGCGTGCTGCTGGCCCAGCACCGCCCGCCAGCGCGGGTCGTCGACCGAGGTGGGCAGGTCGGGAAGCGGCGGGCCGACGTCGTGCCGGCGCAGGCCACCGCCCAGGTCGAACACGATCAGTGCCGCGCGGCGGACGCGCATCAGCGCCGCGATGTCGTCGGCCGCGGCCTCTACCGTCTCGTCGAGGTCGAGCGACTTGCCCACGCGCCCGACGAAGCCGTGGAGATCGTCGAGGTCGCGGAATCGTTGCTCCAGCCGGCCGTACCCCTGCAGCACCCGCCAGAAGGCGACGAGCGGCACGATCGAGAGCGCCACCAGCCACGGCGACATGAGCGTGGGGGCGACCACGCCTGCGGCGACGGCGGCGTTCAGCGGTGCGATCCAGGCGTTGATGCGCATCTCGCCGCCGAGCCGCTCGCGGAAGCCACCCTCGACGATGGAGATGGCGAGCGACACGACCGCCGAGCCGAGCAGGGTGGCCAGCGCGACTGCGGGCACCAGGGCGAACAGCAGGACTGCCGTGGAGTCGGGCCAGGCGCCGGCGATCATCCGGGCGACCTGATAGGCCAACGCCGTCTCGATCGCGAACAGCGACGCGTTGAACAGGTTCTTGTAGTACGGGCTGCGCCAACGGAGCCTGATGAGCACCAGCGCACCGATGATGCGTACCGCGATGGCGGGGCCGGGCGCCAGGTAGACCAGCGCGAACGCAGTGGGCACCTCGGAGAACGAGAAGCTGATCGCTTCGTGGCGGAACTCGAAGTGGAACACCGAGCGCTCGGCCAGCGCGAACGCGAACACCAGTACGACCGCAACCCACCAGGGGGCGCTTCGCGAACTGCTGGTGGCATCCGGCAGCAGCGCTGTCGCGACGCCTGCACAGGCGGCGAGCGCCACCGACAGCAGGCAGATGCGAGCGACCACCCGGCGCGGTGGCGAGCTCACTCCGGTGTACCGCCGACCGTGGCAACCGGGTGCCGGCCATTGGGGCGGGCACGGAGGCGGCCACAACGGCAGTCACAACGGCAGCCACCGTGGCGGGCAGACCGTCGGGGCGGGCGTCGCGTACCGGCGGCGTCTGTTCGCGACATGGGTCGTTCCTCCCCTCCGGTGCCGAGTGGCTGCAGGTGTTCAGCGTACTTCCCGCGTCGCTCGGCGGGCGAGATGGTGACGATCCTCTTGAACGCTTCTTGAGCCCGGACGTGCCTGATCTTCTGAATACTCTCAAGAACCGACGCCGAGTGCCGATACCCGAACTGTGGACGGGAAGCGGTGGCGGGGCGTGTGGTGGTTCGCGGCGTACGCCGGTGCCACCTTGCTGCCGGTGGTGTGGCTGGGCGTGCTGCTCGCGCACACCTTCACCGAGGAGGTCGATGCGGCCGCCTTGCGGCAGGGCGAGGCGCAGGCGCAGGCGATCGCCGACGCGGCGGTCGAGCCGTTCCTGAGCGGCCGGTCGTTGGCCGTTGGGCTCACTCCGACCGAGCGCGACGCCATCACCCGCACCACCAGCAACCTGTTGGCTCAGGGCACGGTGCTGTTGCTGCGCCTGCGCAGCAACGACGGCACGATCGTGTTCGATGCCGCCGACCCGACCGCACCGATGGCCGCATCGACGGTCGACGAGGAGGTGCAGGAGGCGGCCGAACACGGGATGGTGGCGACGCTGACGCGGGTCAACGCCGACGAGGTCGATCTCGACCGTGGCGCCACCGAGGGCCCACAGGCGATCGAGGCCTACGTCGCGATCAGCGCGCTGAGCGAACCCGAGGTGACGGTGGGGGTGCTGGAGGTGTACATCCCGTTCGAGTCCATCGCCGCCCAGCGCAACAGCTCGCTGGACCATCTGCGACTCTCGATCGTCGTCGGCCTGGCGGTGCTGTGGATGGTGCTGGTGGTCATCGTCGCCTCGGTCACCCGGCGGGTGCGGCGGCAGAGCAAGCGGAGCGAGTTCCTGGCGTTGCACGACACGCTCACCGGCCTGCCCAACCGTGCGCTGTACGGCGACCGGGTGGCGGCTGCGCTGGCCGCCGCAGGGCGCACGGGCGACGACGTGGCGCTGGCTGTGGTGGACCTCGATCGGTTCAAGGAAGTGAACGACACGCTCGGCCACCGCAACGGTGACGAGTTCCTGCGCATCGTCGCCGACCGGCTGGCAGCAGCGCTGCGGCCGGGCGACACCGTCGCCCGGCTCGGCGGTGACGAGTTCGGCATCGTGCTGCCACGTGTGAAGCCCGACGCTGTGGAGGCGATCCTGCGGCGGCTGCAGGATTCGCTCGGGCAGGAGGCAGAGCTGGAAGGCGTGGCCATCACCGCCGAGGCCAGCGTCGGCTATGCGATGTGGCCGGAGGACGCGGCGACGCCCGAGGCGCTGCTGCGCCGCGCCGACCTGGCGCTGGACACTGCCAAGGTGGCCAGGGCGTCGATCGTGCGCTACCACCCCGGCATCGACGAGTTCGACCCGCAGCGCCTGGGCCTGATCGCCGAGCTGCGCCGTGGCATCGTCACCGGCGAGCTGGTGTTGCACTACCAGCCGAAGGTCGACGCGCACAGCGGCGAGGTGCTGGCGTTCGAGGCGCTGGTGCGCTGGCAGCACCCCGTCCGCGGCCTGTTGCCGCCGGCCGACTTCATCCCCATCGCCGAGAGCACCGGCCTCATCGGCCCGCTCACCGCATGGGTGGTCGACTCCGCGCTGGCTCAGATGGCCGAGTGGTCGAAGATCCGGCCCGGCCTGTCGGTCGCCGTCAACATCTCGGCACGCAATCTGCGCGACGAGCTGCCGGGATGGATCCTGAACCGTCTGGCCGCGCACCGTGTGAAGGCCTCGCAGCTGGTGCTGGAGATCACCGAGACGTCGTTCGCCACCGACCCGGTGCGCGCCACCGGTCTGCTGGAAGAGCTGAGCGCGGCCGGGGTGCGGGTGAGCCTGGACGACTTCGGGCAGGGCTACACGTCGCTCGGCTCGCTGGGCCATCTGCCCGTCAGCGAGCTGAAGATCGACCGCGGTTTCGTGGTCGCGATGCAGCACAGCGCGGAGGACCGGGCGATCGTCGCCTCGGTGATCGAGTTGGGGCACCAGCTGGGACTGACGGTGGTGGCCGAGGGTGTGGAGACCGAGGAGGTGTTCGCCGACCTGCGCTCGCTGGGCTGCGACACCATGCAGGGCCACCTGTTCTCGCGCCCCGTGCCCGCCGACGAGGTGATGGCGCTGATCGACCGCCTGCACGCCTCCGTCGGCGTCGGCGGCTGAGCGGCCTCCACCCCACCTTGCGACCGACCGCGCGACCGACCGTGCGATCTCGGCCGGCGAAAGCCTCTGGCACGCCCGCCTGCTGTGCGCGACGCTGCAAGTGAGCGAAGGAGGATTGCCATGCGCAGGCGGTTCGTTCCCGGTGCGTTCGCCGCATTGACCGCGCTCGCCGTGATGGCGGCCGGGTGCAGCGACAGCTCCACCTCCGGTGGTTCCACCACCTCGGTCACCGACACAGCGGCGACGATCCCTGTCACGGGACCCGCCACCACGGAGGTGATCACGTCGACAAGTGGCGCGACGACATCGGAGCCCACCAGCACCACCCAACCGCTCGCAGCCGAGCCGGTGCTGGTCTACTTCCTCGCTGGCGAACTGCTGCACGTCGGTGGGCGGCTGGTACCGGCGGCCACGCCGGCGGCTGCCGTGGAGGCGCTGCTGGCCGGCCCGACCGCCGACGAGCGCGCTGATGGCCTCGTGTCGTTGGTGCCCGCGGGCACCCGGCTGCTGGGCCTGGTGGTCGACGGCAACGAGGCGGTCGTCGACCTCTCCGCCGAGTTCAACTCCGGCGGCGGCAGCCTGTCGGTGACAGGCCGCGTCGCGCAGGTGGTCTACACGGTCACCCACTTCGCCGGCATCGACACGGTGCGATTCAGCATCGACGGATCGATCGTCACCGAGCTGACCGGCGAGGGCCTCGACGTGACCGCTGTGCACCGGCTGGACCTGGTCGACATGGCACCGTTCATCTTGCTGGAGACACCCTGGGACGGCCAGGAGGTGAGCAGCCCGATCGTGGTGACGGGCATGTCGAACACGTTCGAGGCGCAGGTGAACTACGAGGTGCTCTCGCCCGCCGGGGCAGTCCTGGCCGAGGGTTGGTTCATGGCGACTTCGGGCACGGGCACGTGGGGCACGTTCGATGCCACGCTGGCACCGCTGCCCGCAGGCACCACTGGCGAGGTGGTGGTGCGCCTGTTCGAGGTGTCGCCGGAGAACGGCCAGCACGTCAGCGTGCACGAGGTGACCGTACGCCTGGCCTGATCGCCTGGCCCGATCGCCTGGCCCGATCGCCGGGGTCTGAACAGCCGGTGTCAGGTCTGGCGGGCGAGCACGATCGGCGCCGCGTCTTCCAGGTGCTGCAGCCATGCGTCGGGTGAGCCGGGCTCGACGATCGGCAGCACCACGAACTTGCTGGTGCCCACGGCCACGAACCGGTCGATGGTGTCGATCACGGCATCCCACCCGTGGGGGATGAGCACCGATGGGTCGGCCAGATCGGGCCGGCGTTGCGCCAGCCCCGCCAGCACCGCGTCGGGCACCGGGCCGAGCGCGTACGGGATCAGAGTGCCGAAGTGGTCGTCGTCGATGTGCCGGCCGTGTTCGGCTGCGGTGGCCTCGATCACCTCGCGGCCGCGGGCGGCGTCGTCGGGTGTGATGAAGCTGGGCAGCCAACCGTCGGCCACGCGGCCCACCCGGCGCAGCTCGGACGGGGCGATGCCGCCCAGCCAGATGTCGACGTGGTGCTGGAGCGGCTTGGGTAGCACCTGCAGTTCGTCGTAATGGAAGTGCGGGCCGTGGTGGGTCAGTGGCTCGGGTGACCAACACCCGCGCAGCACCTGCAACGCCTCGTCGAACAGCTTGGCGCGGGCACCGCGCTCGACGCCGAAGGCCTGCTGCTCGTGGGGGTCGGCGACACCCAGCCCGAACGCGGGCAGCAGGCGCCCGCCCGACATGCGGTCCAGCGTGGCGAGCTCCTTTGCCAGCACGATCGGGTTCCGACCGGGCAGCACCATCACGCTCATCCCGAACTTCAGCCGCGTCGTGCGGCCGGCCGCGTACGCCATCGCCACCAGTGGATCGGGGGCGTCGCCGCCGATGCGTTCGCTCAGCCACAGGCTGTCGAAGCGCAGGTCTTCCAGCGCGTCGACGACCTCGCCGAAGCCCGAGTCGTTCAGCTTCGTGCGCACGCCCAGCCCGACGCCGATGCGCACCTTCACGAGGCGACCCGCTTCACGTGGTGACCTGACGCACGACCGCTGCCAACAGCGCTGCGGTGTCGGCGGGATGCGACATGAAGGGCGAGTGCCCGGTGTCGAGCGTCAGCGTGGTGCCGCAGCGGGCTGCCATCGCGTCCTGATGAGTGATGTGCACCGAGTCGTCGCGCAGGCAGCGCACGTAGGTGGAGGCGATGGCCTCGCGCGGAGAGCCGCTGACCACATCGGTGAACGACGCCTGCGACTGCGGTGAGAGGCGCACCAACGCTGCCTCGACCGTTGCGGGCGGCACTTCGCCGTACACGGCGGCCGCGGTCAGCGCCGGGTTCAGCGTGATCGTGCCATCGGCCTGCGCCTGCATCGCCTCGCCCAGTGCAACGCGACCGCGGGGTAGCGAACGCAGCAGCCCGTTGACGCTCTCGCCGTCGGCCAGTGCGAACGCCGCCAGGTACACCAGGTGCGCCACCTCGGGGTGCAGCGCGGCCGCCTGGGTGACCACCGCGCCGCCGTAGCTGTGGCCCACCAGCACAGCCGGCGCGCCGAGCCGGCGCAGGACCGCCGCCACGTGGGCGGCATCGCCGTGCAGCCCGCAGAGGGGTTCGGCTGAGGCGCCATGGCCCGGCAGATCGATTGCATACGACGGCACGCCCAGTGCGTCGAGTTCGTTCTGCAGGGCCGCAAAGCACCAGGCGCCGTGCCAGGCGCCGTGCACCAGCACCACGGGACACGATGCGCTCATGAGCGCATCGTGTCACACGCGGTCAGCGGCGGCGCAGATGAACGCGAGCGGGCGTGGCCGAGTGCCCCACCGGCTCGATGCGGCTCCATGCGACGGCGGAGGCGATGACGATGATGCCGACGATGAGCACAGGCTCGGCGATGCGATCGGCGAGCGCGATGGCGGCGATGGCCGCCGCCAGGCTGAGCACGACGGCCAGCCTGATCTGGGCGGCCCAGTCGAACCCGGTGGGGGTGCGGGTGGCCGACGAGTGACGGACAGCAGGACGGCGGGCGTGCCGGTGTGCGTGCAGATGGGCGTGCAAAGTGTTCATGGTGCTATAGACGCAGCTGAAGTGGACATCGATCACTTTTTCGGGAGGAATTCTCCGAACTGCAGTGAATGACACAGAATCTCAATCATGAGCGCGACGATCGTCAACCCATTGGACATGTTTCGCCTCGATGGGCGCACGGTGCTGGTCACCGGAGCCTCGTCGGGCCTGGGCGCCCGCTTTGCCCGGGTGGTGCACGCAGTCGGCGCCAACGTGGTGCTGTCCGCCCGCCGCATCGACCGGCTGGAGGCGCTGGCGGCCGAGCTGCCGGGTGCGTTCGTGGTGGCCGCCGACATCTCGCAGGCAGGCGACCGCGAGCAGCTGGCGGCGGCGGCCATCCAGCACTTCGGGCGCGTCGACGTGCTGGTGAACAACGCCGGTGTGGGCGGTGGGGTGGCGGTGGAGGACGAAACGGTCGAGCTCTTCCGCAACACGATGGAGATCAACGTGACCTCCGTGTGGCACATGAGCAAGTTGTGTGCGCCGTCGATGATCGCCGCCGGCGGCGGCAGCATCATCAACATCGCCAGCATGATGGGTCACGTCGCGTCGGCCCCACTGAAGGAGGCCCACTACTGCGCCTCGAAGGGAGCAGTGGTGAACCTCACCCGCGAGCTGGCGGTGCAGTGGGCGCGCAAGGGAGTGCGGGTGAACGCGCTGTGTCCCGGCTTCTTCGTCTCCGAGATGACGGCCGGCATGGACACCGACGAGGGCAGCCAGCGGTTCATCACCACCAACACCCCGATCCCGCGCATGGGGCACGTGCACGAACTGGACGCGGCGCTGCTGTTCCTGGCAGGAGCGGGCAGCACGTTCTACACAGGGCAGAGCCTGATCGTCGACGGCGGCTGGACTGCCCGCTGAGGGCGCGCTGTAGGGTGGCGCCGCATGGGCATCCTCGACAAGCTCGACATGTCAAACCGGCTCGATCGCGACGAGTACGAGAAGCGTCTCGCGCAAGGGCAGCGCCGGCTGTCGCAGCTGCGGCTGCACCTGGGTGGGCTGATGGGCTCGGGCACGCTGGGCCCTGGCCTGCTGGTGATCATGGAAGGCCCGGACGCCTCGGGCAAGGGTGGCGCGATCAAGGCGCTGGTCGGCCACCTGGACCCGCGCCACTACAAGGTGGTCTCGTACGCCAAGCCCACCACGCAGGAGAAGAACCACCACTTCCTCTGGCGCTTCTACCGCGAGCTGCCCGGCCTGGGTGAGATGGCAGTGTTCGACCGCAGCTGGTACGGCCGGGTGCTGGTCGAGCGGGTGGAGGGCTTCGCCGGCAAGGCCGAGTGGAAGCGCGGCTACAAGGCGATCGTCGACTTCGAGGAATCGCTGTGCCAGGAGAGCATCATCCTGGTGAAGTTCTGGATGCACGTCAGCGACGACGAGCAGTTGCGCCGCTTCGAAGGCCGCGCCTCCGACCCGCTGAAGCGGTGGAAGCTCACCGAGGAGGACTGGCGCAACCGGGAGAAGAACCGGCTGTACGACGCAGCGGCGGAGGAGATGTTCTCGCGCACCGACCACCGGTACGCCCCGTGGGACGTGATCGGTGGCGAGCAGAAGCGGTACGCCCGCATCGCCGTGGTGGAGACCACCATCCAGCGGGTGGAGGAAGGCATGCTGCGCTGGGGAATCGAAGTGCCCCAGCATGTGGACGAGATCGAGGCCCGCCTGAAGCGCGAACGATCCGAGCGGCTCGACATCGGCTGACCCTCGCCGCAGGCTCGGATGCCCCGCCGCAGGCTCAGATGCCCCGCCGCAGGCTCAGATGCTCGGCCGCAGGTGCGCCCACGGCTGGGCGGCTTCCAGCTGCGCGGCCACTCGGAACAGCACGTCTTCGCGCCCGTAGGCGGCCACCAGCTGCACACCCACCGGCAAGCCCTCGGGGGTCCAGTGCATCGGCAGGCTGATCGCCGGCTGCCCGCTGGCGTTGAACGCGGGCGTGAACGGCACGTACTGCGCGGCCCGCGCCATCGGCGCCATCGGGTTGTCGGGGTCGTTGGTAAACGAACCCACCAGCGCCGGAGGCTCGCCGAGGGTGGGCGTCAGCAGCAGGTCCCAGCCGTCGTGCCACCACTGCTGCACCGCGCGCCGGAAGTCGACGTTGGCGGCCAGCGCGAGCGCGTAGTCGACACCGTTGACGGAGCGGGCGTACTCGGCCTGCACCCAGTTGACCGGCTCGACATCGCCGGGTACCAGTGCGCGACCGATCTGGGCGGCGATGCGGGCGAAGGAGGTGCCCATGTTGGTGCTCCACAGCGCGGCGAAGCGGCGGGCGAAATCGGCATTGCCCATCGCCTGCGGGAAGCCTGGCTGCACGTCGTGCCCCAGCGACTCCAACAACGCAGCGGTGTTGCGCGCCGCCAGCGCGCACTCGGGATGAACGGGGGAACCGAACGGGTGGTGGTCGAGCAGGCCCACGCGCAGGCGGCCCGGGGATGCGCCCAGTTCCTGGATGTACGGGCGACTCGGCGCCGGGGCGATGACGGTGTCGCCCACGCCGGGGCCGCGTACGGCATCCAGCAGCGCGGCCGTGTCGCGCAGGCTGCGGCTGACGCACAGCTCCACGCCGAGGTTGCTCTCGTCGCGGAAGGGGCCGAGTGTGATGCGGCCCTGCGAGGGCTTGAGGCCGACCAGCCCGCACGCCGAGGCCGGGATGCGGATGCTGCCGCCGCCGTCGCTGGCGTGGGCGATGGGCACCATGCCTGCGGCCACCGCTGCTGCGGCGCCGCCGCTGGACCCGCCGGGAGAGTGGGCCGTGTCCCACGGGTTGCGGGTGGCGCCCCACGCCGTCGGTTCGGTGGCGGGCAGGCTGCCGAACTCGGGGCTGTTGGTGCGCCCGGCGATCACGAACCCGGCCGCGCGGAACCGGGCCACCAGGGTGGTGTCGGCCGTCGATGGCGCCATCTGGTCCTTCAACGCCTGGCAGCCGTTGGTGAGTGGCTGGCCCGCATAGTGCGCCCACAGATCCTTCAGCAGCGTCGGCACACCACGGAACGGGCCGTCGGGCAACGGGCCGGCGGCAGTGGTGCGGGCTTCGTCGAACCAGCGGATGACGACGGCGTTCAACGCCGGGTCGATGGCCTCGATGCGCTCGATCGCCGCCTGCAGCAGCTCGTGCGGTGCAACTTGACCGCTGCGCACCAGCGCGGCCTGGTCGGTGGCATCCAGCCAGCGGGTGTCGTCGGCGAGAGAAGTCATGGCGTGCTGTGTAGCACTTTCTCAGTAGCGTGATCGCTCCGTGCCGTCCACCGATCCTGCACCCACTTCACCCGCACCGATGTCCACCCGCGAGGTGCTGCGCTTCGGCGGCGTGCTGCCCCTGCTGGTCGCCAACGGTGTGCTGTTCACCGGTGTCGCGCTGCAGGCGGCGGTGCTTGGCCTGCAGGCCTACGAGATCACGGGCCGCAAGGCCGATCTGGGCTGGATCGGCCTCTGCGAGTTCCTGCCGGCGGCGCTGCTGGTGCTGGTCACCGGAAGCGTGGCCGATCGCTTCGATCGCAAACGGATCGCGCTGTACGCCATCGCCGGCGAGGTGGTCTGCTCGGTGGCGCTGATGCTGTACGCCTTCACCGACCCCACCGAGGTGTGGCCGCTGTTCGTCATCGCGTTCGTGTACGGCATCGCCCGCGCGTTCCTGGCGCCCGCCACCCGACCGATGCCGGCGATGGTCGCCCCCGAAGGTGGCATCCCGAAGGTGATCGCGATGTGGTCGGCCACCTGGACCGGCGCCACCATCCTGGGTCCTGCCGTCTCGGGCCTGCTGTTCTCCGTCGCTGCGTGGGCGCCGTACTTCGTGTCGGCGCTGATGATCACGGTCTCGGGGGTGTTCATCAGCGGGTTGCGCTTCGAGCGCCAGCCCGATCGCCCGGCCCCCGACGACCGGCCCACGTTCCGCAGTGCGATCGAGGGCCTGGTGTTCGTGAAGCGGACGCCCATCCTGCTGGCCGCGATCGGGCTCGACCTGTTCGCGGTGCTGTTCGGCGGGGCGGTGGCGTTGCTGCCGGCGATCGCCGACGAACGGCTGGGTGTGGGCAACGTGGCGTACGGGTTCCTGCGCTCCGCGCCGGGCCTCGGTGCGGCAGCCATGGCCGTCTTCCTCGCGTTCAAGCCGCTCCGCCGTCACATCGGCCGCAGCCTGCTGCTGGCCGTGTTCGTGTTCGGTACTGCCACCGTAGTGCTGGGCGCCACCCGTTCGTTCCTGGTGGCGTTCCTCGCGCTGGTGGTGCTGTCGGGTGCCGACATGGTCAGTGTCTACATCCGCGGCTCGCTGGTGCCGTTGGTGACGCCCGACGAGAAGCGCGGGCGGGTGATGGCCGTGGAGAACGTGTTCATCGGCGCCTCCAACGAACTGGGCGCGTTCGAGAGCGGCATCGTCGCCCAGGCCGCTGGCACTCCGGCAACGGTGATCGGCGGCGGGGTGGCCACGATCGTGGTGGTCGGCGTGTGGTGGCTGGGCTTCCCCTCGCTGCGCAAGGTCGATCGCTTCGAAGACCTCGGCCACTGAGCCGCGCCGGTCTGCCTGCGGGGCCCGGTCGCGCCTACTTGCGCTTCATCAGCCAGCGCAGTCGCAACGCCTTCTCGTAGGCGGCCTCGGTGGCCAGTCGGCCGATGCTGGAAGCCAGCGTGGGGTACACGTGCACCAGCTCGGCCAGATCGGCCAGCCGCATGCCGCGGTGGATGGCCAACGCCAGCTCGTGGATCAGCTCACCCGCCGCCGGCGCCAGCACGTGGGCGCCCACCACTCGTCCCTTGGCGGTGATCACCACCATCGCGCCCTCGGTGCGGCCGTCGGCGCGGGCTCGGTCGTTGTGGGCCAGATCCAGCTGCCACACGTCGGTGTCGGTGCCGTAGAGCTCCTCCGCCTCGGCGACGGTGAGGCCGGCGTGGGCCAGCTCAGGGTCGGTGAACGTGCACCACGGCTGCAACGCGTCGACCGTGCCCTTGCCGGGGAAGAACATGTCGCGCACCGCTCGCACGGCTTCGTAGCCGGCGGTGTTGGTCAACAGCCGGCGCCCGGCTACGTCGCCCGCCGCGTACACGGTGCGCACGGCGGTGCGACCGCGCTCGTCGACGGCGATGCCCTGGCCGCTGACGGCGATGCCCAGCGCCTCCAGGCCGAGCCCGTTGGTGGTCGCGGTGCGCCCGGCGGCCACCAGCACGCCATCGACCTCCACCTGCACCCGGCTGCCCTCGTGGCCGACGATCGCGTGTACGACGTAGGGCCCGTTGGCGGCCACGCCGGCGATCTTCCGCACGTCGGCGTGGTAGTGCACGGCCACCCCTTCGTGGGTCAGTACCGCCGCGAGGCGCTCGACCAGCGCGGGTTCCTCGCGGGGCAGGAGCGTGGGTGCCCGCTGCAGCACGGTGACCTGCACACCCAGCCGGGTGAGCGCCTGCGCCATCTCCACACCCATCGGGCCACCGCCAATGACCGCCAGCCTGGCCGGCGGCTGGTCGATCTGGAACAGGTTGTCGCTGGTGAGGCACCACTCGGTGCTGAGCCCCGCGATGGGCGGGATGTGCGGCCGGCTACCGGTGCACAGGAGCACGAAGCGTGTGGTCAGCAGCTGCTCGGGACCGTCGCCGGTGGGCCGGACCGCAACCTCGTTGGGCCCGGTGAGGCGTGCCGTCCCCCGGTACAGCTGGATGCCCGCTTCGCGCAAGTGCTCCGGGTTGTCGTCGGTGGCCGCGATCTGGGCTTGCACGGCCCGCACCCGCCGCCACACGGTGGCCAGGTCGATGTGCGGTTCGGCGGCGCCGATGCCGTACCTGTCGGCGGTGCGGATGGTGTGTGCAACGCGTGCACTGGCCAGTAGCGCCTTCGACGGCACGCAACCTGTCCAGAGGCAGTCGCCTCCCACGCGCGCCTGCTCGACGGCGGCGACGCGCAGGCCGAGGCCGGCGGCGAACTCGGCCGCCGTCAGGCCGCCCGAGCCCAGGCCCACGATCACCAGGTCGAACGTCGCCGTCGGGAGCATGGGGTCGGCCATCTAGACCTTGAACACCAGCCACGCGGCCAGCGGCACCAGCACGCCTGCGAGCGACAGCAACACGATGGCGTAGATGGCGAAGTCGTAGCTGCTGTCCTTCGGGGGGTTGCCGCAGGCGCCGATGGTCTCCCACAGCGCTTTCATCGGCTGGTCGGTGCTGAGGCGGATCCGCCGGCGAGCGACGCCGGCGGAGTAGAGCGCGGCCCACGCGAGCCCGAGGAAGATGAGGCCGAGCACGCCGGCGAAGATGACGACACCCCACCGGCCCTCCAGGGCCCACTCGAAGAACCGCTGCATCAGCGACACCAACGTGGACAGCACGGCGCCGCCCAGCAGGAACGTGGGCAGGCCCAGCGGGTTGCCCTTGTAACCCGGTTCCACGCGTGCCGCGTCGATGCGTGCCCGCCTCAGCATGTGATGCTCGGGCGACCCCCACACCGAGTTCGCCTCACGGCGTTCGTAGGTCTTGCGGATGCGGGTGACCAGCGAGTTCTGGTGGCCCTTCACGATCCACCGGGTCATCTGCTCGACGACGTAGCTCGCGATCGGCTTCAGCGGGCCCAATCGGGGCAGCTTCGGGCCGCGAGCACCGTTGCGGTCCAGCACCTCCAACGACCGCATGGCCATGCGGTGGGCTTCCTCGAAGCGATCGGGCCGCCACAGCGGCTTCACCTTCGACAGCTCCTTGACGATGTCCTGCTCGGGCCTGCCGGGACCGGCGATCTGCTCGAGCAGGCGGCCCTTCTCTTCGGCAGTGTCGGCGCGCAGCACGCGCAACGCGTCGATGCGATCCAGTATCAGGTCGTCGACCGCGCCGATTCGAGGCAGGATGCTGTGGTCCTCGATGCCCGGATGACCACCCTCGGTGGCATCTGATGCGGGTGCGTCGGCAGCGACGATGTGCTCGCTCATCGCCCGCACGCTACCGCTGCCGTGGTTGTCGCCGGCACGCCGTCATACCTGCTCTAATACCTCGTCAGACGGGCGGTACATCACTGCGAAAGGACCCACGTACATGAAGAACTTCGTGAAGGAGTTCAAGGACTTCGTCGCCACCGGCAACATGATCGAACTGGCCGTGGCCGTCATCCTCGGCGGTGCGATCGGTGCGGTGATCAAGGCGTTCACCGACGGCATCATGATGCAGGTCGTCGCCGCGATCTTCGGCAAGCCCGACTTCAGCTCGGTCACCATCACGCTGCGCAAGGGCGTGGAGGACGTCAAGGACCCGGTCACCGGCGTCGTCACCTCGAAGGACGCAACCCTGCAGATCGGCACGTTCATCAACACACTGATCTCGTTGGTGCTCACCGGCATCGTGCTGTTCATGATGGTGAAGGCGTTCAACAAGATGAAGAAGGCCAAGGAGGCCGACGAGGCGGCCGGTCCGTCGGAGGTCGAGCTGCTCACCGAGATCCGCGACGCGCTGAAAGCTCGCAGCTGAGCGAGCCTGTCACGGATGCAGCGAGGGGTGGGCGGCCGTACGCCGCCCACCTTTCGCGTGGGGCGACTTGCATGTTGCGCACTTTGTCGGTCGAATAGGACGACCCCCATGATGTTCAGGCGTGTGTTGCTCCTCCTCGGCTCGATCGCCGTACTTGCTGCGTGCGGCGTTGCCGCGTCGTCGGGCGGTACCCACCCGCAGGTCACGGTGCCCGTGGGTGCCGCGCCGCCCACCCTTGCCACCCAGGCCGGGTCGCAGCTGCCCACCACGGTCAGCTCGGTGCCGCGGACGACGGTCACCATCCCTGCCGACGCGCAGGTCGGTGCGCTGGTGGGCGGCAACCGGGTGATCGCCATCGGCGACTCGGTGATGGCCAGCACCTCGCGCCGGTACAGCAACGACATGTGCGATGCGCTGGTGCCACTGGGCTGGCAGGTGGAGGTCGACGCCGAGACCGGTCGCTTCGTCGAGTTCGGCAACGAGGTGCTCGACGACCGCCTGGCCGCCGGCTGGGACGTCGGCGTCATCCTGCTGGGCAACAACTACCGCGGCGACCGCGAGGTGTACCTGCTGCAGCTCGACCGCATGATCCGTCGCCTGTCGCCGCAACCGGTGGTGCTGCTGACGGTGTCGGAGTTCACCCCCTCGCGGGTGGAGGTGAACGAGGTCATCTTCGAGCTGGCGCAGAAGTACGACAACGTGTTGATCGTCGACTGGGGTGCCACCACGGCCGCCGACACGTCGCTCACCGGCGGTGACGGCCTGCACCTCACCGACAAGGGTCGCGCCGCCTTGGCCGAGCAGGTGGCCCTGGCGTTGGGCACCGCGCCGCGCACCGACGGCAGCTGCCTGGCCTCCGACTTCGACGACGACTCCAGCGGCCCCGTGGAGGGCACCAGCACGACCACGACGGTGAGGCGCCCGAACCGGTCCACCACCTCTGCCCCGCAGACCACCGACCCGGACACCACGCCCGGCGCAACCGACCCGCCCAGCGGCACCGAACCCTGACACCCGCCTGCCGCAGTGCTGCGGCTCAGGGTGCCAGCGAGCTGAACGGCGACACCGGCAGGTTGCGCAGCACGCCGTACACAGCCAGTAGCACGGGCATGCCGATGGTGGCTACCCGAGTGATGCAGGGCGGCACGTGCAACCCCGAGCGACCCCAACTGGTGCGCAGCCACGAAGCCCAGCCCAGCACCGCTGCCACCAGCACGAACGGCACGAACATGTTGTGCCCGACGGCCGCAGCGACGTTGCCGTTCAGCAACTGGTGGAACCCGCGGGTGAGTCCGCAACCGGGACACCACCAGCCGGTGAGCGAGTGGAACTGGCAGGCCGGGAAGCGGCTGCCGGCAGCGGACGGGTCGAACACCTTCACCGCTGCTGCAGCAGCCGTGAGCGCACAACCGCAGGCGATGGGCAGCGCGCGCTGCCGTGCCGTGGTGGGTGCAGCGTTGGGTGCAGCGGTGGGTGCAGCAGCGGTGGCGTGCATCTCCCCGATCGTAGTGAGCCATCGGGCGGCCTGGTTGTGTACCGGGCGATCCGCCGCCACGCTGGACGTTCATGTTGCAGGTGCAGGGTCTTTCGGTGGAGGTGGGCGGTCGGCTGATCGTCGACGGCATCTCGTTCACCGTCATGCCCCGCGACAAGGTGGGCCTGGTCGGCCGCAACGGCGCCGGCAAGACCAGCTTGTTCAAGGTGCTCGGCGGCGCGGCCGAGTCCAGCGGCGGCAAGGTGGTGCGCAAGGGCGGCTTCGGCTACCTGCCGCAAGACCCGCGCATCGCCGGTGTGCTCGACACGCGGCCTGCCGTCACCCATGTGCTGTCGGGTCGCCAGATCGACGAACAGCTCGATCGGATCGAGAAGCTGCGCGTGGCGATGGAGCAAGACGCCAACGAGCGCAACGTGGCCCGCTACAGCCGGGCGCAGGACGAGTTCGCGTCGTCAGGCGGCTACGCGGCGGAGAGCGAGGCGCGCAGCATCATGGCCGGCCTCGGCCTACCGCCCGACCGGATGGAGCTGCCCATCGGCGTGCTCAGCGGCGGCGAGCGGCGCCGGGTCGAGCTGTCGCGCATCCTGTTCGCCGGCAGCGACGTGCTGCTGCTCGACGAACCCACCAACCACCTCGACGTCGACGCCAAGACCTGGCTGCTGGGCTTCATGCGCAACTACCGCGGCGCGCTGCTGGTCATCAGCCACGACCTGGAGCTGCTCGACGAGGCCATCACGCGCGTGCTGCACCTCGACCGACCGGGGGAGGAGAACCTCGGCAACCTCGTGGAGTACAAGGGCACGTACACCCAGTACAAGACCTCGCGGGCGAAGGACGAAGAACGGCTGGCCAAGCAGGCGCTGCTGCAGGGCAAGGAGATCGCCCGTCTCCAAGCCGTGGTCGATCGCTTCGGCGCCAAGGCCACCAAGGCCGCGATGGCGCACAGCAAGGAGAAGCAGATCGCGCGGCTCGAGTCTCAGCGCGTGCACGTGGGCGCCGGCGATCGCACCCTGCGGATGAGGTTCCCCGACCCGCCGCCCTGTGGTGGCACGGTCATCACGACCCGCGGCCTGTCCAAGGCCTACGGCGGGCCCCCCGTGTTCGAGGACGTCTCGTTCGACCTCGGCCGTGGCGAGCGGCTGCTGGTGCTGGGCCTGAACGGCGCCGGCAAGACCAGCCTGCTGCGCATCCTGGCCGGCGAAGCCGAGGCCAACCTCGGCGACTTTCGCTTCGGCCACCAGGTGGAGGTTGGCTACTACGCGCAGGAGCACGACAACTTGCGCACCGACCAGAGCCTGCTCGACAACCTGCGCGCCGACGTGCCGCCGGGCGTGATCTACACCGAGACCCAGCTGCGGGCGTTTCTGGGCATGATGGGCCTCAGCGGCGAGAAGGTGTTCCAGCAGAGCGGCACCCTGTCGGGCGGGGAGAAGACCAAGCTGGCGCTGGCGATGCTGATGGTGGGGCGCAACAACCTGCTGCTGCTCGACGAACCCACCAACAACCTCGATCCGCCCAGTCGCCAGGCGGTGGCCGACGCGCTCACCGGCTGGAAGGGCAGCATCGTGTTCGTCAGCCACGACGTGGAGTTCGTGGAGGAGCTGGCGCCCACGAAGGTGCTGCTGATGCCCGACGGCCAGGTCGACTACTTCAACGAAGACTGGCTGGAGCTCGTCAGCCTCGCCTGATCGCCGGCCTGTGCCTGGCCCTGTGCCGGGCCCTGTGCCTGGCCCCTGTGCCCGAGTACCCTGCGCCGCATGCGCATCGGTCTCATGAGCTCTGTCGACAACAACGGAACCCTGCAGGATCTCGTCGACGAGGCCCATGCGGCCCAGGCTGCGGGCGTCAGTACGTTCTGGACGGCGCAGACGTTCGGGCTCGATGCCCTCACTGCCCTCGCGGTCATCGGCCGTGAAGTGCCGGACATCGAGCTGGGTACGGCGGTGGTGCCCACCTACCCGCGGCACCCGATGATGCTGGCCCAGCAGGCGCTCACCGTGCAGGCCGCCACCGGCAACCGGCTGTGCCTCGGCATCGGTCTCTCCCATCAGGTGGTGGTGGAAGCGATGTGGGGCCTGTCGTACGCCAGGCCGGTACGCCACCTGCGCGAGTACCTGTCGGCGATGATGCCGCTGCTGGAAGGGCAGCCGGTGCGGTTCAAGGGCGAGGAGTACACCGTGCGCGGCACGGTCAACGTGCCGGGTGCGCAGCGGCCGTCGGTGGTGGTGGCCGCACTGGGCCCGCAGATGTTGCGGGTGGCCGGCGCGCTTGCCGACGGCACCAGCACGTGGTGCGTGGGTCCGCACACGCTGGCGCAGTTCACCATCCCCGCGCTGCGCCAGGCGGCTGCCGACGCGCAGCGACCCGAGCCCCGCGTGGTGGCGTCGCTGCCCGTGTGCGTCACCGACGACGTGGGTGCCGCGCGTGCCCGCGCCGCCGAGGTGTTCGCGATGTACAACCAGCTGCCGAGCTACCGGGCGATGATGGACCGCGAGAACGTCGCTGGGCCTGGCGAGCTGGCCATCGCCGGCACCGAGGCCGAGGTGCGCGACCAGCTCGCCGAGCTGGCGTCGATCGGCGTCACCGACTTCAACGCGGCAGTGTTCGGCCGGCGCGGCGACGAGCGTGACCGCACGCATGCGTTGCTGCGCGACCTCGTCTGAGCGACCTCGTCTGAGCGACCGCTCGGAGCCGCTGTGCGCGTCGGCGCCAGTGGGTCTAGCCTGACCTGCACATGAAGGCGTTGCGCACCCCCATCGCTCTGGCCTGCGCGGCCCTGCTGGTGGCCTGCAGCACGCCCGGCGGTGTGGTCGCGACCAAGCGAGTGGCGCTGCCCACACCATTCGATCGCGCCTTGCCGTTGGCGGCAGTCGACCAGCTCCCCGACATCGCCGCTGTGCAGTGGGCCGAGTGCGACGAGCAGCCCGAGCCCTGGCAGTGCGGCACCATCGAAGTGCCGCTCGACTATCGCCGCGCGGATTCGGCAGGGATGGTCGACATCGCTGTCACGCGGCTGCCGGCCACCGGGGCCGACCCGATCGGCTCGCTGGTGCTGAACCCGGGTGGCCCGGGTGGCTCGGGGCTCGACCTGGCCTGGAGCTATGCGTCCAGCTTTCCGCCGGAGCTGGTGGACCGCTTCGATCTGGTGGGCTTCGACCCGCGTGGGGTCGGCCGTTCCACCCCGATCGATTGCGGCGACCTCAACCGCACCTTCCGGGTGGTGCTGCGCGACTGCCTCGCCAACTCGGGCGACCTGCTGCCCTACGTCGGCACGCAGAACGCAGCGCGCGACATGGAGCAGCTGCGCAAGGCGCTGGGTGACGAGCAGCTGACCTACCTCGGCTTCAGCTACGGCACCGCACTGGGCGCGGTGTATGCCGACCTGTTCCCCGGCAGCGTGCGCGCACTGGTGCTGGACGGCAGCGTCGACCCTGCCGCCGGCGAGTACAACGTCGATGGCACCGCGGCCGGCTCGTACGGCAGCCCGTTCTACGGGGTGCAGGACTTCGGTGGCACGGTCGACGTGTTCCTCGAGCTGTGCGATGCCACCCGCCACTGCCTGGCGGGGCCGCGAGCGGCCGAGCTGCTCGACGACCTGTACTTCGATGTCTCGGACGCGGGCACCGACTACTTCGACGAATGGGACCCCGAGGTCACTCCTGGGCAGGTCGACGGCATCGTCACCTCGGCGATGTACAACACCGACCTGTGGGTGCCGCTGGCGGTGGGCCTGAACGACGCGGCCGAGGGTGACGCCAGCACGCTGGCGGCGCTGGGCAGCTTCCTGGAAGCCGGTTACCCGCGTGTTGAGAACTCGTTCGACAACCTCACCGAGGCCAACATCGCGATCTACTGCGCCGACTTCGCCGGCCGCCACGGAGAGTTCTCGGTCGACTGGTGCTCGGGCTGGCCGGAGACCGCCGAGCCGCTGCCCCCCATCGTCGCGGTCGATGTTGCCAACCCGATCGTGGTGATCGGCACCGACGGCGACCCGGCCACGCCTGGCTTCCTCGCACCCGAGATGGCCGAAGCGTTGGGCGATGCGGTGTCGGTGCGGTGGGAGGGCGCCGGCCACACGGCCTTCCTCCACAGCGACTGCGTCGACGAGCTCGTGGTCGACTACCTGGTGCGTCTGACGCCCCCGAAGAACCGCTCGCGCTGTGGGTTCACCGACGACGTGAACACGACGGTGGCCCGCGCCGAGCAGGTGTTCCAGCTCGACCGCGACCGGTTCCGAGTGCGCCTGGCTTCGGTGTTCGAGGCCGAGGGATCCTCGCCCGCGGAGGCGTCGTGCTTGGCCGAGGGTCTGGTGGCGGAAGGCGCCGACGCGGTGTTGGTGTACGCCCGCATGGGCGTGCAGCACCCCGAGTACACCAGCCTGCGCAGGCGGCTGGAACGCGAGTGCGCCACCGGCTGAACACCGGTGGCGCCTCGAACGATGGTGGGTGCCGGACGCGTGCCCGGCCTGCGTGTGCCCGGCCTGCGTGTGCCGGCCGTCAGCCGTCAGCCGTTGGGAGCGAACGTGCCTTCCAAGTGCCACACGCCGGTGAAGCCGTCGAACGAACCACCGACGATCAGACTGGTCCACTCCAGGGTGTACACCCCGGTCTCCGGGTCGATGGTGCCGGTGGGGGCAGCGCCGCTGCCGTCGGGCTTGGGCGCACCCTGGTTGAAGATGCCGGTGCCGTAGTAGGCGGTGAACGCCGACAGGTCGCCGGTGAGCACACCGTCGGCGGCCGACACCATCGGCATCGCCTCGTTCGGGTCGGTGGCGGCGGCGAACGCGACGGCGAAGAACGTCACGGGTGCGACGATGCTGTCGGCCAGGCCGTTACCGGTGGCGTCGAACGCCGGGTCCGGTGCCGCCTGCGCAGCGCCGGTCATCAGGCCGCCGTCGGCGCCGGCGGCGAGCAGCGAGTAGTTGGTGTCGGCGCACGCAGAGTCGGCGTTGCCGATGAACGGCCCGGCCTCGGCGGTGCCACCGGGCATCACCATCTGGAAGTACGAGCCAGTGACGGCGCCGTCGGCGCATGCACCTGCATCGATGGAGAACAGGCCGACCAGATCGCCTTCGTACATCACCATCGGATCGGTGGCGGGCACGGTGGTCTCGGCCATCGTGGTCTCCACGTCGGCGACTGTCGTGGTGGGGTCGCCGGCAGCCTCGGTGGTGGGGGCTGCGGTCGTGGTCGTGGTGTCGTCGTCGCTGCACGCGGCGCCGAACAGCGACAGCGCTCCGACGGTGGCGACGAGCAGTCGGGTGGTGGGGCGTGATGCCTTCATGAGGTTTCCTTCTCGTTGGGCTGGGTGGGGGGATCGGTCTGGCGCAGGGCCAGCATGGCTGCGCCGCCGACCAGGGCGCCGGGCAGCACGAAGAACCAGGGGAACAGGCCGAACGGCGGCAGCGCGTCGACGGCCTGGAAGTTGTCGACGTTGTCGCTCATCGTGGCGATCATCGGGTTGAACTCGCCGACGATGGTGGGCCACTCGGCCGACCAGGCGGCGATCGCCGGGTAGTCGGCGGCGTCGCCGCCGGCGGCCTCGTAGGCGGGAAGCAGGCCGACGCGCAGTTGCCCTTCGGCGCCGCCGAGCGTGATGAAGTAGCGCTGCACGTCCTGCACCCGCTCGCGGGTCATCATCGGCCGGAAGCTGTCGATCATGTCGGCGCCCTTCGGTGCCCTGGTGAACATCTGGAACACCGCTGGCGCCGCGATCAACGCCACCCCCAGAGCCGCAAGCGCCCACAGGCGACGGCGATGTGGGGTGCCCTGGCGCAGCGACCACAGCACGCTGGCGGCGACTGCGGCCACCATCACGCCCGGCAACACGAAGAACCAGGGAAACATGGGGAACGGCGGCAACGCGGCCACGGCGGCGTAGTTGCCCATGTTGGTGTCCATGCGGTCGAGCAGGTCGCCCATGTCGGCATCGATGGTCGCCCAGTCGGCGGTCAGCGTGTTCACGCCACCGTACTTGGCGTCGTAGTCCTCGGCCGTCAGGGCGCCGTCGGCGATCATCGTCGTCCGAAGGTCGGTGGCCTCGGTGGCCGCCGCGTCGATCTCGTCCATGTGCGCACGGAACGAGTCGATCTTCGCGGTGCGCATGTACGGCCGGAAGTCGTCGATCATCGTGCCGCCGAGCGGCGCCCGGCTGAACATCTGGAAGGCGGCCGGAGCCGCAGCCAATCCGATGCCCACCACCAAGGCAGAGGTGGCGGCCCATCGACGTACTCGTGCGGACATGGTGTTCCTCGCTGCTCGGGTCTCAGCCAACCACCGGGAATCCATACCTCACAGGGTATAAAGCCCCAGGGTGTCGAACGTCACTTGATCTGCACGGGCGTGCCACCGTACGGGCGGTTCACCAGATCGAAGAAGTCGTTGCCCTTGTCGTCGACGATGATGAACGCCGGGAAGTCGTGCACCTC
>JAUSLQ010000164.1 GCA_030645675.1 Actinomycetota bacterium | reverse complement strand
CGACGATGTGGAACAGCGTGGGCACGTCGGCCACGTCGATGAGGCGGTAGCTGGGCCGGCGGCGCAGTGCACTGCGGCGCGCGAGGCGAACCTTCGCGGGCTCCCACCAGGTCTGCTTGCCGTCGGTGGCGGATCGCAGCGCGACGTCGCTGACCGACTCGTCGCCGACCTTCTTGTCGATGACGTCGCGGCCGACGAGCAGCTCGCCCGGCCGCGGCTTGAACGGGTTGAGGTCGACGTCCCAGCTGCGCAGGCGGGCACCGTCGCTGTCGAGCGTGGCGATGCGGCCGGCGTTGACGAAGATGCGCCGGCGCTGGCTGGTGGCGACGAAGCCGAGCACCCGCGGCGTGCCACCACGCGCGGCGGGGATGATGACGATGTCGTCGAGCCGGCCGATGGCCGCACCGCCGGCGTCGAGCAGTGGCAGGCGCATGTTGCGAAATGCGTAGATCAGCTCCCCTGCCATTGCGCCAGGCTACCCCTCACCTGCGATGTGAGGGTGGCGAGTAACGCCAGCGTGTGGCCGGTGCGTGCCGGGCGCCGAGGGAGTCCGAGTTGCACCGTGCACACACCAGGAGTTGGAGAGTTCCCTCAGGCGGGGGCCACGGACACCCGGGTGTCCCAGAAGGCGACGCCGCCGCCCCAATCGGTCAGCGTGTCGTTGGTGAGCGAGTTGGCGACCGGGCCAGGCGCGCCATCACCGCCACCCGCGCCTCCGGCGTGCTGACCGGCCCACCAGCCCCACGGGATCGACACCACACCCGGCCGCACGCGCTCGCTGATGCGCACCGGCACCTGCAGTTCGCCGCGGTCGTTCCACACGCGGGCGCACTGCCCCTCGGCCAGGCCCAGCGTGGCCGCATCGGTGGCGTGCAGCTCGACGAACGGGCTGCCTTCCAGCGGGCCGTGCTTGGGCAGGTGCGAGTAGCTGCTGTTCAGGAAGCGGGTGTGCTGCTTCGGGGTCATCAGCGCGTACGGGTAGCGGGTGGCCAGCGCTGCCTCGGCAGGCTCGGCGTAGCTGGGCAGGGCCGGCTGGCCCAACGCCTCCAGCAGGTCGCAGCGCAGCTCCACCTTGCCCGACGGCGTGGGGAAGCCGCCGTTGGCGAACGGCCGGCCGTCGGCCGGGTACGGCACCTTCACGACACCGTCGGCGCGCAGCTGCTCGAGGTCGATGGTGGGTAACGCGGCGCGCAGCACGGTGAGGTCGTCGTCCAGCAGGGCCGGCTCGGTGAAGCCCATCGCCACGGCCAGCCGTCGGTGCAGCTCGCTGTTGCTGACCGCCTCGCCGAGCGGCGCGATCGCGGCCTCGTTCCACCCGAGGTAGAGGTGGCCCCAGCTGGTGACCACGTCGGTGGCCTCGATCTGGGTGGTGGCCGGCAGCACGATGTCGGCGTAGCGGGCGGTGTCGGTGAGGAACTGGTCGTTCACCACGGTGAACAGGTCGTCGCGCAGCAGCCCGCGCCTCACGAGCTCGGTGTTGGGCACGCTGACCATCGCGTTGACGGCGATCATGAACGCGGCCTTCACCGGCGGGCCGCCGGCCAGCGCCTGTTCGTCGCCGGTGAGCACGCGCCCGAGATGCACCATCTCCAGGCCGCGGGTGGTGCGGCCGGCCAGCAGGTCGGGCCGCGTGAGCGCGTCGACGTCGACCACCTCGTTGCTCCACACGCCCACGCTGCGGGCGTAGCCGCCACCCTGGTCGCGCCACGCGCCCACCAGCGCGGGCAGACAGGTGAGTGTGCGGAAGAACATCGCGCCGTGCTCGTGGTGCTCGGCGCCGATCAAGGTGCGGATGGCGGCCGGGCGGATGGTGCCGTACAGCACGGCCAGCCGCTCGATGTCGTCGATGGCCAACCCGGTGGTGGCCGCGGCGCGAGCGGGCGTCCACTCGGCGACGTGCGCCGCCAGATCGTCGAAGCCGACGGTGTGCGCGGCCACCCATTCGTGGTCGACCAGGCCGTCGCGGATCAGCACGTGCATCATCGCCAGCATCAGCGCCACGTCGGTGCCGGGCAGCGGCTGCAGGAACCAGTCGGCGCTGTCGGAGGTGATGGTGCGCAGCGGGTCGATGTCGATCTCCTGCGCGCCGGCGGCTCGAGCCTGGTCGATGAACGGCCACAGGTGGCGGTTGGTGAGGCGGGTGTTGGTGCCCCACAGGATGATCAGCTTGCTGTGCACCAGGTCGCTCGGGTCGATGCCCTTGCCGGTGCCGTTGGTGGTGGCGCTGCCTGCGCCGGCCACGGCACCGCACAGCGCGCCGACCACGCGTGACGCGCCGAGGTGGTGCCAGAAGCGGTCGCCGAACATGATCGCCAGCAGGCTCTGGTTGCCGGCGCTGACGTAGGGCATGATCGCCTCCGCCCCGTGCTCGGCGATGATGCCGTGGAAGCGGGTGGCGATCTCGTCCAGCGCTTCGGCCCACGTGATCTGCTCGAAGCGGCCTTCGCCCTTGGCCCCCACGCGCCGCAGCGGGTGCAGCACGCGATCCGGGCTGTACACCCGGTCGAGGAAGCGGTTCACCTTCGGGCACAGCTCGCCCTGGCTGTACGGGTGCGCTGCGTCGCCGCGCATCTGCACGGCGACCGGCGCCGCACCGTCGGCACGGGCCTCGACGGTGACCTGCCAGCCGCAGCTGTCGGGGCAATCGTGATGGCAGGTGCCGTGTACGGTTCGGCTGGTGGTCGCGGCCGGGTTGCTCATGACGCGAGGTTACGTGTCGCCCGCCGTCCGTGGCGCCCGGGTTTCGGCGTCCGCAGACGACCCGTGAATTCACCGAAGCCGACGTACGTTTCATTGAATTCACCGTTCGGCCCCGAACGACGCCGAGTGGGCACGGAACGGCCCGCGGGCGTCAGGGGAAGACGCGGCGCAGAGTCTCGCCGGTCAGCGCGATGGCGTCGGTGTCGGTGGGGTCGATCAGGCTGCTGACCAGGCCGTCGATGCCGGCGTCCTTCAGTGCCTGCACCTGCTCGCACACCGTGTCGACGTCGCCGATGATGAACATCGTGCGCAGACGGTCCTGGAACTCGGCGGGCATCGCGTCGATGTCGCCGAAGCGCTTGCTGAGCGTGGCCTTGGCCTCCTCCATCGTGCGGCCGACGACGACGCTGCCCAGCCGGGTGCGGCAGATGTCGGCCTTCGGGCGGCCCAGGCGCTCGCAGTGCTCGTCGAGCACGCCCATCAGGTGGCGCACCACCGAGGCGTCGCCGAACACGTTGCAGGCGTCGCCGTACTGGGCCACCATGCGCAACGTCTTCTTCGGGCCGCTGCCGCCGATCAACACGGGCGGGCCGCCGGCCTGCACCGGCTTGGGAACGTTCAGCGCGTCCTTCACCTGGAACCACTTGCCGTCGAAGGTGGTGGTCTCGTTGACGAACATGCTCTTCGCGATCTGCAGGCCTTCCTCCAGCTTCTCGAAGCGGTCGGTGAACGTGCCGAACTGGAAGCCGTAGTCGTCGTGCTCCTGCTCGAACCAGCCGGCGCCGATGCCCCAGATGGCGCGGCCCTTGGAGATGACGTCGAGGCATGTGACGGTCTTGGCCAGGAACGCCGGGTTGCGGTACGTCATGCCGCCCACCATGCAGCCCAGGCGCACCTTCTCGGTGCGGGCGGCGATGGCCGACAGCAGGGTGTAGGCCTCGAACATGTTCTGGTCGGGGGCGCCCAGCATCGGCAGTTGGTAGAAGTGGTCCATCACGAACACGCTGTCGAAGCCACTGGCTTCGGCGGCGACGGCGGCATTGGCGACGGTCTCGAACAACTCGGCCGGGCCGACGCCGGGAAACGTGAACGAGGGAATCTGCAGGCCGACGCGGATGTGGGGGTTCGTCATGCAACCGACGATACGCCGCGCCGCCCACCGTTCGCAGCGCCGGACTCCGACTCGGGCTTCTCGGGCTGACTCGGGCTTCTCGGGCGGAATCGTTCCAAATGGGCTTCTCGGGCGGATTCGTTCCGGGTTGCGGGACGATCACCGGGTCACTCTGGCCGGCTGCGCCGACCGCGCTGGCGGCCAATGGCAGCCTCATCCTGTCGCGGCGCTCGACACCGGCCTCCGCCAGCTGCCCGAGACCACGCCCTGACGGGGTGGACGGAGGGACGCGGCGGTGTTTGCTCCGCGCCGCCCTCCTCTACCGCGGCTGCAGCACCTCGGTACCTTCGCCGACGCCGTCGCCGCGCACGGCGGCGGTGGCGCCAGAGATGCCCAGCAGCTCGACGGGCACGAAGCTGCTGCTGCCGTCGGCCTGCACGACCTGCAACGCGTAGTTGCCGTCGATCCGCGATACCAGCGCCTCGGCGGGCACCAGCAGCACTCCGTCGAGGCTGGCGACAGTGACGGTGACGGTGACCGCGCTGCCGTCGGGCATGCCTTCCAGCTCGGCGGTGGGGGTGATCACGGCTTGCACCACCACTTCGCCGTTGCGCTCGATGCTGCGCAACAGGCTGACGGTGCCGTCGGTGCTGCCCAACTTCACGACCAGCCCGGGCACGAGGTAGGCCTCGGCGCCGGCGGGTACGTCGATGACCACCTGCTGGTTGCTGGCCGCCAGCGACAGGATGCGGTCGCCGTCGCCGACCGCATCGCCGACGGCAGCCTGCACCGATGAGACGGTGGCCTGTTGCGGCAGGAACACCACCGAGCCCAGGGCCACCTCGCCGGTCACCTCGATGCCGTACCCGGCCTGCCATGCGCGGACTACCGCTCTGGTGTCGGAGTCGAAGTGGTCGTCGACGGTCATCGTGCCGTCGGGGTCGTAGCCCAGCGCGACCAGGCTGAGCTCCAGCTGGGCGATGTCGCGGCCGTCGTCGCTGCCGGTGCTGAGCGTGCGCCATGCCGGCAACGCGCCGGCCATGGCGACCACCGGCGAGCTCTCCACCGAGTACAGCACCACGCCGGGGCCGACCCCGGCCCCGGTGGCGATCACCGACGTGATCACCTCGGTGACGCGGGCGGTGCCGACAGTGCTGCCCCCGGTGCCGCTGGTTCCCGTGCCCGGGCCGCCGCTGGGTGCGCCGCCAGGCCCGCCGGCCATCGTGGTGGTGGTGACGTCACAGGGGACGGTGCTGGTCGTGGGGCTGGTCGTGGGGCTGGCGGGCTGGGTCGTCGGGGTCGAGTCGCTGCTCGGCGGCCCGGGGTCGCTGGGGGGCGTCGTGCTGTTCGTGCCGTCGCCGGTGCCGACCGTGGTGCTGGTGGCACCTCCTGGCGGTGCGGCGACGGTGCTGCCCGTCGGCGGGCTGCACGACGACACGGCCGACGACGACACGGCCGAAAGGGTCAGGCCGGCGGTGGGCCCGGCGGCAGAGGGAGTGCTGCTGGTCTGGCCCTCGATGCGGTGCAGCACGTCGGTCACTTCGGACAGCACCACCGAACCGTCGATCCGCTCGCTGGTGCCCAGCGTGCCGGCCTCCACGGTGGCGATCTTGAAGATCGACGCCGGGGCGACGACAGCCTGCTGGTCGTCACTGCGGGTGACGACCACTGCGGTGGTGGCAGCGGCGACCGCGGCCAGCAGTACGACGGACCGTCGAAGGGTGCGGCGCAGGGACGGGGATGCGTGGTGCGACATGGTGGTGGCTCGTGACTCAGTTGGAACGAAGCGCTTCGGTGGGTGGGAGGCGGGCGGCGCGGCCGGCCGGGTAGATGCCGGCGAGGCCGCCGATGACGATGGCAGCGACGAGGCCGCCACCGATGGCCACCGGTGGGATGACGACCTGCCAGTGCTGCGACCGGGCGTACACGGCGGTGACCGCCGAGCCCAGCAGCACACCGACCAGGCCACCGGCGCCGGCCAGCAGCACGGCTTCGGTGAGGAACTGGCGACGCACGTGGGCGCGGGTGGCGCCCAGCGCCCGGCGAAGGCCGATCTCGGTGCGCCGCTCGATGACGGCGATCACCATCACGTTGGCGATGCCGATGCCACCCACCAACAGGGCGACGGCACCGAGGCCGAGGAACAGCGCAGTGAACGCGTCGCTGGCCGCCTCCTGAGCGGCCAGTGCGTCGGACGGTCGCGACACCTCCACCTCTTCCGGTGTGGCCGGGTTGACGGTGGCACCCAGCACGCTGCGTACGGCATCGACCTCGTCGTCCTCGGTGCGCACGTAGATGGTCTCCGGTGCCAGCGTGTCGCCGACGATGAACGTCTCTGCGGCGGTGATGCCGATGATCGCCGCGCGGTCCAGGCCCTCGGCGGCGGTCACGTGGTCGATGATGCCGATGACTGCAAACCACTGGCCGCCGATGTAGACGCGGATGCCGTCGGCGACATCGACGATGCCCAGCTTCGTGGCAGCGGTGGTGCCCAGCACGACGGCCGGGTAGGCGCTGGTGGCGGCGTCCAGCCACCGGCCGTCCAGCAGGCGCGCGTGCAACGTGTCGAGCAGGCCTTCATCGGCGGCGAACACGGAGATGCCGCCGGTGATGCCCTCGCTGATCGCGTCGGTGCGTCGCACGGTGGCATCGACGGTGGTCAGCGAGCTGACCGCGGTGACCGGGCCGATGCGGCTGACCATGCCGACGGCGGTGTCGGGCAGCTCGCCCGAGCCACGACCGAACCCTTGGCCGGCCTGTACCTCGAGCAGGTTCGTTCCCAGCTCGCGAATCTTGGCGTTGAGGTCTTCCTGCGACGAGGCGGACAGGCCCAGCACGCCCACCATCGCCGCGATGCCGATGGCCACGCCCAGGGTGGACAGGGCGGTGCGCAGCCGGCGGGTGCGCAGCCCGAGCGAGCCGACTCGCAACACGTCGACCGCTCGCAGCCGCGAGCGGGTTGGCGCCACGCGGGGCGCCGAGGGCGCCGAGGCCGGACGTGTTGTGGGCAGCTCGGGCACCTCGGGCTTCTCCGGTACGGGGGCTGTGGCGACGGTCATCGGGCACCTGCTGCTGCATGGTCGGGTTCGCGTTCGTCGCTCTCGATGTGCCCGTCGCGCATCGAGACCCGCCGCGGCAGGGCGGCGGCCAGCTCGCGGTCGTGGGTGATGATGATGATCGTGTGGCCGTCGTGGTGCAGCTCGTTGATCAGCTCCATCACCGCCGCGCCCGACTTCGAGTCGAGGTTGCCGGTGGGTTCGTCGGCCAGCATGATCGCCGGCCGGTTGACGATGGCGCGAGCCATCGCCACTCGCTGGCGCTCGCCGCCGGACAGCTTGTTGGGCACGTGCTGCAGCCGGTGGCCGAGCCCCACCCGCTCCAGCGCTTCCTTGGCCGCGGCGCGCCGTTTGGCCAGGGCGACACCGCGGTACAGGAGGCCGTTGGCCACGTTGTCCAGTGCGCTCATGCCCTCGAGCAGGAAGAACTGCTGGAACACGAAGCCCAGCAGCTGCGAGCGCACGGCCGACAGGTGTCGGTCCGACATGTCGCTGGTGTCCACACCGGCTAGGCGCACCATCCCGCTGGTGGGCCGGTCGAGCGTGCCGATGATGTGCAGAAGGGTGCTCTTGCCGGAGCCGGAGGGCCCGACGATGCCCACCATCTCGCCTTCGTCGACCCGCAGCGACACGCCGCCGAGGGCGCGGATGGGCGGCTCGCCGGGGTACTCCTTCACCACCTCGACCAGTTCCAGCGCTGGTGTCGTGACGCTCGTGACGCTCGTGCCAGTCGTGCCAGTCGTGCCGGGCGTGCCGGGCGTGCCGGGCGTGCCGGGCGTGCTCGTCATGACGGCACCACGACGGTCAGTCCGTCGGCCACGTCGTCGCCGGTGACCGACACGAAGCCGTCGGTGAACAGGCCAGGTTCGGCTGCGATCAGGTGCGTCGCAGGCGTGCCGTCGGCGGCCGTGCCGTCCACCACCTCCAGTGCGAAACCACCCTCCGCCAACGCCACGAGGGCGCTGACCGGTACCACGAACGCGTCGGGCACCGACTCGGAGACCACCCGCAGCGTCACAGGGATCTGCACGAAGTCGTCGAGGCTGGCGGGGATGTCGGCGATGTGCAGCGTGATCGCCACAGTGGGCGTCTCGCCCGGCACGCCCGAGTTGTTGCTGGCGACGTTGCCCACCTTCACCACCGTGCCGGTGGACAGCGTGCCGTCGGGGAACTCGACGTCGATGACGGCCCCGAGTGCGAACGTGTCGTCGCCCACCGGAGCGCTGGTGGTGACCTCGCGTGCGGCCGTGGTGAGGCCGAGCACGACGGCATCGCCCACCGGGGCGGTGCCGTCCGCCACCAGCGGCGATCCGGCGAACAACCCACCGGGCACCACCACGAAGCTCCCGGCGGGAACCACGATGTCGGCAGGGTCGGTCGCCGGGTCGACGGCCAGGCCCAGCGCGGCCCACCAACGCTGTACGGCCAGTGCGGTCGCGTCGGCGAACTCGTCGTCGATCGTGACTGTGCTGTCGGGGTCGAACCCACCGGCAACCAGCATCGCCTCCAGCAGCTTGACGTCGACTCCGTTCGACGCCGAGGTGGAGAGCGCCCGCGTCAGCGCGGGCAGCGTGGAGGCATCTCCCTCGATGGCCACGACCGGGAAGCCGGCCTGCCAGAACAGGACCGTCCCCGTGACCACCGGTGTGTCGGGGGCGACGATCGCGGTGATCGCGCCGGCGTCGGCTCCGGTGGCGGCAACGGGGAACAGCCGCTCGGTCTCGCGACCGACCAGCAATGAACCGCCGGTGCCCACCGCACCGCCCACCGTCACCGAGACGGTATCGACCAGCAGGTTGCCGGGCACGTAGACGATCTGCCCTTCAGCCACCTCGCCGTCGCCCTCCAGGCCCAGGCTGTCTTCCCACAGGGTGACTGCCGCGGCGGTGGCGCGGTCGTACTCCTCATCGATGTCGATCTCGCCGTAGGGGTCGAAGCCCAGCAGCACCAGGTTCGACTCCAGTTGGCGCACGTCGATGCCGTCGGCGGAGCTCCTGGACAGGTCGCGGTAGTTGGGCACGTCGCCCAGCATCGCCACCACCGGGGCGCCGTCGACGGTGGCGACCACCGTGCCGGGGTCGACGTGGTCGCCCGCCGCGATCACACTGGTCACGGTGCCGGCGACCGGCGACGACACCGTCACCGAGGTGGTGAAGCCCAGCGTCGCCGTCGTCTCGTCGTAGATCACGAGGTCGCGCCGGCTGATCTGGGCGGTGGCCACGGGTTCGGTGGTGTCGTTGGTGTCGGTGTCGGTCTGCGAGCGGCCGGCGACGACGGCCACCGTGCCGGCGGCGGCAAGCGCCAACACCCCGGCCACGACCGCTGCGGTGCGCGACATGTCAGCCCTCTGTCGTGGTTGGTTGCACCACTGCATCGAGGATCGGCTGGCAGGCGGTGAGGGCCGAGGCGACTGCCGGGTCGGTGTCGTCCAGGCCCAGCCGGTCGATCATCACCTGCGTCGGGTCGAAGCCGGCGCCACCGGGGCCGTTGGCGCCGCCCCCGCCGGGCGGGGCACCATTGGGCCCGCCGTCGAAGCCGCCGCCGGGCACGCTGCCGTCGGGGGTGGGCAGGCTGCCGTCCGGCGTGGGTGCGCCGTCACCGGTGCCGGCACCGCCGGGAGGGCCGAACGTGATGTCGTCCACATCGAGGCCCTCGTCGCGCAGGCAGGCGGTGAAGTCGGTGAGCGCGGTCTGCGTTGCCTCCCGGTCCAGTCCGCCCCCGGGGCCGCCGCCGAACGACACGCCCTCGATGAGCGCGCCGCACACCTCTTGCGCGGCCCGGAACTCGTCGCTGCGCGGGTCGATACCGCTATCGGGGCCGGCGCCGCCGCCGATGCCGCCGCCGGTCCTGTTGCCGTCGGCGTCGAACGTGGGGTCGGCCATGTCGACGCCGTTCTCGCGCATGCAGGCCGCGTAGGCCAGCATCGCTTCCTGTGCGTCGATGGCAACGGTGGTGGTGGTTGCCGAGCCTGCCGGCGAGCTGTCGAGCGTGGCGACCTTGCTGGAGCTCCCTGCGCCGCTGCCGCAGGCGGCGAGCGCGACGAGCAGAGCGAGGCCGGCGGTGGACGCGAGGCGATGGGCGGAGACGTGCTGCATGTGGCTCACTGTGCGGCCCGATCCTGGCTGAATGCTGGGAGAAGGGTAAGAGCTGGGTGAGAAGCGAACGTGACGGTGTGATGTCGACCGTGTCCGACCCTTTCCGCCGCCGCGCAGCACGACTACGGTGACACCCCTCGGCGCGGGGGCGGCGAAAAGAGGGGCGCATGATGACGGACTTCGACGTAGTCATACGCGGTGGCACGGTGGTCGACGGCACGGGCGCGCCCGGCCGCCTCGCCGACGTGGGCATCGTCGGCGATCGCATCGTGGCGGTGCGGCCCGGGCTGGTGGGCAGCGCGGCGCGCACGATCGACGCCACCGGCCGGGTGGTGACGCCCGGCTTCGTCGACATCCACACCCACCTCGACGCCCAGATCGCCTGGGACCCGAAGGGCACCAGCAGCTGCTACCACGGCGTCACCAGCGTGGTGATGGGCAACTGCGGCGTGACGTTCGCGCCGTGCAAGCCGGAGGACCGCGAGTACCTCGCCGAGTTGATGGAGAGCGTCGAGGACATCCCGCGGGACGCGATCCTCGACGGCCTGCCGTGGGACTGGGTCACCTACGGCGAGTACCTGCAGTCGGTGGGCCGGATGCCGAAGGGCATCAACGTCGGGGGCATGGTCGGCCACTGCGCGCTGCGCCAGTTCGCGATGGGCGAGCGCGGTCTGGACACGGCCGAGCCGACCGCCGACGACATGGCGATCATGACCGACCTGCTCGCCGAAGCCCTGCGCGCCGGCGCGCTGGGCTTCAGCACCAGCCGCACGTTCCTGCACCGCGTGCCCGACGGGCGGCCGGTGCCCGGTACCTGGGCGCAGCCGGCCGAGCTGTTCGCGTTCGCCGACGTGCTGGGCCGCCACGGTGCGGGCGTGTTCGAGAGCGCCAGCCGGCTGGGCGAAGGCGACCGCCCGCTCGACGACGGCACCGACGACCTACCCCAGACCCGCGCCGAGATGGCGTGGATGGGTGAGGTCAGCCGGCGCAGCGGGCGCCCGGTCAGCTTCGGCCTGCTGCAGCACGACAGCCGCCCGCAGCTGTACCAGCAGGTGATCGACATGGCGAAGGAGCAGAACGCGCAGGGCGGGCTGCTGCGCCCGCAGACCACGGCTCGCAGCGTCGGCATCCTGTTCAGCCTCGACACCCGCACCCCGTTCGACCGCGCCCCGTCGTGGCAGGACATGCGCGGGTTGATCAACGGCAAGAAGCTGATGGCCCTTCGCGACCCGGTGGTGCGCGCCCGCCTGATCGAGGAGGCCGAGCACCACCCGCCCAGCCTGCCGCTGGACCAGGTCTTCGTTGTCAACCACCCCGACGGGGCGGCGCGCTACGACCTGCGGCCCGAGCACACGCTGGCCGCGACGGCGGCGGCGCGCGGCATCAGCGGTGCGGCGGCATACATCGAGTTGCTGCTGGAGACCGGTGGCGAGCTGGTGTGCAGCTGGCCGTTCCTGAACCAACGGCTGGAGGCGGTGGAGGCGATGCTGGCCGACCCGCTGGTGTCGTTGGGCCTCGCCGATGCCGGTGCCCACGTCGGCCAGATCCTGGATGCCAGCCAGCCGACGTTCTTCCTCACCTACTGGATCCGCGAGCTGGGCCGGTGGAGCATCGAGGAGGGTGTGCGTCGCCTCACCAGCGACACCGCCGACCTGTTCGGCATCACCGACCGCGGCCGCCTGCAGCCGGGCGCGTTCGCCGACGTGAACGTGATCGACTGGGAGGGCCTGCGCCTGCCCGCGCCCACGTACGCCTACGACTTCCCCGATGGTGCCGGCCGCTACGTGCAAGGGGCGGTGGGCTACGACTACACGCTGGTGAACGGCCATGTGTTCATGGACCACGGCGAGCACACGGGCGTGTTCGCCGGCACCGTGCTGAAGAACAGCGCCGCGGACTGACGCGACCGGCGCGACTGACGGGAGTCCACTCGCCTCGGGTCGCTCGGCACTGTTGGCGCGGTGGGTGGTCCCGTACGATGCGCGCATGACCAAGGCAGCCATCGATGCGCTGCGTGCCGAACACGCGCACGCGCTGGAGTTGTTCGATTCCCTCACCGACGCCGAGTGGGGCCGTCCCAGTGCCTGCGACGGCTGGCGGGTGCAAGACGTCGCCCAGCACATGGCGGCCACGTTCCACATGATCGCCGACCGCGCCAGCATCGAGGTCGGCGACGGCCCGAACACCGAGCAGAACGCCGAAGTGCCGGTGCGGGCCCGCCGCGACTGGACGGTGGCCCAGGTGCGCGCCGAGTACCGCGAGTGGTCGGAGAAGGGCATTGCCACGCTGGCCGCGATGCAAGAGCCGCCACTGGCCGAGATGGTGGTGCCGCTGGCCGACCTGGGCAGCCACCCGCTGCACCTGTTGGGCAACGCGATCGCGTTCGACCACTACTGCCACCTGCGCCACGACATCGGGGTGGCCGTGCGCCGCGCCGCCGACCTGCCCCACGACCCGCTGGCGCTGGAGGTGTCGGTGGAGTGGATGCTTGCCGGCGTGCCGCAGATGTGTGCCGAGGCATTGCAGGGGTGCACCACTGGCGTCGCGTTCGTGTTCACCGACCTGCACCACGTGCTGTACACCCTGCGCCCGGGTGCCCCCGGCGAGCTGTGGCAGGTGGCGCACGGCACCGACGCGGCGCTGCCGGTGTGCGTCACCTCGGCGCACGAGTTCGTCAGCTGGGCCACCAAGCGCAGCGACTGGCGCCCGCACGTGCAGCTGACCAACCAGGCAGCAGCCGCCACCCTCGACGCGCTGAACATCATCTGACGTCGCGCCGGCCGGCCCCGGCTGCGACAGCCCCCGGCTGCGACGTCCCCCGGCTGCGACGTGCCCTCGTTCATGTCATGACGCGACTGCAGCGCACGGGCCACGACGATGACGAGAACCGGTTCGCGGCGCTTGCCAGCCTCGGGATGTGCGCGCGCCGCCGGTCGTGCTGCGAGACTGCGCGGCGGAGTACGAACCAGTGAGAGAAGGAAGTGACTTCCCGTATGGATGTGTCCATCGACGAGACGACCGTGACCTGCCCGCGTTGCGGCGCCGAGGCCAGCGAGCGCTTCTACGGGCCGTGCACCTCCTGCCGCACCGAGCTGCGGGCGAAGTTCCTCAGTGAGGGCCGTGTGGTCGAGGTGGCCGAGTACGTGCCGAAGATGAACGTCACGCCCAACGCGGTCGCCCTGAAGGACGACTGAGCGACGACTGAGCGACGACTGGGCGACGACCGACCCCCCGGGTTGCCGGTGGCAGCCGTGCAGAGCCCCCGTTCACGCCGCCTCACCCGGGTGTTCAGGTCGTGTACGGTTCGGGGCAACCGGGCGTTCGCACGGGGCCCATAGCGTTCCTGGGCGCACGTTCAGACATACCCAAAGGGGAGGAACAAGAAAGATGCGTTTCACGAGATCACGCAAACTCGCGGCGTCCCTCGTCATCGGTGCACTGGCCCTCGCGGCCTGTGGCGACGACGAGACCACCACCACCACCGCAGCGCCCACCACCGAGGCGGCGGGCAGTGACACCACCGAGGGCGGTGGCACCGACACCACCGAGGCCGGCGGCACCGACACCACCGAAGCCGGTGGGGAAGACCCGCTGGCGGGCCTCTACCAAGAGTGCCTCGACAACGGCGCCCAGGTGAACCTGATCGCCCTGCCCGACGAGTGGGCCAACTACAAGGGCGTGCTGCAGACCTTCCGCGACAAGTACCCGGGCGTTGCCAACCCCGTGCAGAACCCCAACGGTTCGTCGCAGGAAGAGCTCGACGCAGTGGTCAACCTGGCCGGCCAGGACGACATGCCCGATGCGCTCGACGTCAGCCCCGCCAAGGCGCAGATCGCCACCGACGAAGGCATGTGGTTGCCGTTCGAGCCCTCCACCATCGGTGAGGTGCCCGACAACCTGAAGGACGCCGACGGCAACTGGGTGTCGGCGTACTACGGCGTCATGGCCATCGGTACCAACACCACCATCGTGCCCAACGCCCCGAAGACCTGGGCCGACCTCAAGAAGCCCGAGTACGCCGGCCAGGTGGCCCTCAACGGCGACCCGCGCACCTCGGGTTCGGCGCTGGCAGCCGTCATGGCAGCCTCGCTGGCCAACGGTGGTAGCCCCGACGACATCATGCCCGGCATCGAGTTCTTCGCCGAGCTGAAGCAGTCGGGCAACCTGATCCCCACCGAGGTCACGCAGGCCACGGTGATCTCGGGTGAGACCCCGATCGCCCTCGACTGGAGCTACAACTACCCCGGCCTGGCCGCACAGCTGGAGGACGCCGGCCTGACGGTGGAGATCAACTTCCCGTCCGACGGTGTCTACGGTGCCCCGTACGCCCAGGGCGTGGTTGCCAACTCGCCCCATGAGGCCTGCGGCAAGCTGTGGATCGAGCACATCCTCTCCGACGAGGGCGCCCTGGCGTACCTCGAAGGTGGCGGCATGCCCGCTCGTTTCGGCGCTCTGGAAGAGGCCGGTGTCATCACCGAAGAGATGAAGGCCAACCTGCCGCCCGCCGACACGCTGGCCCAGGTCGTCTTCCTCACCGCCGAGCAGAGCGAGAAGGCCAACCAGATGCTCCAGGACAACTGGGGCCCGATGGTGGCCGACCTCTGAGGCTGACAGTTGTCAGTTGAAGCACTTTCCGTCCCGGAGGACCGCACCGCCCCAGGTGGTGCGGTCCCCCGGGCACGGCGCAGTTGGGCGTGGGTGGGGCTGGTGCCCTTCCTCGCCTTCCTCTTCATCTTTCTCCTGCTGCCCACGTACGGCGTCGTCCGCAAGGCGTTCATCGCCAACGACGGCGGGTACACCACGGAGGGTTTCACCGACGCCATCTCGAAAGAGTGGCCGGCCTTCTGGGGGTCGCTGAAGCTGTCGTTCGTCACGGCTCTGCTGGGCGTCGTGTTCGGCACGCTGCTGGCCTACGCCGCGGCCACCGCCAGGCGACCGAAGTGGCTGCGTTCACTCGTCGCCTCGTTCAGCGGCGTCGCGGCCAACATGGGCGGCGTCATCCTCGCCTTCCTGTTCATCAGCCTGCTCGGCAGGCAGGGCCTGGCCACCAAGTTGCTCACCGAAGCGGGGTGGAACCCCTACAAGTCGTGGTTCAACCTCAACGAGTTCACCGGCTGGGTGATGGTCTACATGTACTTCCAGATCCCGCTGATGGTGCTGGTCACCCTGCCGGCGATCGACGGCCTGAAGCCCGCCTGGCGCGAGGCCTCGGCCAACCTCGGCGGCACCACCTGGACCTACTGGTGGCGCGTCGGCCTGCCCGTGCTGGCGCCGTCCATGCTGGGCGGGTTCCTGCTGCTGTTCGCCAACTCGTTCAGCGCGTTCGCCACCGTCTACGCCCTGAACACCAGCGCCAACCTGGTGCCGGTGAAGATCAGCTTCTTCCTCCAGGGAGACGTCACCGGCCGCTCGCCGATGCCGTTCGCGCTGGCCACGTGGATGATCATCGTGATCGCGGTCTCCATGGGCGGCTACCTGGTGTTGCGCAAACGTGCCGAGAGGTGGCAGCAGCAATGAGCACGTGGCGCGCCCGCCTGGGCCGGCTGTTCCCCACCTTGGTGCTCATCGCCTCGGCCCTGTTCTTCCTGCTGCCGGTGCTGTCGTCGGCGCGCTTCGCGCTGCAGAAGGTGCCGATGGTGCTGCTCAACTGGAGCAACGTCTTCGACGGGTGGTCACTGCGCACGCTGTCGCAGCCGTTCAAGGAGGACAACTTCTGGCCCACCCTCTCGCTCAGCCTGAAACTGGCGGGCGGTACGGTGGCGCTCACCCTGGGGCTGCTGGTGCCTACCGCGCTGTTCGTGCACCTGCGGCTGCCCAAGGCCCGTGCGTTCGTCGAGTTCCTGACGGTGCTGCCGTACGTCGTGCCACCCATCGCACTGGTCGCGGGCGTGGCGGCCTTCTTCCGCCCGAACGCCCGGTGGTACCTGAACTCCGAGTATGCGCTGGTGCCGCTGTACGTCGTGATGGCGTTGCCGTTCACGTACCGCTCCATCGATGCCGGTATCAAGGCGATCGACGTGCGCACCCTGGTGGATGCCTCGCGCAGCCTGGGCGCAGGATGGGTCACCACGTTCCGGCGCGCGTTGTTCCCGAACCTGATGTCCAGCCTGGTGTCGTCGTCGTTCCTGACCGCCACCGTGGTGCTGGGCGAGTTCACCATGGCCAACACGTTGGCCAAGCGCACCTTCCCGACGTTCCTGTACGAGTACTACGGCCTCAAGGCCCAGAGCGGCACCGCACTGGCGTTGATGACCCTCATCGGCACGACCGCGCTGCTCGGCATCTTCACCCTCTTCACCCGGCGCAGGGGCGCGCGGGTGCCGACCCGTTTCTGATGATGAGGAGTCGACTTCGATGAGTGCACTGACCTTCGACGCGGTCCGGAAGACCTTCGGCACCGCGGTGGCGCTCGAGGGCCTCAGCATCGACGTGGAACAGGGCGAGCTGATCAGCCTGCTCGGCCCGTCGGGCTGTGGCAAGACCACTGCGCTGCGCATCGCCGCCGGGTTCGAGCGCGCCGATTCGGGCACCGTGCAGGTGCGCGGCAACGACATCACCAAGGTGCCGCCGCACAAGCGCAACATGGGCATGGTGTTCCAGAGCTACAGCCTGTTCCCCAACCTGACGGTCGAGGCCAACGTGGAGTACGGGCTGCGCACCCGCGGCATCCCGCGGCATCAGCGTCACGAGCGGGTGGCGGAGATGCTGGCGCTCGTGGAGCTGACCACGATGGCGACGCGGTACGCACACCAGTTGTCCGGTGGCCAGCAGCAGCGTGTCGCTCTGGCCAGGGCGCTGGCCATCCAGCCGGAGGTGCTGCTGCTCGACGAGCCGCTCAGCGCGCTTGACGCGAAGGTTCGCACCACACTGCGCGACGAGATCCGGCGCATCCAGACCTCGGTGGGCATCACCACCCTCTTCGTCACCCACGACCAGGAGGAAGCCCTCGCCATCAGCGACCGCATCTGTGTGATGTCGCAGGGCCGCATCGAGCAGCTGGGCACGCCCACCGAGGTGTACCGCCATCCGACGACGGCGTTCGTGGCCCGCTTCGTGGGCACCATGAACGAACTGCCCGCCGAGGTCACCGGGGGCAACGAGGTCGCCGTCCTCGGCACCCGCCTGTCGGCACCCAAGGCCGATGCGTTCGCGCAGGGCACGCGGGTGAAGCTGCTGGTTCGGCCGGAAGACCTGACCATCAGCGAGTCGGGGCTGGCCGGCACCGTCACCTCCGTCACCTTCCAGGGCGCGAGCACGCTGGTGGGCGTGCGCCTCGACGTGCTGGATCGCCTGGTCAGCGTCGATGTCGGCCAGGGCGCGGCCGACCACCTCACCATCGGCGATCGCGTCGGCGTCGGTGTGAACGGCACTCACGCCGTGTGCGAAGCGGCGGAGTGAAGCTCTCCTCGTTTCCGTTCGAGGATCAAGCGTGGTTGGTGCTGCGCGTGGGCATCGCCGCGGTGCTGGGCGGCATCATCGGCTGGGAACGCGACCGTGCCGGCAAGACGGCCGGCATCCGTACGCACATGCTGGTCGCTTCTTCGGCGGCGCTGGCCGTGGGACTCGGCGAGATCGTGCTGACGCGCGACGGTGGCGGCGACCCGACGCGCATGATGCACGCGGTGTTCACCGGCATCGGCTTCATCGGTGGCGGGATGATCTGGACGCAGAAGCGCTCGCGCGGGCCGTTCGGCATCACCTCCGCGGCGACGGTGGTGATGGTGGCCGGCATCGGCGCCGCGTGCGGGCTGGGTGCCCCGCTGGTGGGCGTGGCGGTCACCCTGTTCACGCTGCTGACGCTGAGCGGGGTGTACGCCGTTGAGAACAAGCTGCGCGCACGCACCGGCGCCAACGCGCACCAGGGCCTCGGCGGGCTCGGCAACGACGATCTCGACGCAACCGACGAGGGCGACGACTGACGACGGCTGCTCAGCCCGCCGTTATTGCGGTGGCGTCCGCGGTGGCGGCCGTGTCGGCGTCGACGAAGCGCTCGGGGTGGCGCAGCAGTTGCCAGTGGAAGGCGAGGTAGCCGCTGCTGACCCACCGCGGCGGCAGTTCGCCGGCGACGTGCTGGCGCGAGAGGCGGGGGATGCTCTGCGGCACCAGCCCGGCCACCAGGTGGTGGGTGGTGTGGAAGTTGTTCGCCCAGTAGGCCCAGGTGACGAAGCGGTTCGACAGCACCGTGCGGGTTGTGGCGGTGGCGCTGGCCGCGTGCAGCGGGTTGGCGCCGTAGTGCTCGGGAATCAGCACCAGTGGCTCCAGCACCACCACCGCCACCAGCCAAGGCACCAGCCACAGGTGGGCGACGAGCCGGAGGTCGGCGACCGCGGCGACCACCATCGCCGCGAAGAACACGGCGACGATCAGCCCGTCGCGCACCGCGGTGCGGCGCTGAGCGGCGGAGGTGAAGAACTTCGGCGGCCTCCCGACCACGCAGCGCGCCGCCCACCACAGCAGCTGCGCGGAGAACAGCGGTCCTCCGATCGGGATGAGCAGGTAGGTCCACCGAGTGTCGAAGCGATAGGGCGGGCCCTCGGGGTCGTCGGCCGTGCACGAGTGCTGGTGGTGGCCCAGGTGGTAGGCGCGGTACACGCCGAAGGGGATGCCGACGGTTGCACCGGCGACCACGCCCACCGCCACGTTTGCCGCCTTCGTGGGGAACAGGTGGCCGTGCAGGGTCTCGTGCACCACGGCACCGTTGCCCACCAGCAGCCAGCCCATCACCCACCAGATCGGCAGCTTCCACCACACCGAGTCCAGCTGCAGCGTCAGCACGGCCAGGGCCGCATACGCGCCCCATTGAGCGAGCAGGTGCGTGGCCGAGCGCAGCGGCCGTGGCCGCGCCGCGCGTTCCGCCACCAGTTGCTGCCGGAGCCGGGCGTCGAGAGTGGATCTCACGTGTTCATTCTGCTCGCGTGGTGAGCTCAGGTGATGATCGGGCAGCCGACCACACTGCTGACGCCGTTCACGTTGGTCACCCGCATGTTGCCGGCGCAGACGTGCCACCTGGTCGTCAAGCCGGCACCAGACGGCGACCTGGTCGATCTGATGCAGCCGTCGGCGGCAGTCTGGCCTCCGGGGGGCGCACTCGAATCTCGCAGGTACGAGGTGTATCCGGAGCCGATAACCTGACGGCCGCCTATCCGCAAGTGCGGGGACGTAGCTCAGTTGGCAGAGCGCTACCTTTGCAAGGTAGATGTCAGGGGTTCGATTCCCCTCGTCTCCACGTTTGTGATGTCGCGAGACATCCCGGACGGACCGAACCCTCATCTGGGTTCGGTCCGTTTGATTTTTCGGGGTCCTGTGGGGCCGCCGATGGGGTTGCCGGTGCCGTGGTAGCGGTGTTCGGGGTTGATGGTGAGGGTGCGGATGATCTCGCCGGTGGTGGCGTGGATGACGCGCACGTCGTAGTGGTCGATGAGCAGGATGACGCGGGTTCCGTCGAGGGTTCGGCCGAGTCCGATGTGGTGCATTTGGCCGTTGATGCGCAGGCTGACGCGTCCGGTGTGGATGCGGTCGGTGCGCACGCGGGACTCTCCGGTTGGGTGGTCGTTGCTGGGGCTGGCTTTGGGTCGGGTGGCGTAGGCGACAGCGGGGGTGCTGTGGTGCGGCAGCGAGCGGTGGGGTCGGTGGTGGTTGTAGTGCTCGACGAACTCGTCGAGCTGGTGTTGCAGCTCGACGATCGTGGCGGCGGGTGGTCGGGCGCGTAGCCAGCGCTTCATGGTTTGTTGGAAGCGTTCGACTTTGCCGCAGGTGGTGGGGTGGTTGGGACGCGAGTTCTTCTGACGGACACGGTGTTTGACGAGTTCGTTCTCGAGGGCGTTGCGTGAGGCGTTGCCGCCGTTGGCGAAGCGGGTGGTGAACACCAAACCGTTGTCGGTCAACGTCGAGAACGGTGTCCCGTGTCTGGCGATTGTGGCTTGGAAGGCTCGCACGACAGCCGGTCCGGTGACTGGTCGGTGGGCGGTGACGGACAGGGCGTAGCGGGAGTGGTCGTCGAGCCAGGTGAGGATCTCGATGTCGACGCCGTCAGCGAGGCGGTGGTGGGTGAAGTCGGCTTGCCAGGTTTCGTTCGGTTGGTCGGCTTGGAAGCGGATGTAGGACGAGCGGGGCTTCTTGCGCGGCTCGGGCACGACCAGGTCGGCGCGGCGCACGATGCGATAGACGGTCGCTCTCGACAGGGCGATCTGGTGGTGGTGGGCCAGGTGCCAAGCGATCGTGTCGGCGCCGGCATCGAGGCCGGCGTGGGTCAACCGTCGGCGGAGCGCGAGGACGAGCTCGACAGTCGCCGTCGGTGTCGCGTCGGGTCGTGTGGCCGGTCGTCGGGAACGTGGTTCGAACGCTTGCTCGCCTTCGGCGCGGTAGCGGGCGACGAGTTCGTAGACCCAGGATCGAGACACGCCGTAGTGACGGGCGACCTCGCTCGCGGAGCGGCCTTCGAGGACAACTGCGGTGATCACCAGTCGGGCTTTTGACACCCCGACAGCGTCAACGGGTGTCCGCTATGACGCGCGACATGTGTCCGGGATGTCGTGAGACAACACACC
>JAUSLQ010000234.1 GCA_030645675.1 Actinomycetota bacterium | reverse complement strand
GCCGCTGCAGGCGATGGTCAGCGCTTCGATTGCGGTCGTCGGGTGTGTGCCGGCGTCGGCGAGGAGTTGGGCGGCGGTGTCGGGGTCGAGCCCGTAGCGTTCGCCGAGCGCGGCGAGGTCGTCGGGTTGCGCATGACGGGCGGAGTATGCGTAGGCGGCGATCGGGTCCTCGACGATCGTGAACACTGCGACAGCGAACGCGTCGGGTGTCGGGGCGTGAGCCGCGAGCTGTCGGACTGCGGCGTCAACGGGCATGCCGGATTCGAGCAAGGTCGCGGCGGCGAGTTCCCAGGTGTGCGGGCGGGCATCAAGGCTGCGAAGCACCTCTCGGGGGTGAGAGGCGAGCATCTCGGCTGGTGTGCAACCTGCTTGTCGGAGTTCCACCACAGTGGCGCCGAGCATCTGGCCGGCAACGACACGATCGACATTCCATAGCTCGTTGAGGGCACGCACACCGTCGGCGATCGGCAAACCGATCGTCGGTATCAACGCCGCCGCTTGATCGGCGTCGACGTGTTCGTGGGCCAACACGGTGATTGTGGTCGGCGGTGTCAACACACCGGTAGCGCCGAGCAACTCGGCGAACTCGGTGGCCTGAACTGCCGGGTCGGCGAGGCGGGCACGATCGGCTGGATCGAGGCGGTGGCCGATCACGTCGACGAGCAGCTCTCGTGTGAGTGTGCCTCCGGCGGCCGCGTCGTGGATGACTTCGTCGGCGAGCTGCGGGGCTTGGGCAGCGAGCTGCACGATCGTTCGACGGCCTTCGGTCTCAGCCGCCGTCTTGGCTGCGGCGCTGTTGGCAGCGAGTGGGAGCTGCCGGATGTCGGAGTCGGCGAGCACCCAGCTGTCCCACCGCCCGCCAGGGCCCGGCGCGACAACCAAGCGGACACGATCGGTGAGGTCTCGTTGTTCGGAGCGTTCGTCACGACCGAGGGTCAGCGGCTGCCAGTTGGAGTGCTGACGGTCGAACACACCGCGCGGTGCTGGACCTGCGGCCGGTGGGAGCACGGTCGCGGCGAGCGTCGGATACCGATCACTCACGACCACACCGACCGCCTTCTGCGCGGCCACGAAGTTGGACGCTTCGCCTTCGTCGAGCAAGCCTCGCCGGCCCGACGCCGGCCGGGTGGACTCGATCCGCCATCGGGCGCCTTCGCTGGTCTCGTAGACGCCGAGGTATCCGGTGTCCGAGACGCGCAGGAATCCGGCGCGGCCGACTGCGTCGGGCATCCCGCGGGCAGCCCATTCGATCGTGGTGTACGGCCCGGCTTCGACCCACACGCCCATCGGCAGGGCGGCGACGTCGGCGGGTGCCAGGTAGTTGCGGCGGCCCGGTGCCACGGTGCGGTCATCGGCGATCGCCATCCGCGGTAAAGGGGATGCCGAGAGGTCGACCTCCGCGATCTGTGAGAACGCCTGAACGAGCTGCTGGGCGGCTCGACGGGTGTCAGCGAGTAGCTCCCAACGGATACGTCCGCGCACATGGATCGGGTCGAATGTCGGGAGTGGCCCGTCGGCGTGACCGACGCGGTCGGCGGCCAGCCACGCGGCCTGGCGACACAACGCAGGGCGAAGTTCCGGTCGGCGGCCACCGAGCGGCACTCGACCGGCCGCGTCGACCAACTGGTCCCATGGGTTCTTCACCGTTCGCGGAGTTCGACCGGTGAGTCGACCGATCGATTGGCGGACCAGTTCGGTGTACTCGGCTCGCCCTCCGGCACCGCTCAGCCCGGCCGGAAGGGCGGGCCAGGCCAGTTCGCCAGGTGGTGGGCGGCGGGCGAGTTGTTCCTCGGCGAACACCACTTCCCATTTGTGCTTCCCGACGGCACGGACCGTGTGTTGACCGTCGCGGCTGCGCGGCGACGTCGTGGCGACCGGGACTTCGACCGGGGCGCGGACCGGGAGGCCGTGTTCGCCGGCTCGAACAGCGCACGGTCGGCCGTGCTCACGCGATGGAACGAGATCCCAGGTGGCGACGCCGGCGACCGGGGTTGCGATCCCGTAGGAGGCGAGCAGCACCTGGTTGCGTGCCGAGTAGTCCTGCCATTGCCCGCAGCGTTCCAGGACCGACGCCCACGCCTCCGGGCTGGTCAGTGTGGCCGTTGCCCACCGGTCGAGATGGGTGAGCATCGGGCCCGGGTCGTCGTTCGGGAACTCGATGCGGGTGGCGACGCGAACCATGCGCGCACGGTCTCAAATCGGGTTCCCGGCAATGTTCCCGACGATGTTCCCGATCACCTTCCCGATCCGGGCTCGGTGGCACATTTCGGCCAACACACCATCACTTCTCGGTTGTTCAGAACGCGGACGGAGCCGGCGTTCGGTGCGATCGGCTCGGTGCAACGCTCGCACCGTCCGGCGACCCTGTTGACGGCTCGCAAGCCGGCGCCCGAGGCGCTGTCATCGACAGCCACCGTCGGCTCGACGGTGTCGGCGGAGGCGACGGTCTCGAGGTCCATCGTCAGCTGGCCGTTACCGTTCGCACGCCGTGGACGCGCACTGCCACCTGCGTTCTGCGGGACCGGCCCGGTTTCAGGTCGGGGCAACCGGCTCCGGGAGAACTCGAGTGTCGAGGCGTCCAACACCGGCCCGGACACCTCGGCGGCGTTGGCAGTCAGCGGGCACGTGACGACATCAGGGCGGGTACTCGGGAACAGGTCGCGCAGTCGGCGCTCCGTCCACCACCGAACGGCACGCAGGTGAATCGGGGGGAGCGTGCCGTGTAGCAGCACCGCCTCACCGGGAACCATCGTCCGCACAAGATGGTTGGGGACGAGCTCCTCGCGTTGTTGGGATTCCGAGATCGACCGGCGACCCCGCCCGCCGCCCGACCAGACGTCGGCCGACCAGGATCGGCGAGCGACGTGTTCGTTGCCGGTGACGGTGTGCAAGTAGCGCAGCGTCGCGGCGTCGTCGATCCCGGCGAAGAACACTTTGGATCGGTGACCGCCCAGCACGGTGTCGGCCAGCGATGCGTAGCGGTGCTGGATCTGGCTGAGGCTCTGCCAGCAGGTCACGTAGAACGCGCCGAGCGCGGCGATTGTCGACACTTCGCCGGGCAGCCAGCCGAGCTCCAGCTGTCCGGTCTCGTCGATGAGGAAGAGCACCGGCTTGCTCAGCTTGCGGCCGGCGATGTCCCATGTGTGGATCGAGTCCTTCAACTCGGCGAGTAGACCGCCCAGCACCGGTGAGAGCCGTTCGAACTCGGTTTGCGGTGCTGCCAGGTACAGCGTGTTCGACCGCCCATCGCCGCCGCCCATCAACCACTCCAAGTTGATGAACCTCGGGGACTGCTCCCACTCGCCGCCGAGGTCGTAGAACTGGCGAGGATCGGTGGTCGCCGAATGCGCCACCGACGGCTCCAGCCACGGTTCGACCGCCAGCCGAGCAGTTGCATAGATCGACGAACGAATCCGATCGTCCTCACGCGACAGACCGATGAACGCCGACGCAGCATGCCTGGCCATCAACTGCACGCGGGGCGGCTGGTCATCCTCCAAACCCCGACGAAGCAACGCGTTGATCACCGGGTCCGTTGCCATCGCTACCGTCGACACCCACGTCGCGATCTGCTGCATGTTCACCGGCTCGGCACCATCCGCGCCATCCAGCGCGACGAGCTGCGACAGGCCGGCGACGCACATGAACGACCCCAACAGGCTCTCGCCATGCTTGGCCCAGTAGTCCGCCCCGGTCACTCCGTTGCGTGGGATTGCCTGCGCCAACGCACGACCGGTGCGCAGTGCCTCGCCGGCGGTCCCCACCCGCTGCAACGGTGACCAACGCGCCGACGGCAAACCCGTCGACGCTGCCGGGTCGAACACCGCCAACTCGCCCTTGTTGGCGCGAGCCGCGACCGTGACGTCGTACAGGTCGCGCTTCACCGATACCACTACCGCCGGGCCATCCCACGTCGCCACAGCCGACGCCGCCAACGCCGTCTTGCCCGAACCCGTCGGCCCGATCAAGGCCACCGACCCTCTCGAACCCTGCCGGACGGCTGCTCTGCCGGACAACGCGCTCCGCTCGCGATCCTCGGTTGCGAGGACTCGCCCCGACCCGGCGTGACGACCAAGCAACATCCGACCAGTCGGTGGCACCAGACCATCAACCCGCAGCGGAGTCACGTCGCCGCGACCAGCGATCCGTGCGTCCAACGGCTGACCGAAGCGTGCCCGTCCGGGCGTCGTCGTACGTCGCCACATCACTACCGCAGCCGTCACGACGGCCACCGCAGCGAGCCCCACAGCAGCAGTGCACGCCCAGTACGCGCCCGTCGATGGAAGACCGGTTGCCAGCTCACCCCACGCAGCTGAAGGCGACTCGCCTCGTACCAACCGAACCGTGACGCGCAACCAACCGGCGAGTCCGCCTCCGACGCGACCGCCTGAGAACCGTGCCGACAGCCATGCACCTCCTGCCGTGACCATGCCCGCCACGACCGCCGCCGCGCCGGCCGCAACAACCGCCAACTCAAGCCCGGCACCGGGCGGCTCGACACGCTCCCGAGGCATCACAGCGCACCCATCGGGAAGAGAAACCCCTGATCGGGAAACCAATCGGGAACATCGCGGGGAACATCGCCGGGAACCCCGAAACGCACCATCGCCTCCGACAACCCAACGCCCAGGAGGCCACCATGTATCTCAGCACGCAACTCCGCACACTCGAGCAGAACCTCACCGGCCAACCACTCCCACGCAACTGGCGCGCCGATCATCCGGCGTTCGACGGAGTCGACAACATCGGCACGCTCATCGGCGCTCTGCGCGACTTCACCCGCCAAGACCGTGCGGACAGGATCGTCCTCGCCTTGCTCGACATGCCCGTCGGCCGACGACCCCACGTGGAACCCAACACCGTTCTGCTCATCGCGCTGTCCAGCCGTCTGCGCGCCGCACATCGAGGTATGCCCGCCGAGTCCAGCGACGATCTCCTCGCTGATCTCGCCGCCCTGCTGTGCGAGCCGGGCCTCGCGGTCAGTCTCGAAGGGCGCGGCCGTCTGTGCGAGGTACTCACCCGACGCGCCGGCCGCCGCCACCAACGCCGCCACGCCACCCGTCAACGCCATGCCGACCACTTCACACCCACGGACGCCCACCACTTCGACTGGATGATCGGCACCAACCTCCACGGCGAACAGGAGGACACGATCGTCAACCGGCTGGCGCTCGCCGACTTCCGAACGGCCGTCAACGACGGCATCGACCGAGGCGAGATCAGCCCCACCCAGTGGACCCACTACATCAACGGCGTGCTGCTCCCCGCCCTCGACCTGCCCGAACCAGCGGTGAAGGCGGGCACCCGCATCAACATCCCCCGCGCCCGACACAGCGTCGCCAACCACATCCACCAAGCACTCGCAGCATGATCTCATGCACGATGACCCCACCCCGTGAAGGCCTGTGGTACGACGTCACCGCCCGGTCGCACCGGAAGGGCCGACTGCACGTTCCCGCCCACCGGACGCTGACGAGTATCAGGCGGATCAGCTACCGGGATCTGGTTGGCTCTCCCTCGACGTCAAGTCGACACGACTCTGCTGGACTGTCCAACTTGCAGTAGGCCGACAGTCGTGCGCTGCCTCTGGACCCGGAGGCGGTCCACTCAGGCGCCCTCTGAGCGGAGATCATTCAGCGCAACCAGGAACTGGTCGATGAATTTCTGTGCATCCCCGTCGATGGCCCCTCGCTGGCGACCACCGAACCGCGGACCCGAGCCGGCCAGACTGAATGACCGACGAATAGCGCTCTCCGCTACGTCAGCCGAAACACCCATCCGATTCACCCACTGTGCCAGCGTGTCCGGTTTGAGCTGGGTGAGTGGTCGATTGCCCGCTTCGTAGGCAGCGAGACTCTCAGCTGGAATGCCGAGACCGTCGGCTACCGCAGATGCGTCGAGGCGAAGCTCTGCTCGTGCTCCTTCCAGAACAAGCTGCAGTGGTTGGTGCGAACGCTGGTTGTATCGAGTGCCCTGCTTGGCAGCATCAGTAAGACGACGTCGATCGTCTACCGAGACGTGCTCGCTGCTCAGAGCAAGAGCGTCGATCGCTCCCTTCACGACGTCATCGAGCTCGGTCTCAGCCGTCGCCGATGGGAGCATCGCGAGAACGATGTCATCCAGTTCGGTCTCCTCGATGTCACCATCGAGAACTTCCTCGCACTCGCGCCGCAGTCGGGCGATGAGTTCACTCTGCTGATCGGTCATTTCAACCCCCCTCGGTGTTGCGTTGAGAAATCACTGGGACCCCTTGCGTGGGACCCGCAAAATTGCCTGGATTGATTCATCGGTTTCGAGCTGGCGTGCGAGTCTGCGAACCGCACGCAGATGGCGTTGGCGGCAGGCTGACTCTTCGACATCGAGTCGGCTGGCGATCTCCGCGTACGAGAGACCCTCCTGGTCCCTGAGGCCGATGATGAGCTGATCGGTGTCCGACAACGTTCGCACGTGTTCTGCTACCCGCGACAGGGCTCGCTCACGTAGCGGGTCTGGCTCGTCGCCGCCTCCATCGCTGAGCCCATCGTCGTCGCGCAGTTCGTCGAGTCGGTGGTGACTACGGCGCCAGTCCATCGCTGCGTGACGGACGAAGGCACGCATCCATCGTTCTAGCGACGCTCGCTCGGCGTCGTAGCGATCGATCCGTCGAATCGCTGTTTCTACAGCGATGTCGCAGATGAGGAGGCGATCCGTGTCTGACAGGTCGCCCGCAATGTCTCGTGCGTAGCCGACGAGTTTCGACCCGAGCAATGACACGAGGAAGGCAGCTGCTTTTTCGTCACCTTCACGAAGTTGACGCACCAGTTCGTTCTCGTCCATGGCTTACCTCCTACTCCCCTTACGGCAGCGCGTGACATGCATGATCAGTGGTCGCCGATCAGGGATGGGAGGAGCGGGATCGTGGGGATGTCCTGCACGTACTGAGCGTCCTGATCTGGAATCCACGAGTAGAACTGACCGGGGACGCGCCACAGGAGGGGTCGCAGATCGCGGAGATGGTCGGTGCTGTCGATCACCGCTTCCGCGAGCACGCTCGGCCGACCCGCTTTTCGTTCGGAGCGGCGGGTGAGTTCGACGACCCAGACCAGTCTTGACAGCTGTGAACGCCGAAGCAGCGCAGCGAGAATCGGTGGAACTCCACGCGATCCGAGGTTGGCCTTGAAGGAGTTCGATGTGACGAGAGTTGTGCGGAAGGTCAGATCCGAGTGTGGGCGGTCGAGTTCTTCGGCGAGGCTTGCCGCCTCAGAGGTCGGGGAGCGGTGGACGTAGTCACGGATGTACTCCTCCCCAATTGCTTCGGCGTGTTCACCCAGCACGAAGACGTGCGGCGGTAAGGGCACAACGATGTACTCCCATGGCGCGTAGTCGTCGAGGTATGGATTTTCAACGACCTGGTACGGCCCGACCTCGTCGTCGTGTCTGATGAACTCAATGCGCTCTGCGCCGGTATCTGTTTCAGAGATCTGGTAGCCGACGAGCACCCATGCGTGGCCACCGCCCGCGGCGATCACCGGCAAGCCGGAGTTGAGATAGCGACACACGATCCGGAAGAGCGACTCGCGTGGGGGCAATGCATCGAGGACGTACGCGAACGCCGGAATCCCGAGCCGGGTGGCAGCCGCGGAGAGCTGGTAGATCGTAAGGCCGGCCGATGGGATCGGTCGGCCGAACCCCAACTCGGCCGGCGCCGATGCGGCCACGTGACTGGGAAGATGGTTCGGCGAACCCGAGCGAAGATGATGCTGCTGTGACACCATCCAGAGGGTTGCGTGTGCGCAGACACCGAGCTGGGCATCCTGCGCGATGAACGGAATGCACCTCACCTTCAACTCGTCGCCGAAGAGGTTTGCGCGCTCGGTGACAAGACACGCTTCGAGCTTGGCCTCGAGATGTGCAGGTGGTCGGATGGCGACTCGCCCGACAGGCGCAGCGGGCACGGGTCGTACGACGAGGAACCCGAGATAGTCGCGACCGGAGAAGGTCACGGCCACCTCGTCGCTCGCCAATGCCGTTGGCGGTGCATCACGGAAGAAGTGGACGCGGTGCGCGACGGACGGATACCTCCGGAATGTCTTGGAGTAGAACGCGCTGTGCTCGTCGCGATAGTGCGGGTCGAGGTATCTGTACTCGATCACGGTCATCCGAGCACCTGCGTCGAAGACCTGAGCCAGAATGGATTGAAGTACGTCGGGGTTCGACCCGCCGTACCGGTCAAGCAGAAACTGGAGGGCGCCGGGGTCCGCAAGATCGATCAGGTCGGCAGGTTGTGGCGGTGACCAGTCGAGCAAGTTCAAGGGCCACGTCGTTTCACGTTCGGATCAGCTATCGACAAGTACGTCGCGGCTGCGCTGCTCCGCTTCGCGTCGCGCCGCTTCGATCTCGCGCACCCGATCGCGCACACGCGCTTCGCCCTCGACCGACAGTCCAACGTCGGCGCGATCGACCTGTCGAAGCGCAACCCCCGCAAGCAACTGGTGAACCGGCACGACAACGACCTGCGAACGGCGACTCGGCATGACGGACACGATAGACCACTCCCTCATGCCGCAACGCCACCACGACGGGGTAGAAGCCGGCCATCTCCCCGACCCGTCAGCCCGCCCACGCCGCAGACGTAGCACCACTCCTGTCGCTCGATGGATGTCGTCGTCAGTGCCCTCCGCTCGGCCCGGTACAACAACCGGCGTGCAGGCGTACCGAGCAGGCCTGTAAGTAGCTCGCAGACTTCAAGCACCGCCAGCGAAGCGACCACTCCATTGAGCGCCACTACGGACGGAGTGGGAGCGCCGTCACCTCGGAGATACCCGCGCCGACGTTCGAGTTCTCGGTCCGCTGAGGAGAGATACTCCTCCCGAACCAGCGCCGACGACAGCGTGCCAGCACACTGCAGACAGCCGCTGCCAGGAGACACGACGCGAACACCGCCTCCGGCGCGCATTCGCTCACCTGTCTGAATCTCAACTCCGAGGTCGACGAGAGAGATCAGGTACTGCTCGGCGAACTCCGTCAGCCATGCCCGTGAGCCATGGCCGTCCGTTGCCACGACAATGATGTCGCACTGGGCGAGGACCGAGGTCTCGACGTCGAGGACGGAACTCACCACCTCGCTCACTGCGATCTCAGAGCTGACCTGTCGAACCAGAGCAGCGATCGCTTCCACCTTCGGCTTGCCGAGCCAGGCAGCGCCGACACCGACCAGACGCGAGAGATTGGACTGTTCCACGACATCGTGATCAACGAGCACCAGCCGACCGACACCAAGATGAGCGAGCTGAAGCGCCACGTGCGATCCGGTCCCGCCGCAGCCCACGACCCCGACCGTGCTGTTCGCGAGACTTTGTTGCCCGTCGTCTCCCCACGCCAGGACCTGCCGTGCATGATCGTCGCGAATTGGCGAAGATGCGCCTCGTTGACGAATCCAAACGCGTTCACCAACGACCACCAGTCTGCTGAGCTCCCTCGCTTCGAATCCACGCCACACCCGCCCGTCGAAACCATCCGGGCCGAGGATGAGCGAGCCGACAGGGACCGGGCTGAGTCGAGCGGACAGTGCCCTCCCGCACAATTCCTGCTCCGTGCGCAGGTCGAGCGCCGATGGCAAGACCGGGCCTGGGAAGGGATGCGAATGGCACAACACCACGGTTCCACCAACCTGGCGGGCAGCCTTGGCTGCGCGCGCGATGAAGGTCGGAGAAAGGCTGATTCCGAGCTCGCTGGTTGCGATGGCATCGCCGGGCTCCTCCGCGATCAACACTTGCTGGACGAGCAGCACCTCGCGTGACTCTGCGTGAGCGTGGCCACAGACCAAGATCGCGGCGTGTTCGTGGCGATCAGCGAGCAGATGCTCACTCAGTTGCTTCCACGCCGCCGAGGTGATTCGGAGTTCAACGGACATCTGACATCCTCAGTTCTACAAAGCGTGCGTAAGTGAAGAGATTGTCCCGGCCGGGACGCCAGGACTGAAGGTGCCACGAGAACCAAGTCCAGTCACGCCCACCGAGCGGTTGGCGGCCACTGTTCTGCGGAACCTGACCGCCAGCAAGCGTGAGGACCTCGTCAACGTAGAAGCAGTCAGGTTGGGCAGCCGGGTAGCCCGCCGGCACAACGAACGCCAGCGTTGGCGCCGACAGACTCCAGCCGTGCGGCACCGTTACCTGTCCGAGCGTGACCAGCACGACGCCATCCGACAGCGTCGACACCGTCGCTTCCGGGTAGTGCTCCTTGAGCCGACAGAGCTCTGGCTCGAGGTGCGTGGTCACCCAAAGTTCCCGACGGGCACGTCGTAGAAGCGCATCTTCCGATGCAGTCGAACCTCTTCGTCCGGGCCGATCTGGCGATCGTCTCCCGGACCGGGCACTTCGAGGAAGAGGTGGTTGCCGTCCGGGATATCCGCAAGTGTCATCAGCTCGCGGCCCGTCATCTCCCGACGTTGGGTGGTGTACTCGACTTCGTTGATCACGATCAACACTCCCCGTTCGGTGGCAGGTCGATCGTGCAGTTCGGTTTCGGTCATCTCAGCTCCTTTGATCAGCCGTCACCTCCTATACGAAGCGGCGTGACATGGCCGGTACAGATCGCACACCAGACGGCGGCGGGCGTTGGGACGCCGTCCAGAGTCGCCAAATCCGCTGTCACGGCCGAAGACCACGTCCTACCCTGGCGGCCTTGGAGTTCCCAATGGCTGCCCGAGGGGCGTAGCCAGGTCTACGCGAGGCCCGTGGCCCCCAGGTCGCCGCGAGTGAGCTGTTCTGCTGGCCTATCGTGGCCGAGCTGTCGGGCCCATGCGCGGGTCGCTCGAGCCCAAGTTGAGAGGTCATGACCCTCGGGCGGCTCAAGGGTCGTGACAGCGAGCCCTTCGTCACCGAGTCGCTCCGCGAGTTGCTGCCCGAGGTGTTTGCCGACTCCGTTGTCGTCGTTGTCGGTGATGATGGTGACGTCGAGGTTGTCGCGGGTGGCGACGTTGGCGATGCGGGCGGCGACGGTCGGGTCGAGTGCGTTGGTACCGAGGAGGCCGACGGATCGGTAGCCGGCTTGGGCGGCGATGAGGGCGTCGGGGATGCCCTCGCAGATCAGCAGCTGGCCTGGCCGGGCGGGGCCGGGCGGTACAGCCCACGTGAGCCTTGGGTTCGGGGCGAGCGCGGCGGATGGGTTGTCGTACTTGCCGTATCCGGGTCTCGGTTCGAGCGCTCGCGTTTGGACGTAACAGATCTGGCCGTTGACGTCGAGGGCTGGGAACGTGGCGCCAGCGCCGGCCCCGTATGGGATGCCGCGTGATCGACGGAGCCGGTCGCGGCCGGGGTCGGCGCCGACGTGGTTGGCGCGCAGAACGTCATCGCCAAGGCCCCGATTGTGGAGCCACTCGCGCACCGGCGCCCCGAGGGGGGACCAGAGCAACCGGGCGCAGAAGTTGGCGTAGGCGACGACGCGCTCATCGAGCACCACCGCTGGCGGCGCCGTCGGCTTGCGTGGTGCGATCGGTGGGAGCTCGCGACCGGGCTGCAATCCTGCTCGTGTTGCGAGCTCCTCGATCGCCTCGGCGCGGGTGTTGCCACGCACGGCTTGGACGAGGTCGACGGCATCACCGCGATGGCGTTGGTCGCCGGACCAACATCGCCAACGCTCGTGGCCACGCTGGTCGCGATGCATGGTGACCGAGGCGTGGTTGTCGTCGTGATCGTTCAGCGGACAGTGCCACCGACGGGCGCGCTGGTCTGGTTGGGCGAACTCGTCCAACAGCGCAGCTAGGTCGGTGCGCGCCAGAACGTCATCGATCGGCCAGCGAGTAGTCGCCGGCGGCCGACTCACCCGACACGCTCCCCCAAGCCCGCGCCGAGACCGGAACTGGACATCGCGGAATCGGTATCGAACAGCTTGCGCTCGTTGACGGTCAGCACGGTCTGAACGACGGCGGTGCGGGCACCGACCTTCCAGATCGCACGGCCTTGCACGAGTTGGCTCAGCCAATCGCGTTCACGTTCGGAGAGGTCGAACATCTCGACGGCTGCGGGGATCTGCTCAGGCGGTTGGCGCAGCAGCACGCGGGTCTGGATGTCGGACAGCAGCCCGGCGGCGATCTTCGACGACGCGGTGCCGTCGTCGGCTTGTGCGGTGAGGTCGGAGGGGCGATGGCAGACGAGCACGGTGGCGACGCCGTAGGTGCGTGACAGCTTGAGTGAGCCCTGGAGGTATGAGGCTCCGTGGCGCACCGCGGCCCAGGCTTCGTCGATCACTTGCACGGATCGTCGTTCGGGGCGACCACGAAGCGCGCCGTTGAGCCAGTGGGTGGCGGCGACCATCACCAATGGCAGGGCTTCGCTGTTGGCGTACACGGCGGACAGGTCGAGCACGACACCCGGGCCGTTGTCCCAGTCGACATGCACCGTGGTCGGGCCGTCGAACATGCCGCGCAGTGTGCGCGAACACAGCTTGTCGAGCGCGAACGTGACCGGCGACGTGGCCCGAGCGAGTTCGAGCGGCGTGTGACGCGAGAGACGGACGAGTTCGTCGGGTGGGTCGAGGATCTCGCGGTGCAGGTCGGCGAGAGTGAACGCCTGGTTGGCGCGGCATCGAGTCTCAATCCCCCACGAGAGCACTGCGTCTTCGAGCGGGGTCAGCTCGCGGCCGAGCACACCGGCGACGAGTTGCGCGGCGAGGGTTTGGCGGGCGATGACGCTGTCGTCGTTCGAGGTGCTGCCGGGATCCATCGGGTTGACCCGAGCTCCGCCCTCGCCGGGGAACAGCTTGATCACCGCCAACCCGAGGTCCGCGGCAACGGTCGAATACTCGCCCTTGGGGTCGATGATCGCCAGGTAGCGGCCGGCGCCGTAGACGGCTTGGAGGCGTCGGATCAACGCCTTCACTGTGGCCGACTTACCGAACCCGACCGAGCCCATCACGATCATGTTCGGATTGGTGAGGTGCCGTTGTTGGTAGAACTCGAACGGATCGA
>JAUSLQ010000233.1 GCA_030645675.1 Actinomycetota bacterium | reverse complement strand
AAGCAGCTCGGTGCGTTCGACGAAACCGTCGAGGTACATCGGTTGCAGATCGCGGTCGAGAGCTTCGTCTTCAAACACGGGCTGCACATCGACGCCGACATCGTGATGGACGTGCGCTTCCTGCCCAACCCGCACTGGGAGGAGGCGCTGCGGCCCCTCACCGGGCACGACCCGGCGGTGCGCGACTTCGTGCTGGAACGCGCGCAGGCCAGCGACTTCCTCGACCGCTTCGAAGGGCTGATGGCCGCGCTGCTGCCGTCGTACGAGGCCGAGGGGAAGAGCTACCTGACGGTGGCCATCGGCTGCACCGGCGGCCGCCACCGCAGCGTCGCCGTCGCCGAGGAACTGGCCCGCCGGTTGCGCGAGCGTGGCTTCGCCGTGCGCACCGGCCACCGCGACCTCACGCGGTGACACAAGACCGCTGATCACGGGCCTTTGGGACTGGGTTCCGACCGCCATCAGTTGAGTAGGCTCGGCCTGACAGACCCTCCTCGTGAAAGGACGCAACCATGACGGTTCGCGTTGGTATCAACGGTTTCGGGCGCATCGGGCGCAACTTCTTCCGCGCTGCCAAGCAGCGTGGCGCCGACATCGACTTCGTGGCGGTGAACGACCTCGGGTCCCTCGACCAGATGGCGCACCTGCTGAAGTACGACTCGGTGCTGGGCGTGCTGCCCAACGACATCAAGGCCACCAAGAACGGCATCAGCGTCGACGGCGACGAGCTGCGCGTGCTCAGCGAGCGCGACCCGAAGAACCTGCCGTGGGGCGAGCTGGGCGTCGATGTGGTCATCGAGAGCACCGGGTTCTTCACCAAGCGCGAGACCGCCGCCTACCACCTCGAAGCCGGCGCACCGCTGGTCATCGTGTCGGCCCCGTGCGACGGCGCCGATGCCACCTTCGTCTATGGCGTGAACCACAAGGACTTCGACTTCAAGACCCAGAAGGTCATCTCCAACGCCAGCTGCACCACCAACTGCTTCGTGCCGTTGGTGAAGGTGCTCGACGACGCGTTCGGCATCGAGCAGGGCCTGATGCAGACGGTGCACGCCTACACCGGCGACCAGCAACTGGTCGACGGCCCCCACAAGGACCTCCGCCGTGCACGTGGCGCCGCCATCAACATCGTGCCCACCGGCACCGGTGCCGCCCGCGCCACCAGCCTCGTGCTGACCTCGATGAAGGGCAAGCTCGACGGCACCTCGCTGCGCGTGCCGGTGCCCACCGGCTCGGTCGTCGACTTCACAGCCAACCTGAAGACGGCCGCCACGGTCGAGCAGATCAACGCCGCCTACAAGAAGGCCGCATCGTCGGGCCCGCTGAAGGGCATCCTGCGCTACACCGAAGACCCCATCGTCTCCAGCGACATCCAGGGCGACCCGCACTCCAGCATCTTCGATGCCGGCCTGACGATGAGCATGGGCAAGATGGTGAAGGTGCTGTCGTGGTACGACAACGAGTGGGGCTACAGCAACCGTCTCATCGACACCACGCTCTACGCCGGCTCCAAGGTGAGCAAGAAGTCGAAGAAGTAGTCCCACCATGAGCCGCATCCCCACCCTCGCCGACCTCGGCGACGTGGGCGGCAAGCGGGTGCTCGTCCGCACCGACTTCAACGTCCCCATGGAGGACGGGAAGATCACCGACGACTTCCGCATCCGCGCCGCGCTGCCCACCATCAACTGGCTCACCGAACGGGGTGCGCAGGTGGTCACCGCCTCGCACCTCGGGCGGCCGAAGGGCCAACCCAACCCGAAGTACTCGATGGACGCAGTGCGCGCGCGGCTTGCCGAGCTGGCCCCGGGCGTCGAGTTGCTGGAGAACCTGCGGTTCGACGCCGGCGAAGAAGGCAACGATCCCGCCTTCGTGGCCAAGCTGATCGACGGCATCGACTTGTACGTCGACGATGCGTTCGGCGCGTGCCACCGTGCACACGCCAGCATCGTCGGCCCGCCGCGCACCTTGCCCAGCGCGATGGGCCTGCTGCTGGCCAAAGAGGTCGAGGTGCTCCTCGGCCTGCGCAACGACCCCAAGCACCCATTCGTCGCGGTGCTGGGCGGCAGCAAGATCAGCGACAAGCTGGGCGTGGTGGAGGCGTTGCTGAACGCCGTCGACTCGCTGGTCATCGGCGGCGCGATGTGCTTCACGTTCCTCGCCGCCCAGGGCTACCCGATCGGCGCCTCGCTGTGGGAGCCCGATCAGGTCGACACGTGCAAGCGGCTGCTGGACGAGTCGAAGGCCAACGGCAAGACCATCCACCTGCCCGAAGACCTGGTGGGCGTGGATGCCAACGGCGAGTTCGCCACGTTCGGCATCCGCCTTCCCGACGGGGCCAAGGGCTTCGACATCGGCCCGGGCACCGCAGCTGCGTTCAGCGACGTGATCATGGAGGCCCGCACCGTCTTCTGGAACGGCCCGATGGGCATGTTCGAAGATCCGCGGTTCGAAGCCGGCACGCGCACGGTGGCGCAGGCCATGGCCGACACGAAGGCGTTCACCGTCGTCGGTGGCGGCGACAGCGCGGCCGCTCTGGCCCAGTTCGGCCTCGACGACGAAGTCGACCACGTCAGCACCGGCGGCGGCGCGTCGCTGGAGCTGATCGAGCTGGGCGACCTGCCCGGCCTGGAAGCGCTGCGTGGCGCCCCCAATGCGAAGTGAGGACCGAATGACCCGCACACCGCTCATCTCCGGCAACTGGAAGATGAACCACAACCACTTCGAGGCCATCCAGACGGTGCAGAAGCTGGCGTACCTGGTGGGCAAGGACGAGCTGGCGCTGGCCGATGTCAGCATCCACCCGCCGTTCACCGACATCCGCAGCGTGCAGACGGTGATCGACAGCGACAAGCTCGGCTTCGCCCTGGGTGCACAGCACTGTCACTGGGAGGAGAAGGGCGCGTACACCGGCGAGGTCTCGCCGGTGTTCCTGCAGAAGCTGGGCGTGCAGTACGTCATCTGCGGCCACAGCGAGCGGCGCGAGCTGTTCGGCGAGACCGACGAGATGGTCAACAAGAAGGTGGCCGCGATCCAGGGCCACGGCATGACCCCCATCTTCTGCTGTGGCGAGACGCTGGAAGAGCGCGAAGCCGGGCAGACCGAAGCGAAGGTTCTCGGCCAGGTGCGCGCCGGCCTGGCCGGGCGCAAGCCCGAGCAGGTCGCCGCGCTGGTCATCGCCTACGAGCCCATCTGGGCCATCGGCACCGGGCGCACCGCCACCAGCGACGATGCGCAGCAGGTGTGTGCGGCAGTGCGCGCATGCGTTGCCGAAGGCTGGGGCAACGACGCCGCGCGGGCCGTACGCATCCAGTACGGCGGCAGTGTGAAGGGCTCCAACATCGCCGAGCTCATGGCGATGCCCGACATCGACGGGGCGTTGGTGGGTGGCGCCAGCCTCGATGCCGACGAGTTCGCACGCATCTGCAAGCTCGGCGTCTGAGGCAACCGCGTTCATCCAAGCAGGTCATCGTGAACGCTCCGGAAACGCTGCTGGAACGTTTGCACCAACTTTTCATACAACCGGAAGAGGCGGCTATCGCAGCAGGACTGCGAGTGGTAGCCTCACCACGCCCGTATTGATCGGGGAGGACAATACGAGCTGTGGTCGTGCTTCGGCGTGACTGCACCTACCTCCCTCCGTTTCACATCAGGAGGACCATCCACGTGAGGACCAACAAGCGCAGCAAATACGCTGCACTGGTCGTCGGAATCGCTCT
>JAUSLQ010000144.1 GCA_030645675.1 Actinomycetota bacterium | reverse complement strand
TCCAGCAATCGACCACACCCGAGCCGACCTTGATGCGCTCGGTGACACTGGCGAACGCGGCCATCGGCACGGTGGCCTCGCGCACCAGCCGGCTCTCGGCCTGCCACACCGCGTGGAAGCCCTTCGACTCGGCGTACTGCGCGATGGCCATGCCCTCGCGAATCGGGTGCGCATCCTGCAGGTAGACGGCCATCGGCGTGCGCATGCCCGCCACGTTAGTCGGTTGACAATTTGTACAACCGCCCGGCAGGGGTCCGTGGCGGGTTGGCGGCGGGCGTCAGAGCATCGCGAACAGCCGGTGGGCCTGTTCGGCCGCCTTCGCGCGTACCTCGGCCAGATCCACCCGGGTGGGCATGCCATCGCGCAGCAGCACCTCGCCGTCGTCGCGCACCACGTGCAGCGCGCGCATGCCCGGGGTGAACGCCACGTGCCAGGCGCTGTCGGCGTGGTCGTACGACCAGGTCACCTCATCGGTGCGGGCCTCGGGGAACAGTGCGTAGCCGTTGTCCAGCCACTGCCACACGGTGTCGGGCGAGGCCAGCACGTCGTCTTCGCGCAGGCGCACGTACGCCAGGCGGGCCTCCTCGAGCATGTCGGCGCCGATGCCGTCGGTGCCCAGCACGATGCGGTTGGGCCGGTGCGCCGGGCGGGCGTAGCCGACCGAGTTGTTCATGTTGCTGCGCGGGTTGTGGGCGATGGTGCCGGGCAACTCGCGATCGAGGTACACGCAATGCACAAGGTGCCAATCGGCGGTGGCCAGACCCTGCAACCGGGCCCCCGCGCTCGCGTCGTCGGGCCCTTCGGCGACGTGGATGTGCACGCCCACACCGAGGTCTGCGGCCAGCGCCGCGGCCGACCGCAGCGTGTCGTCGCTGCACGTGAACGCGGCGTGCACGCCCACCATGCCGCGCCCACCGGCGCGCAGGAACCGCTCGTTCTCCTCCAGGCCACGCCGAGCGCCGTCGTGGCCGTGGCGGTCGGTGACGCCGTAGGCCAGGTTGGTGCGCACGCCCACCTCGGCGCATGCGTCGGCGATGACCGACAGGCTGCCCTCGATGCACGACGGCGACTCGTGGTGGTCGACGACCGCGGTGGTGCCGCACTGCAGCGCCTCGACGGCCCCCAGCATCGCCGACCAGCGGATCATCTCCTCATCGAGCGCGACATCCAGCCGCCACCACACCTGCTCGAGGATCTCGATGAAGCGCGTGGGCTGCCGGGGCGGGGCCGGCATGCCGCGGGCGAGCGCCGAGTACAGGTGGTGGTGGCTGCAGACCAGGCCCGGCGTGACGGCACTCATCAACGGCACGGTAGCGGTTCAGAGCGCGTCGTAGAGGGCGTCGATCAGGGCACGGTTGCGCGTGCTCTGCCAGCGCGGGATCACGTGGTTCATCACGTATCCGAAGGCAACGCCCGCGTCGGGGTCGCCGAAGGCCAGCGAGCCGCCGGTACCGAAGTGGCCGAAGCTGCGCGGGTTGGTGCCCAGCGGCCGGCGGGCCGACGTGGGGGTGAAGCCGAGGCCGAACGCGACCTCCTCGCCCAGCACGGGGCACGGGCCCTCGGACTGCACGCGGGTGGCTTCGGCCAGCAGGTCGGCCGACAGCAGCCGGCCCGGCTGGATGAGCGCCGCGTACACACGGGCCAGCCCCGTTGCCGTGCCGTGCCCGTTCGTGGACGGCACCTGCGCGCCCCGCCACTCGGCGGTGTTCACCACCCCGTTCGACGCGTAGCCGGGCGGGTTGAAGTAGCTCATCATCGGGATGTGTGCCTCGCCCTCGATGGCGAACGGGTCGATGCCGTCCATCGAGTGCGGCGGCGCCCAGATCAGCTCGGCGCAGCGGGCCTGCTCGACGGTGGTGAGGCCCCAGTACACGTCGGCGGCCAGCGGGGCGGTGAGGTTGCGCAGGCGCTCGCCGGGCATCTGGCCGCTCGCCCGCCGCACGATCTCGCCCACGAGGTGCCCGTAAGTGTTCGTGTGGTACATGTGCCTCGAACCCGGAAGGAACCATGCTGCCGTGGCCGCGAGCGCGTCGGCCATGCGCTGCCACTGCCACAGGTCGTCGTTGGTCAGCCGCCGGCGGATCGCGGGCACACCGGCCTGGTGGCACAACGCCATCCGCAGGGTGGCCGCCTCCTTGCCGCCCACCGCGAACTCCGGCCACACGCGCTCGATCGGGTCGTCCAGGCCCACCACGCCGTCATCGACCAGTTGCAGTGCCAGCAGCGCCACCACCGCCTTGCCCACGGAGTAGAAGTTGACCATCGTGTCGGGCTGCCACGGCCGGGTGCGCCCGGCGTCGGCCCAGCCGCCCACCAGATCCACCACCACGTGGCCGTTCACCATCACGCACACCGCCGCACCCACCTCGCCGCGCTCGGCGAAGTTGGCGGCGAACGCCTCGCGCACAGCCGCGAAGCGTGCGTCGCACTGACCGCTGATCGGGGCGTCCACCACATCAGCCTGCCACGGGGCCACCGGCGAAACCGGGCCGGAGCACGGCGCCGGCGGTTCGGGCACCGACCCGTCGTGGACCTTCGTCCCTTGAAGCGCGCCCACGGATGCGGCACGCTCGGGTCGCCGGCCGACGTACAGTGCCGACGCGCAACCTGGAGGTGACGATGGGAGACACCGCACCGGTGCTCCGGATCGATGGTCTGGTGCGCCGCTTCGGCGAGCGCACTGCAGTCGACGGGGTCAGCTTCCAGATCGCGGCCGGCGAGACCTACGGGCTGCTCGGCCCGAACGGCGCCGGCAAGACCACCACCATCTCGATGATCGCCGGCATCCTTGCGGCCGATGCCGGCAGCGTGCACGTGCACGGGGTGCCGATCACCACCGCAGCCAACCCGCACAAGCGGCACATCGGCTTCGTTCCTCAGCAGATCGCACTGTTCGACGACCTGACGGCCCGCGAGAACCTGCGCTTCTTCGGCGGGCTGCAGGGGCTGCGGGGCAAGGCGCTGGATGCGCGGATCGCGGCCACGCTGGACATGGTGGGCCTCAGCGACCGGGCCGACGACCGCATCGATGCCTTTTCGGGTGGCATGCAGCGCCGCGCCAACATCGCCGTCGGGCTGCTGCACGAGCCCACGCTGCTGATCCTCGACGAGCCCACCGCGGGTGTCGACCCACAGAGCCGCAACCAGATCCTGGAGAGCGTCGAGCAGCTGGGCACGGCCGGGCTGAGCGTGCTCTACACCACGCACTACATGGAAGAGGCCGAGCGGCTGTGCGATCGCGTGGGCGTGATCGACAACGGTCGGCTGATCGCCGAGGGCACGCGACGCGAGCTGGTCACCCAGATCGGCGAGCACGACCGCATCGTGGTGCGCGGCGACGACCATCTGCAGGAGTTCGCTGCGCACGTGCGCCACCTGCCCGGCGTGGTCGAGGTGTCGGTGGCCGACCACTCGGCCGAGGTCAGCGCCGACGACGGCGCCGCCGTGCTGGCCGGCGTGGTGACCTGCGCGGTCGAGGTGGGCATGGCGGTGACGGGCGTGGAGGTGCACGAGCCGAACCTGGAGTCCGTCTTCCTGCACCTCACCGGCAAGGCCCTGCGGGATCGAGCCGACTGATGCGAGCCCTCTGATGCGCGCCGTCTGGCTGGTCGCTCGGGTCGAGCTGCGCCGCCGGCTGCGCAACCGCTCGGCGCTGTTCACCGCCTTCGTCGGGCCGCTCCTGCTGGCATCGGTGTTCGGCATCCTCATGAGTGGCACCGGCTCGTTCACGTTGAAGGTGGGCATCGTCGACCTGGACGGCAGCCCGGTGACGTCGGGCTTCGTCAGCGGCCTTCTCGACGAACGCGCCGACGCGGCCGCAGCCGACAGCCCCGTGGAGTTCGTGCGCTTCGACACGCGTGAGGACGCTGCGACCGCTCTGGACGGCGACGACATCGACACCGCGATCGTGCTGCCCGACGGTTTCGGTGCGGCCGTCATGGCGGGCCGGGCGGCCACCATCACCGTGCTGCGCGACCCCAGCAAGGAGGTGTCGGCCGGCGTCGCCGCGTCGGTCGCCGGGCAGTACACGGTGGCTGTGTCTGCGCAGCGGCTGGCCGTGGCAACGGTGACGGCGTTGGGCGGCTCCGCACCAACCGAGGCGCAACTCACGGGGATGACCGACGACGTGTTGAGCGCCGTCGTCGCCGAGGCACCCGGCGGCAACGAGGTGAGCGCGGCAACGTTCTACGGCGCGTCGATGTCGATCCTGTTCCTCTTCTTCACCGTCGCATTCGCCGCCCGCAGCCTGATCGTGGAACGCAAGAACGGAGTCGTGCCGCGCATCCTCGCAGCGTCCACTCCGGCATCGGCGGTGGTGATCGGCAAGGTGCTGGCGGTCGGCCTGCTGGGCTTCGCCGGCTTCGTCACAGTGTGGGGTGTCACGACGCTGGCGTTCGGCTCGCACTGGGGCGACCCGGCGGCAGTAGTGCTGACGATGGTCGCGACGGTGCTGGCAGTGGGCGGTGTGGCGACATTCGTGTGCGGCCTGGCGCGCACGGAGGAACAGGCCGACGGCTACACCTCCGCCGTCGCGTTCGCGCTCGCCCTGTTGGGCGGCAACTTCATCGGCCCCGGGCAGGCGCCGGAGGCGTTGCAGCGCACGGCCTCGTTCACCCCCAACGGCCACGCGATCGATGCGTTCACCCGCCTGGCCGCCGACGGTGCGGGCGTGGGCGACATCCGGCAGCAGTTGCTGCTGCTGCTCGCCTTCGCCGCCTGCTTCGGCCTCGCCGGACTGTGGCTGGGCAACCGGGCGGTGGCACGATGAACCTGCTGACCGCTGTGCGCCAGTTCGTCACCGTCGTGCTGCGCCGGCTGCTGCGCGACCGCACCGCGCTGTTCTTCATGACCGTGCTGCCGGTGGTGGTGATCGTGATCATCGGAGTCACCTTCGGCAACGCCGGTGGCCTGGACGTGGGCGTGGTGAACGGCTCGCCCGGCTCGCCAGGGGCAGCCTCCGTCGTGCGGGCCATCGACGCGTCCGACGGCACGCGCATCACCTGGTTCGACAACGAGGACGATCTGCGCGGAGCAGTGCGGCGGCAATCGGTCAGCGCCGGAGTGGTGCTGCCCACAGGGTTCGACGAGGCGCTGGCCAATGGCGATGTGTCCATCCGGCTGATCGCGCTACCCGACTCGCAGAACGCCAGCCTGGCGCACGACGTGCTGGTGTCGGCCGCCGCCAGCGTGCTGTCACCCGCCGGTGCCGCCCGGCTGGCTGGTGAGGTCAGCGGCGCCGACCCGGCGACCGCTGCCCAGACGGCCGGCAGCCTGGAGGCCTCGTTGCCGGCCATCGACGTCGCCACGGTCGACGTCGGGCGCGAGCAGCGCGCCGGCCTCAGTCAGTTCTCGCTGGTGGCCCCGCAGGAGCTGGTGCTGTTCGTGTTCATCAATGCGATGGCCAGCGGGGCGGCCCTCGTGCGCATGCGGCGCACGGGCGTGCTGCGCCGGGTGCTCGCCGGGCCCGGTGGCGCAGGCACGATCGTGGCCGGCGTGCTGACCGCGTGGGTGATCGTCGCGCTGCTGCAGTCGCTGCTGATCTTGTCCGTCGGCTCGGTGGCGTTCGACGTGGACTGGGGCTCACCGGTGGGCGCCGGCGCTCTGGTGCTGCTGTTCTCTCTGGTGGGTGCCGGCGCCGGCCTGATGGTGGGAGCGCTCGGCGGCAACGAAGACCGAGTGGGCGCCATCACTCCCCCGATCGGCATCGTGCTGGGCGCGCTGGGCGGGTGCATGGTGCCGCTGGAGGTGTTCTCACCGACGATGCGATCAGTGGCCCACGCGGTGCCGCAGTACTGGGCGATGACGGCGTGGCAGCGGCTGATCTTCGACGGGGAAGGCATCGGCGGCATCACCATGCCGCTGCTGGCGCTGGCCGGTTTCGCCGTGGTGTTCCTGACCGGCGCAGTGCTGGCGCTGCACCGCTCGCTGCTGCGCGGCGCCACATAGCACCCGAACACGGCCAGCTGGTCAGTCGTCGGTGGTGGTGCGACGCATGGGCAGGGTGTTGCGCCACACGCCGTCCACCATGTGCAGCGCCGCCGCAACGGCCCCGGCGGTGGGCACCAGGCCGATCTCGCCGACGCCCTTGACACCGTAGGCCGAGCGCGGTTGGGGCACCTCCACCAGCTCTACCTCGATCGGCGGCACGTCCTTCGGGCGCAGGATGCCCAGGCTGCGCAACGTCATGTTGGTGGGGAACCCGCGCTCGTCGCTGGGGAAGTCTTCC
>JAUSLQ010000230.1 GCA_030645675.1 Actinomycetota bacterium | reverse complement strand
GGCGATGCTCGGCATGCACGCTGTGGTCGGCACCACCGGCTTCACCGACGACGAGATCGAGCTGTTCCGCAGCGAGTTCAGCGGCAGCAACTGCCTGATCGCGGCGAACTTCACCATCGGTGCCGTGCTGATGATGCGGTTCGCCGAGATCGCTGCGCCGTACTTCGACACTGCCGAGATCATCGAGCTGCACCACGACGCGAAGGTCGACGCGCCGTCAGGAACTGCGGTCACCACCGCCAAGCGGATGGCCGCGGCATCGGCCGACTGGGCACCCGACCCCACGCAGCACGAGGTGTACCCCGGCGCACGCGGCGGCGAGGGCCCGGCGGGCATCCGTGTGCATGCAGTGCGCATGCGCGGCATGGTGGCGCACCAGGAAGTCATCCTCGGTGGCCAGGGCCAGACGCTGATCATCCGCCAGGACAGCTACGACCGCAGCAGCTACATGCCGGGGGTGATGCTGGCGTGCAAGCGCATCGCGCAGCACCCGGGCCTGACGTTGGGCCTCGACGCGTTCCTCGGTGTGTAGCAGGAACGTGCCGGGCCCACGGGCTGGCGCGCGTCAGCCGAGGGCAGCGACCGCGGCGTCGTAGTCGGGCTCTTGCCCGATGGCGGGCACCAGCTCGCAGTGGGTGACGGTGCCGTGCTCGTCGAGCACGACCACCGAGCGGGCCAGCAGGCCGGCCAGCTTGCCGTCGGCCATGGTGACGCCGTACGCGGTGCCGAAGTCGCTGCGGAAGGTGCTGGCCGTCAGCACGTTGGTGATGCCCTCTGCGCCGCAGAAGCGCCCGAGGGCGAACGGCAGGTCGGCCGACACGCACACGACCGTGGTGTTGTCGAGCCCGGCGGCGAGCTCGTTGAACTTGCGCACGCTGGTGGCGCACACCGCAGTGTCGATGCTGGGGAAGATGTTCAGCACCACCCGCTTGCCGTCGAGGTCGGTGTTGGAGAGATCGGTGAGGTCGCTCTTGGTGACGGTGAACGACGGTGCCGGGGCGCCCACGGAGGGAAGGTCGCCGACGGTGTTGACGGGGTTGCCCCCGAGTGCAGTGGTTGCCATGCGGCAGGTTCTACCACGCAGATGTGAAGCCTGCCTACCTGCCACCGCGGAAGTTGCGCACGTTGACGAGCAGCACGATCAGGATCGACCCGCCGATGAACCAGAACTGGTAGCGATCCACCCAGCCGAGGAAGGACTTGACCTCCTCGTCGAACACCCTGCCCAGCCACCACATCAGCGCCAGCCGGCCGGCAAGGCCGACCGCCAGCAGCGGGGCGAGCCGCTTCCAGGTGGTGCTGGCCGCGCCGCTGAGCACCCACACGATGTTGCTGCCGACGAAGAACGGCACCACCACGATCTCGGCCTTGGCGAACGCGTTCTCGAACTTGCTCACCTGTTCTTGCGGCATGCCGAGGTAGCGCCAGAACCAACGCAGGGCACGGTCGCCGTAGCAGCGGCCGAGCATGTGGCACACGATCGCTGCGACGGTCAGGCGAACGGCACCGATGATCGCCCAGGTGACGGGGGAGATGCCGCTGGAGACGGTGGCCACCAGGAACCGGTTGCGCGACGACATCGCCAGCAGCAGCTCGGGGTTGCCGGCCCCCGGCTTCGTCCATGCCGCCCAGCCGGCGTTGGCCACCTGGGTGCAGGCCACCAGCCCGAAGAACAGCACGATCCACAACGGGCCGGTGCGGGCCACGGGTGCCGGCAACGGTTCTGGAGCGATATCTTCGTCGGCGGTCACGTCGGCGCACACTAGGCGGCGCCGCCGGCACGACCGCGGCAGGGGACGGAAGCATGCGACGTCGAGTCGTACGACTGGCATCTGGCAGCGTGTGGGGCGGGCGCGCCCGCACGCGCCGTTCGGCGCTGCGAGCGGTGATGGTGGCAACAACCGTGGCACTGGCGGTTGCCGCCTGCGCGCCCGACCCCGACGACGGTGCGGGCAGCCAGACCGGCAGCCCCGTCGCCACCGGCCCCGTCACTACCGAGATCGTGTCGTCCATCGACAACAACTTCCTGCCGCAGGTCCTCACCATCGCGGTGGGCACCGAGGTGGTGTTCGAGAACAACGGCCGCAACGACCACGATGTCATCCCTGTGGCCGATCCGGAGGCCATCAGCTGGGGCGTGCAGGCCGAGCAGTTCATGCCTGGCGACACCTACTCGCACGTGTTCACCGAGCCCGGCACGTACCAGTACTACTGCACGATCCACGGCATCGCGACGGCTGGCATGTTCGGCTCGATCGTCGTCACGGACGCGTGACGCAGTAGAACATCACCGAAGCGAGACGGCGAGGGGCGCCCGCAGGGCGGTTCGCAAGGGGGAACACACATGCAACGCAAGATCCTGGCTGCGGCATTGTCCGCGGTGATGCTGCTGGCTGCCTGCGGCAGCGACGGCGGCACCAGTGCCACCTCGGCCCCGGCCACCACCGAGGGCTCTCCGGCCACCACCGGCGCGCCCGATACCACCACACCAGGCACCGATGCGCCCGGAACGACGGTGGCGGCCGAGCCCGGCACGATCAACGTGCCCGACGACTACGCCACCATCCAGGCCGCGGTCGACGCTGCCGAGCCAGGCGGCCTCATCCTCATCGCCCCCGGCACGTACCACGAGGCCGTCAACGTGGTCACCGACAACCTCACCATCCGCGGACTCGACCGCAACGAGGTGGTGCTCGACGGCCAGTTCGAGCTGGACAACGGCATCCGTATCCTCGGCGCCAAGGGCGTGGCGGTGGAGAACATGACCGCCACCAACTACACCCGCAACGGCTTCTTCTGGACCGGGGTCGACGGGTACCGCGGCTCGTACCTGACGGCGTACCGAACCGGCGACTACGGCGTGTACGCGTTCGACAGCATCAACGGACAGATCGACCACGTCTACGCCGCCGGCAGCCCCGACGCGGGCGTGTACATCGGCGAGTGCTACCCGTGCAACGCGGTGCTGTCCGATGCGGTCAGCGAGCACAACGGCCTCGGTTACTCGGGCACCAACTCGGGTGGCAACCTGCTGATCATCAACTCCGTCTTCCGCAACAACCGGGCCGGAATCGTACCCAACAGCGGCAGCTACGAACTGTGCTACCCCGAGCGCGAGACCACCATCGTCGGCAACGTCGTCCACTCGAACAACCAGGCCGACACGCCGGCCATCGACGTGGCGCTGCTGGCCATGGGCAACGGCATCCTCGTCGCCGGTGGCGTGCGCAACACCATCGAGCGCAACCTCGTGTACGACCACGACAAGAGCGGCATCGGCATGGTGCCGTTCCTGGAGGAAGACCCGAACGACTCCGTGCCCACCGAGGAGGAGTGGTCCACGACGTGCGCCGAGGCCAAGCTGGAGCGCCCGGAGGACCCGGGCGGCGCGATCCTTTGGGACTCGTTCCAGAACATCGTCACCGGCAACGTGCTGGAGGACAACCGCGAGGCCGATCTGCTGGTCGCGTCGGCGGGCACCGACGTGAGCACGCTGGGCCACTGCTTCGCCGACAACACGTTCACCAGCAGCCGCCCGAACAACCTCGAGACGTTGGCCCCGTGCGGGGCAACCGGCAGCGGCGACTGGAACGACGGCGCCTACGACATCCTGCCGTGGCTGGGTGAAGAGCACCCGCCGTCGGTCGACTGGAAGACCGCCGTGCTGCCCGCGCTGCAGCCGCAGGAGAACATGCCCGACGCCGCCACCTCCCCGGCGCACCCTGCCACCGACGTGCCGATGGCCGTCGACCTGGCGGCCATCGCAGTGCCGTCGAAGCCTGCATGAGCCGCCCGTCGCGCCGCCCCGGCCCAGCGTGGCCGGGGCTGGCGCCGGCGGTTGCGGCCATCGCCGCGTGGTCGCTGCTGGCGGCCGGCTGCAGCGACGAACAGACGGCTGCTTCGACGGCGGTGCCGGTGCATGCGCCCACCGACGCGACCTCGCTGGGCCAGCCCGATGAGCCGATCGCGGGCCCGCAGGGCGCCACCCCGCAGTTCCTGGTGGAGTGCGACTACAGCCATGCCGCCACCGATGACCCGATCGTGTACCCCGGCCAGCCGGGGCAGAGCCACCTGCACGTGTTCTTCGGCAACACCGACGTGGATGCCGACACCTCGATCGCCTCGCTGGCCGAGGGCGATACCACCTGCGACCAGCCGCTGGACAAGGCTGCCTACTGGGCGCCGGCGCTGATGCGCGGCCCGGAGGTGCTGACCCCGGTGAAGAGCACCGCCTACTACCGGCCGGGCCTGGGGGTGGATCCCACGACCGTGCAGCCGTTGCCGGCCGGGCTGATGATGGTGGGCGGCAACAGCGGTGCCACCGGTGAGCAGCCGGTGTCGATCGTGGCCTGGAGCTGTGGCCTCGGCATCGAACGGGCGGTGCGGCCGCCGGAGTGCAGCCAGGACCGCACCCTGCGCCTGCTGGTCACCTTCCCCGATTGCTGGGACGGTGTGCACCTCGACAGCGCCGACCATCACGCGCACGTGGCCTACAGCTCGGGCGGCAGCTGCCCGGCCAGCCACCCGGTGCCGATGCTGCAGTTGCAGTTCATCGTCGAGTACCCCGTGTGGGGGCCGGCGGATGATCTGGTGTTGGCCAGCGGTGGCCTCACCACCGGCCACGCCGATTTCATGAACGGCTGGGACCAGGCCAAGTTGCTCAGCGAGACCGAGCTGTGCATCCACCGCAAGCTGGTGTGCGGCGTCACCAGCGGCCGCAAGACGGGCTGAGACGCCCGGCTACAGGCGGCCGCTGGCGATGACGCGCTGCAGGAACTCGGCGGTCTCGGGCCGGTCGGGGGCGGTGAACAGCTTGCCCGGGGGAGCGGACTCCAGGATCACGCCGTCCTTCAGGAAGCACACGAGATCGGCGATCTCCTTGGCGAAGCCCATCTCGTGAGTGGCCAGGATCATTGTCATCCCCTGTCCGCGCATGTCGCGGATGACGTTGAGCACCTCTCCCACCAGCACCGGGTCGAGCGCGGCGGTCACCTCGTCGAGCATCATCAGCTCGGGCTGCATCGCCAGGGCGCGCACGATCGCGACGCGTTGCTGCTGGCCACCCGACAACTGGTCGGGGTACGCGGCTGCCTTGTCGGCCAGGCCGAACCTGCCCAGCAGCTCGAGCGCCAGTGCTGCGGCTTCGGCCTTCGGCCGCTGCAGCACCTTCGTGGGCCCCAGCGTGATGTTGCGCAGCACGCTCATGTGTGGGAACAGGTTGTAGCTCTGGAACACCATTCCGATGCGCAGGCGGATGGGATCGGGGTCGAGGCCGGGCTCGCTGATGTCGACCATGCGGCCGTCGGGATCGGCGAGCAGGATCTCGCCGTCGTCGACCGGTTCGAGCAGGTTGATGCAGCGCAGCAGAGTGCTCTTGCCCGAGCCGCTGGCGCCGATGAGGCACACCACCTCGTGCTCGCCGATGTCGAGCGAGACATCGTCGAGCACCGTCTTGCGGGCAGCCTTGCTGCCGAACGACTTGCGGACGTTGCGGATGGAGAGCTTGACGGTCACCCGACCACCGACCCACCGGTGCGCCGACGATGCCGACTGGTGTACCAATCGACCAGCCGTGTCTCGGGGATGGTGAGCATCAGGAAGATCAGCGCGGCGGCCACCAGCGGCGTGAAGTTGCCGGTGTAGTCCTTGATCGAGCTGGCCCGCTTGAACACTTCGACGATGCCGAGCAGCGAGATCAGGGCGACGTCCTTCTGCAGCGAGAGCATGTCGTTCATCAGCGGCGGGATCACGCGGCGGAACGCCTGCGGGAGCACCACGTGGCGCATCGTCTGCGCCTGCGACAGCCCCAGCGATCGTGCTCCGGCGCGCTGGCTCTCGTGCACCCCTTCGATACCCGAGCGGAACACCTCGGAGACGTACGCGCTGTACGCCAGCACCAGCGCGACGGGGCCCCACAGGTAGGGCGAGTTCCAGGCACCACCGAACCACAGGATGTGCAGCTCGCCCCAGTCCTTCACCAGCCGCGGGATCCCGAAGCCCACCAGGTACACCGTGAGGATCACCGGGATGCCGCGGAAGAAGTCGGTGTAGGCCGCGGCGAAGGCCCGCAAGGGAAACAGGGCGGGGTTCCGCGTGTTGCGGCACATCGCCAGCGCGAGGCCCACCAACAAGATGAACGGGGCGCACTGGAGGAACAGCTGCACGTCCTGCCACAGGTAGGACAGCAGGACGGGGAAGTCGTCTCGGAAGTGCTTGCCGTCGAAGAACACCTTCTTCACCCGCGGCCAACCTGACGAGTTGGTGATCAGCAGCCACAGCACGACCACGGTGATGACCGTGGACGCA
>JAUSLQ010000001.1 GCA_030645675.1 Actinomycetota bacterium | reverse complement strand
TCGCGAAGCCGGCCATCACCTCGGCGGCCTTGGCGAAGTTCGAGGCCTCGAACACGTTGCTGCCGATGTGGCAGTGCACGCCCTCCAGCTGCACGCTGGCGGAGCGGCGCATGCGGTCGATGGCCCGGTGCGCGTCGCCGTTGCCGAGGTTGAAGCCGAACTTGCTGTCGTCCTGCCCGGTGGCGATGAACTCGTGGGTGTGCGCGTGCACGCCGGGCGTGATGCGGGCCAGCACCTTCGGCGCCGGCAGACCTTCGGTGTGCAAGGCGTCCAGCCGGTCGAGCTCGTCGAAGCTGTCGACCACGATGTGGCGCACGCCTTCGGTGATGGCCATGCGTAGCTCGGCGACGCTCTTGTTGTTGCCGTGGAACGCGAGCGCGTTGGCGGGCACACCGGCGCGCAGCGCCACGTACAGCTCGCCGCCGCTGGCCACATCGAGGTGCATGCCCTCCTCGTAGGCCAGGCGGGCCATCGCGGTGCACAGGAACGCCTTGGTGGCGTAGTACGCACGGCCGGGGCCGAAGGCGGCGACTGCCTCCGCACAGCGAGCACGCAGGTGGGCCTCGTCGTACACGAACAACGGAGTGCCGAATTGGGCGGCCAGGTCGCCCACGTCGCATCCGCCGATGGCGAGCGCACCGTTCGCCTGCACCGTCGCGTTGTCGGGCAGCAGCTGCAGCGGTACGGGCCTCACATGCGCTCCGGGGCTTCGATGCCCAGCAGGGCCAGGCCCTGCTGCAGCACGCGGGCGGTGAGATCGCACAGCGCAAGGCGGCTCTCGCGAGTGGCCTCGTAACCGTCCTTCAGCACAGGGCAGGCCTCGTAGAACGACGTGAACGCCTGCGCGAGGTCGAACAGGTAGGTGCACAGCCGGTGCGGGCTGAACTTGTCGAGCGTGTCGTGCACGGCCGCGTCGAACTGCAGCAACTGCAGGGTGAGTGCCCGCTCCTGCGACTGGCCGATGGTTGGGGTGACGCCGCGAACCGACGCCCGCGACACCTCCGCCTTGCGGAAGATGCTGCAGATGCGGGCGTGCGCGTACTGGAGGTACGGCGCCGTGTTGCCCTCCAGCGCGAGCATGCGCGACCAGTCGAAGACGTAGTCCTTGATGCGGTCGCTGGACAGCTCGGCGTACTTCAGCGCGCCGATGCCGATCGTGTTGGCCAGCTCGGCCTTCTCGTCGGCCGGCAGTTCGGGGCTGCGCTCGGCGACGATGGCGCGGCCGCGTTCGATGGCCGCGTCGACGAGATCGAGCAGCATCGCTGGCTCGCCGCTGCGGCTCTTGAGGATCTTGCGGTCGTCGCCGAGCACGTTGCCGTTGTTGACGTGCACTGCACGCGCCGGCGGCACCAGCACGCCGAGCATCTCCGATGCCTTGAACACCATCTGCAGGTGCTGGCTCTGCGGCGTGCCGACGCAGTAGACGAGCAGGGTGGCGTGCAGCCGCTCGACGCGATCGAGCACGCACGTGATGTCGCTGGTGGCGTAGTTGAACCCGCCGGTGCGCGCCTGCACGATCAGCGGCAGCGGCTCGCCCTCCCGGTTCTTGAAGCCGGGCACCCACACGACCTTCGCGCCCTCGCTCTCGGCGAGCAGACCGGCTTGATCCAGCCGATCGAGCATCGCCGCCATCATCGGTTGGTAGAAGCTCTCGCCGACGATGTCGTCGCGGCGCAGCAGCACGCCGAGCTTGCCGTAGACCACATCGAAGTAGTCGGCCGACTTGTCGACCAGCTTCTGCCAGATCGCCATCGTCGGGGCGTCGGTGCGGCTCTGCAGCAGCGTCACTCGGGCGCGGGCGCGGTCCTTGAACTCGTCGCTCGCATCGAACTTGGCACGCGCCTGCTTGTAGAACGCGCTCGGATCGGAGAGATCGATGGTGAGCTCGGCGTCGACACCACCGAGATCGACCATGTGCTCGATGAGCATGCCGAACGGCGTGCCCCAGTCGCCGATGTGGTTCTCGCGGATGACGGTGTGGCCGACGAACTCCAGCATGCGCACGAGCGCATCGCCGATGACCGTCGTGCGCAGGTGGCCGACGTGCATCTCCTTCGCCACGTTCGGCGCCGAGTAGTCGACGACCGCGATCTCGGGGGTGGCGGCCCGACGCACGCCCACCCGGTCGCTCGCCGCTGCCTCTGCGACCTGGGCACTGAGGAACTCGGGCGTGAACGTGAGGTTGATGAAACCGGGGCCGGCGACCTCCGTGTTGCTGCACAGGTCGGCCAGCAACCCCGTGGCGACCACGGCCTCGGCCAGCTCGCGCGGGTTGCGGCCGAGCTGCTTGGCCAGCGCCAGCGCACCATTGGCCTGGGCGTCGGCCCGATCGCTGTTGCGCACCACGGGGTCGATGTCGGCGGCGGGCAGGCCGGTGACGGCAGCGAACGCCTCGCGCAACGGGGCGGCAACGGTGTGGAGCGGATCGGCCATGGTCGTTCGATCGTACCGGCCAGCCCGCGCTCGCCCCAGTCCCATTCCAAGACCTACCCCTACCGTTTGGACACTTTCACGCGCCAGGCGCGCAGAACCGTCCACACGCGACCTGGCCGTTCGGCGTTTGGACACTTTCACGCGCCAGGCGCGCAGAAGCGTCCACACGGAACGAAGCGTGGAAACTCGTTCGACCCCGGCCGGCGCCGACGGCCACACTGGCTGCTCCCTCATTCAGCAATCAGACATCATGGAGAAGATCACCAACTCACTGCTCTCGTGGGCCACCGACATCGACGCCGCGGTCATCGACCAGGCGCACCGCGCGGCTCGCCTGCCGATCGTCCACGACCACGTCGCGCTCATGCCCGATGCCCACATCGGCATCGGCGCCACCGTCGGCTCGGTCATCCCCACCAAGGCGGCCATCATCCCCGCCGCAGTCGGTGTCGACATCGGGTGCGGCATGGCTGCCATCCGCACCGACCTGGTGTCGTCGCAGCTGCCCGACGACCTCGCTCCTCTGCTGCGCGAGATGGAGCGGTTCATCCCGGCGGGTGTCGGGGCCGGACATGGCCCACGTCAGGGCGAGCGCGGCCGCGCCGAGGACGGCCCGGGCGCCGACGCCTGGTTCGCGGCGAACCCACTGCCGTCCGACCACGCACGCGCGCTGGCGACGAAGGCGCGCACCCAGTTCGGGTCGCTGGGCTCGGGCAACCACTTCGCCGAGGTCTGCCTCGACGAGCAGGAGCGCGTGTGGCTGTTCCTGCACTCGGGTTCGCGCGGCATCGGCAACATGCTGGCGACGCGCCACATCGACACGGCCAAGAAGCTGCGGCACCAGTTGCCGCACGCGGTGGAGGACCCGGCGCTGGCCTGGTTCGTGCAGGGCACCCCGGAGTTCCAGGAGTACATCGCCGACATGCTCTGGTGCCAGGCCTACGCCCTGGCCAACCGCGACGCGATGCTGGCGGCGTTCGCCAAGGCGTTCTTCCGGTTCGTCGGCTCCGGCCGCGAGCGCGAGCGCATCAACTGCCACCACAACTTCGCCGCGCTGGAGCAGCACGGCGACGAGGAGCTGTGGATCACCCGCAAGGGCGCCATCAGCGCCCGGTCCGGCCAGCTGGGGCTGATCCCCGGCTCGATGGGCACGCGCTCGTACGTGGTGCGCGGCCTGGGCAACCCGCTGTCGTGGCAGTCGTGCTCGCACGGTGCAGGGCGCCGCTTCAGCCGCACCGAGGCGAAGCGGCGGTACACCGTCGCCGATCTGAAGGCGCAGATGGGCGACCGCACCTGGCTGAGCAGCCGTGCCGATCGCCTGGTCGACGAGATCCCCTCGGCGTACAAGGACATCGACGAGGTGATGGCCGCCCAGCGCGACCTGGTGGAGGTGGTGCACACCCTGCGCCAGATCGTGAACTACAAGGGCTGCTGACCCGCACGGCCGTACCCCGCGTGGCGGGTGCAGCTACTGTCGACCGCATGGCCGACGAGCTGACACCCGCCACGTTCGCCGACGCCGTCGGCAGCACGTTCATCATCCAGCTGTCGGGCCCACCGGAGGCGCCCGACACACCTGTCCCGTACGCGCTGACGCTCACCGACGTCGTGCCGCACGCGCCGTCCGGCCCGCAGGCGCCGCGTGCGGAGCCGTTCTCGCTGGTGTTCCTGGGCCCTGCAGGCGGGTACCTCAGTCAGCGCACCTACGCACTGCAGCACGCCGCTCTCGGCGTGGTGGAGCTGTTCCTCGTGCCGTTGGGCCCGCAGGCCGACGGGCAGCACCGCTACGAGGCCGTCTTCAACTGACCTGCCCGCCGGCCGCACCCGGCCCCCGCTCCCTACCCGGGCCGCCGTTCCCTACCCGGGGCGCCGTTCCATCCGCAGGTACACGTCGTTGCGGCCTGCCTCTACGAAACCAAGGCGGGTGTACAACCGCAGCGCCGGGTTCCACGCCTCCACGTGCAGCGACACCAGCGCGCCCTCGCGTTCGCCCTCGGCGAGCACATCGGCGAGCAGTGCGCCACCGATCCCCCGCCCGCACCACTCCGGCAGCAGCGCGATGTCCAGCACCCGGAGCTCGCCGTCGTCCAGCCGAGCGCGGTAGAGCCGACCGATGCCGCGCCCATCCGCCAGCTCGATCACGAGGAACTCGCCGTCGGGGTGCCGCGAGCGGTACGCGGTGGCCTGCGCAGTGTGCTGGTGCTGCAGGAACGCGAGACGCTGCTCGTCGCTCCAGTCCACCTGCGCCAGTTCGGCGGCACGGCTGGCGGCGTAGATCTGGAACAGCAGCGGCTCGTCGGCGGCCGTGGCCGGACGCAGGCGAACCTGCGGCGGGGTCATTCGGCTGCCTCGGCCTCCACGACCACCACCAGCGAGGGCAACGTGGCCCACGCGGCGTCGTCGGCTGCGGGCAGGGTGGACGCACTTGCCCACATGCCCTGCTCCAGGCCGAACAGGTACACACCCGGTTGCAGCGTGGGCAGGCCACGCTGCGGGCGGCTCGTGAACACGGTCGACGAACCGCCGCCGGCGCCACCGAGCTGGAAACCGACGCGCAACCCGTCGCCGCGCCGAACCCGCAGCTTGCTGGGCGACGACTGCGAGGTCGCCGGGCCGCTGCGGTACGTGAACGCGTAGAACGGGATGGTCTGGTCGTGATGCGCGGGCGACGGCACGTGGGCATCGAGCAGCACGTCGGCCTGCCCGGCGGAGGAAGCGGTGTGGTGTGCCGAGGCGAACCCCTGCACGGCTACGCGGGCACTGCGCCCCGCCAGCGAGGCACCCGCCTGCATGCCTGCAGCCGGCACCGCCCGGCGCGTGCCGGCGAGGGCTTCGGCCAACGACCTCGCCCCACCGCTGCCCTCGACGAACGAGACGGGGATGCGAGGGCCGGCGTCGGCGGCCAGCAGCTCCAGGCCCGACGGCGAACCGAGCAGGTCGCCACGCAGCAGCAGAGCGCCGGCCACCGCCGCCGAGCCGGCGAGCAGGAACTGGCGACGGCTGGTGCCGGGTGCAGGAAGCGACACGGTGTGGTTCATGTGGAGGTCACGTCCTCGGGGGGAACACGCCCTGGAGCGCGATGCAGAAGTAGAAGGTGAGGTAGGGCTGCATGTTGTTGTGCGGCTGGTCGCCACCGGCAGGAGCCAGCGCCTCCGGTGCCAGCGACACGAGCGGGCCCGGTGTGGCGTAGGCACTCAGGCCGATGCCACCGGCCAACCGCGACCCGGCCGGCCCCTGGTCGGTGCTGTCGGAGTTGGAGGCCACCAGGTCGTGCCGGTGAGCCGGGATCTCGCTCTCCAGCAGGGTGACGGTTTCCGAGCCGCCCGTCTCGCCCAGGTCGTGCAGCGACAGGCCCGGCCCCTGGCCGGGGTGCATCGGTGCCCGGCCTTGCAGGTCGGGCAGCGCGAAGTTGCTCTTGCCGTTGCCGCCGTAGGTGGTGCCGAGCAGAGAGAAGAGCGCGGTGTTCTGGCTGAGCGGCAGCAGCTGGCCGTCGCACCACGCCCACCCCTGGGGGGCGAAGTTGAACGGGAAGATTCGGACTTCGGCGACGAACGGATCGGCCATGAGTTGCTCCTACGTCGGTGAAGGGAAGATGCCGAACAGCGAGATGATGAAGTCGACACAGAGGTACGGCTGGAAGTTGGTGTGCGGCTGCGACCCACCGACAGGGTTCGACGACGACGGGCTGAGGGTCGTCGAAGGGTTGTCGGTGCCATAGGCCGTGATCGTCGCGGCCTGGGTGATGCCCGGCAGCACTGCCCCACTGGGAACGGCCGAGTTGGCCAGGCTGTTCGAGCCCAGCATCGGGTGCGAGTGGGCAGGGATCTGCTGCACCGTCAGCGTGATCTCCTCCGCCCCGCCGGTCTCGGCGAGGATGAACCCATCGCCCTGGTGCATGGGCACTCGCCCGCGCAGGTCGGGCAGCGCGAAGGTGGACTGTCCGTCACCGCCGTAAGTGGTGCCGATCAGTTGGAACAGGGTCTCGTTCTCGGAGATCGGCAGCAGCTGACCCTCGCAGAACATCCAGCCTGCGGGGGCGAAGTTACCGGCGAACATCCGGATCTCGCCGACGTACGGTTGTGCCATCGTCTTCTCCTAGTTCGGGCTCGGGAAGATGCCCTGCAGCGCGATGCAGAAGCTGAGGGTGAGGAACGGCTGCATGTTCAGGTGCGCCTGCGAGCCACCGACGTTGGGCACCGCCGTCGGCGACATGGCGACCAGGTTGTTGGCCGGTGCATACAGGTTGGCGGCAGTCGTCTGGGCCAGCAGCCGGGTGTTGTTGGGCGCACTGGCAGTGGCCGTCGCAGTGGTGGCGTTCATGACGTGCACGTGCTGGGGCAGCTCGGAGATCGACAGCGTGTGCGCCTGCTCACCACCGCGTTCGCCGAGAGTGTGACCACTGCCGACGTGGATGGGCACCCGGCCACGGAGATCAGGGAGGGCGAAGTTCACCCGGCCGTCGCCGCCGAACGTCGTGCCCAGCAGCGAGAACAACGCCTGGTTCTGGTTGATCGGCAGCAGCTGGCCGTTGCACAGCGCCCAGCCCCTGGGCGCGAACACGAAGCTCATCAGCCGGATCTCTGACAGGAATGGTTCGGCCATCAGCGGCCTCCTCGAGGTGATGAAGACGAAGTGACGATCATGGCAGCGAGCAGTTCGAGAAGCCCGAGGTGGCGGAGATCAGCTCCGTGCCCCCGCCCCCAGGGTTGAGGCCCGTGACGAAGGCCTCGACTCCGGGAGTGGCCACCGCCGCCATGCCGTTGATGCCGAAGTCGTTGGTCGTGGCCGTCGTTCCCTGCTTGCGCAGGCCGATGCCGACGGCGCCGTTGCTGCCGGCGCTGGTGTTGCCGGAGATGTTGAGGCATACGGCGTCGTCGGCGCTGGCCGCGTTGCCGGCGTCGATGCGGATGCCGTAGCGGGCACTGCCGCCCACGTTGATCGGTGCCGCGACGCTGTTGTTCTGCACCTTGTATCGGGCAACGCCCGTCGTGCCACGGCCCACCAGGAGGATGCCGTTTCCGTCGGTGTCGGTGATGACGTTGTTGGTGACCGTCAGCGTGAGCGAGGGCGTCCAGGCGTTGCCGGCGCCGGCAATGCCATTGCCACCGCCGATGCCGTTGCCGCCTGCGGAGTTCGCGGTGTGGTTGGCGTCGATCAGGTTGTTGTTGACCGTGCCCGACATGTCGGCGAAGCCGTTGTTGCCGACCAGCACGACCGTGCCACCCGCTGCCGAGCCGTTCAGCGGGCCTGGCGCCGTGCATCCGCCACTGCCCGTGCCGTTGCACTGCACGAGGAAGTTGGTCTGTGTGCGCGAGCCGGAGTTGCCGCCGCTGTTGGCCACGATGATGGCGTTCGTGGCGGTGGCATCGAGCGTCACCCCGTTGTTGGTGATCGTGACGATGTCGGTCGGGCTGTTGAGCACGCCGGCGGTGGCACCCGGGCCGGTGGCGCTGGAGTTGCCGATCGACACCTGGATGCCGCCCGACGCCGCGCTGGTGACGTTGTTCTGATCGATCGTCGCCCTCGTGAGGCTGAACGACGTGGAGGCGTTGCCGGTGCCGACCAGGCTGATGCCGGCGGTGCCGGCACCGGGCCCCGTGACGGTGTTGTTCGAGATGATGGCATTGCTGACAGTGCCCGCATCCGACTGCACGTCGATGCCGGCGGAGAACCCGTTGGTGAACGTGCTGCCGGTGATGGTGAGCGTGCCCGCGATGTTGTTACCCAGGCCGGTGCCGTTGTTGAACGCGATGTTCGCCTCCAGCGCCGAGTCGCCGGAGTTGCTGACCGTGCCGTTGGTGAACGTGAAGTCGGTGACGCCGGTGCCGCTGATGCCGCTGCCCGCCGTCGTGTCGATGACCATCCGGTCGAACGACACGTTGCGGGTGTTGGACAGCAGGATGCCCGCACCGGTGGTGCGCTGGATGGTGCCACCGCTGCCCGCCGAGCCGGTGCCCGACACCGTCAGGCCGGCGAGTGCACCGGTGTTGTTCAGCACGATGCCGTTGGCCGGGCCGGAGGCGCCGGTACCGGCGGCGATCGAGCGGAACTTCAGGCCGCCGGCGGAGATGGTCGCGTTGCTGACGTTCAGCGCCCTACCGGTGGTGGTGACGATGGTGTTGGTCGTGTCGGTGGCCTCCACCGTGCCGGAGGTGGCGGTGAAGGCATCGTTGCCGCCCGTCGCCAACGTGAGCACGCCGGAGAACACGGCTTTGCTGCCGGCGGCGGTGCCCGACATCGAGATGCCCGTGCCGGCAGTGGCGGTGATGCTGCCAGGGAAGTTCAGCGTGGGAGTGCCGGTGCCACCGGTGATCTCCACTGCCCGGCCCGCGCCCACCGAGATGGTGCCCGAGTAGGTGAACGTGGGCGAACCGGTGGAGGCGCCGTTGGCGTACGAGACCGCCGCGGCGGTGGAGTTGGTGATCGAGCCGGCCTTGATGTTGATCGTGGCCCCTGAGTTCTGCACCCGCACTCCGTGCGTGCCACCCGTCTGGGTGAGGTTGTCGATGACGACGGTGCCACCGACGCCGTTCAGGTCGAGCGCAATGCTGTTCGTGGTGGTGGTGATCGTCAGTTGGTCGACATCGACCGACGTGGCCGAGGTGCCGCTGAGCGCGGCGGCGGTGGTGTTGCTGAGCGCGAGGCCGCGCACCTTGGCAGAGCTGGCCAGGGTGACCTGGCCGCTGACCGACACAGAGCCGGTACCGAGGGTGGGCCGGGCCTGCACGCCGCTGGGCACGGTGCCCAGCCCGAAGAAGGCGTCGAAGCCGGAACCGGTGGTGGGCTGGCCGATCAGCCAGCCGCCGCCGTCCATCGCCTGGCCACCGGTGTAGCTACCGGAGTACAGGAAGACTGCCTCGTTCACGTCGGTGGCCGTGGTGGCCTCGGCCAGCGTCTGGAACGGCGAGTAGAGCGTGCCGTTGCCAGTGCTGGCGACACTGTCGTCGACGAACCAGATCACCTTGCCGGTCAGCGTCACCGTCGCGAGCACGCTGGCGCTGCACGTGCCCGGCGCGGGGCTGCCGTCGTCGCACACCTGGTACGTGAACGTGGCCGAGCCGGAGGCGCCCGGAGGAGCATCGAAGACGAACGAGCCGTCGGCGTTCACCGTCACCGTGCCGCCCGCGGGCGAGGTGACGCTGACGTTGCTGACCGACAGCGTCGTGGTGGTGCCCGGCACGGTGGTGTCGGGGTCTGTGTAGCCGGCCAGCAGGCCGCTGCCCACGGGCACGGTCAGGCGCATGTTGGGTACGGACGTGAACGCCTTCGTGGAGGCGCCGGTGGGCGCGTCGTTGATGCAGGTGACCACCATGCTGACCGTTGCGGTGCTGCCACCGTTCAGGGTGTAGGTGAACGTGTCGGGCGTGCCGCCGAGCTGGGTGTTGCAGTAGTTCGGGTCGGGCTGGTACGTGAGGCCGGCACCGCCACCGGTGATCGCCACCGTGCCGTCTGCCGGCTGCGTCACCGAGCCGATCGTCATCGGGCCGCCATCGATGTCGGTGTCGTTCGCCAGCACCAGCGGCGTTGCCAGCACGTCTTCGCCGACCGTCGTCGATGCGACCGCCGGCGACGAATCGTCGACGGCGACGGGCACGTCGTCGATGCACGTGACCGTCATGGTCACGGTGGTGGAGCCGCCGCCGGGCGTCAGGGTGTAGGTGAACGTGTCCAGCGTGGTGCCGGGCGGGTTGTTGCAGTAGTTCGCGTTCGGGGCGTAGGTCAGGCCGGTGCCACCACCGGTGATCACCACCGTGCCGTTGGCCGGCTGCGTCACCGACGTGATCGAGATCGGGCCACCGTCGACGTCGGTGTCGTTGGCCAGCACGCTGACGGCGTTGGCGCCGCTGTCCTCGAGAACCGTCGCGGAGTTGGCGACTGCTACGGGGTTGTCGTCGACGCAGTCGACCGTCATGGTCACGGTGCCCACGCTGCTGCCCGGCGTGAGGGTGTAGGTGAACGAGTCGAGCGCCGAGCCGGGCGGGTTGTTGCAGTAGTTGCCGTTCGGGCTGTAGGTCAGGCCGGTGCCACCACCGGTGATCGCCACCGTGCCGTTGGCAGGCTGCGTCACCGAAGCGATCGACATCGGGCCACCGTCGAAGTCGGTGTCGTTGGCCATGACGGAGATCGCGTTGCCCGAGCTGTCTTCCGTCACGGTGGCCGAGTCGTCGACGGCCGCAGGGGCATCGTCGACGCACGTGACCGTGACCGTCACGATGGCCGTGCTGCCGCCCGGGGCCAGCGTGTAGTCGAAGGTGTCGAGCGTGGTGCCCGGGGGCGTGTTGCACACGTTCTCGTTCGGCTCGTAGCTGACGCCGGTGCCGCCACCGGTGATCACCACGGTGCCATCCGCCGGCTGTGTCACCGACGCGATCGAGATCGGGCCACCGTCGGTATCGGTGTCGTTGGCCAGCACATCGACCGCGTTCACACCCGAGTCTTCCAGCACGGTCGCGTTGTCGGCCACCGCCACCGGGGCGTCGTCGAGGCAGGTGACCGTCATGCTGACGGTGCCTACCGAGCCACCGGGCGTGATCGTGTAGGTGAACGTGTCGGCCGGGTCGGCGGGGGTGTTGCAGTAGCCGGCGTCGGGGGCGTAGGTCAGGCCGCTGCCGCCACCGGTGATGACCACCGTGCCGTTGGCCGGCTGGGTGACGGAGGTGATGGAGATGGCGCCGCCGTCGACGTCGGTGTCGTTGGCCAGCACGTCGATCGGGGCCGCAGCATCCTCCTGGGTGACCGTGGCCGTATCGGCGACGGCAACGGGGTCGTCCTCGACGCAGTTCACCGTCACCGACACCGTGGCGGTGGAGCCACCGGGGCTGACCGTGTAGGTGAACGTGTCGTCCGGGCCACCGGGCGTGTTGCAGTAGTTGCCGTTCGGGGCGTACGTCAGGCCGGTGCCACCACCGGTGATCACCACCGTGCCGTTGGCAGGCTGCGTCACCGAAGCGATCGACATGGGCCCGGAGTCGAGATCGGTGTCGTTGGCCAGCACGTCGATCGCGCCGGCGCC
>JAUSLQ010000131.1 GCA_030645675.1 Actinomycetota bacterium | reverse complement strand
CTGCCGGCGGGTGTCGCGTCGCCCGCGCCGACCCACGCCGCGACCACCGCTGCGATCAACCCGGACACGATGCTGCCGATGAGCAACACCCGGCGGCGGCGGAGGCGGTCGGCCATCGCCGAGCCGATCGGCCCCAGCACTGCGCTGGGAATGAAGCCGGCCGCGGCCACCACCGCCGACCAGCTGGCCTTGCCGGTGGTGTCGGCCACGTAGTAGCCGAGTGCGACGGTCTCCATCCAGGTGCCGATGTTGGAGACGAGCGCGCCCGTCCACATCAGGGCGAACGGGCGCGACCGGAACGGTGCGAGCGAGGCGGAAGCCATCCCGCTCGACCCTACCGGTGCCGCTGGCGCCACCGCCTGACGCACCACCACCGCCTGAGGTGTTTCGCCTGCTCTGTGTGTAGATTCCAAAGGGTGACGGACGTGGTGGAACCTGAGGTGACACCACCGCCCCGCCCGCCCCGCCCGCGTCGTCCACGCCGCGCAGAGGCGTCGGCGCGGCGCCCCGGCCGTTGGCGGGTGGGTGGCATCGGGCCCCGCTCGCTGGCCGCAAGGCTGCTGCTGGTGCTGCTGATCCCGACGGCCATGGTGCAGGTCCTGGCCTATCAGGAGGTGCAGCGGCACGACGAGGCGGCAGCTTCCGCAACCAAGGTGAGCGCACAGATGCTGCTGCTCCAGCGTTCTGGTCGCCTGCTCGTGCCGCTCGTCTTCGAGTCCACCACCACCGGTGGCATCAGCACCGGCGAGAGCATCGGAGTCGACCGCACGCTGGTCAAGGAGGCCACCGGCGTCGACTTCCTCGGTCGCATGCACCAGGCCCGTGCCGAGCTCGACGCGGGGCTGGCCCAGCTCGCCGTCACCGCGCCGGCAACGGTGCTGCCCTCCGGCCGTACCCTCGGCGACGAAGTGGCCCTCACCCAGGCCGAGCTGGCTGCGGTGCGCGCTGCGTTCGACGCCCGCGAGCAGGTGATGGCCGACGTCGATCACGTCTTCCGGCACCTCTCGGAGCTGCTGCTCCAGATCGACGCGCAGAGCCGCACCGTCCTCGAGCAGTCGGCCAGCACCAGCGAGCTGGCGCAGATCGTCTCCGAAACGGAAGAGTTCCTGCGGGTCCTGTACTTCGCCACCAGCGAGCTGACCTTCCTGGCCCAGACCGGCATCATGGGCGGTGTCGAGGCCCCCGTCGTGGAGATGCTGGCCGCAGGCGGCGCGCTCGACGCGTCGCTCACCAGGTTCCGCGAACTGATCCCCGCCGACCGGCGGCCGGAGTTCGACCGACTGCTGGCCCACCCTTCGTTCACCGAGGTTTCCGACGCGCTGCCGTCGTGGGCCGCCAGCATCACCGCCACGGCCGAGGACGGGGTCGCCCTGATCGACAACCCGGTGGTGATCCAAGCGGCCATCGCGGTGATGGAGAGCTCGTTCGTACGGCTGGAGCAGCTGCAGTCGTACGGCATCACCTTCCTCGACGCCGAGGTGAAGATGGCCGACACGATCCGCGCGCAGGCCGAGCGCTCGCAGCACAATGCGGTCTGGGCGATGGTGGGCTCGCTGGCCGTCATCCTGGTGCTGTTCGCGCTGGTGCTCGTCTCCATCCTGCGGCCCCTGCGCCGGCTGGTGCGCCAGTCGCGGCAGGTCAGCGAAGGCGACCTCGCCATCGCCACCTCCCGGCCCACAGGCCCCACGGACATCCGTGTGGTGATGCGCACGTTCGACGAGATGGTCAACACGCTGCGGGCCTACGACAAGCAGGTGCGCCTACTGGCCCAGGGCGAGACGCACATCGACCGGGCGCTGCCCGGGCCGCTGGGCGAGACGCTGCGGCAGTCGGTCAGCCGCCTCGCCGCGGTCACCAACCAGTTGCACGAGTCGGAAGCCGCCGCCAACGCGCAGGCCCGCACCGACGCGCTGACCGGCCTCTCCAACCGAGTCGCGGCGCTCGAGCGGCTGGCCCACATCTCCATTCGGGCGCGCTCCGACGATGCCCGGGGGGCAATCATCTTCCTCGACCTCGACGGCTTCAAGAGCGTCAACGACACCCAAGGGCACGGTGAGGGCGACCGCATTCTCGGCGAGATCGGCGGCCGCCTGCGGACTGCATGCCCCGACTCCATGGTGGCCCGCATCGGCGGCGACGAGTTCATCGTGCTCATCGACGAGGTGCACGATCAGCAGCAGGTCGTCGCCCTGGCCCGCGACCTGATCCGCCTGGTCTCTGCACCGTGTGCGGGCAGCAACGGCCAGTCGTTCACGCTGTCCGCCAGCGTGGGCGTGTCGATCGTCGACGACAGCAGCCGCGAGCCGCTCGACTTCATCGCCCGTGCCGACTCCGCCGTGTACCACGCGAAGGAGCGCGGCCGCGGCCGGGTGGAGGTGTACGACGAGCGCCTCGCCCGCGACATCGAAGACCGGGCCGACATGGCGCTGACCATGCGCCAAGGCCTGGCCCAGGGGCAGTTCTCGCTGCGTCTGCAGCCGATCATCGACATCGCCAGCGGCCGCCCGATCGGTGCCGAGGCGCTGGTGCGTTGGAACCGCCCCGGTGTGGGCGAGGTTGGCCCCGACGAGTTCATCCCGGTCGCCGAACGGACCGGCGTGATCGTCGATCTCGACGCCTGGGTGATCGAGCAGGCCATGGGAATCCTGCGCGAGTGGGGCGACCACCCGCTCACCAGCGAGCTGCGCATCGCCGTCAACATCTCCGGGCGGCACATCGTCGACGGCACCCTGAGCCCGCTGATCGACCACCTCTGCCGCACGTACGGCGCCGATCGCCGCCTGCTCGATCTGGAGATCACCGAGACCCACCTGGTGGCCGATGTCGCCCGCGCCAGCACCGTCGTCGACGACCTGCGCAGCCAGGGCATCCGCGTGGCCATCGACGACTTCGGCACCGGCTACTCGTCGATGGGCTACCTGCACCAGCTCACGGTCGACATCCTGAAGATCGACCGCGTGTTCGTGGCCGGCATGTGTGACAACGACCTCGACCGCACGATCGTCGAGCTGCTGCTGCGCCTGGGCGACTCGCTGGGCGTGAAGGTGGTGGCCGAGGGTGTCGACAGCCTCGACAAGCTGGTGCAGCTGGAGCTGATGGGATGCCCCTGGGCACAGGGGTACTACATCGCCATGCCGATGATGCTGCCCGAGGCAACCGCCTGGCTGAGCCATCGGATCGAGCCGGCCGCGACGCTGCGGTGAGCGCCGGTGCGCAGCGCACGGTTCACAGCAAGTTCTCAGCAAGCTCACACACACCGCCAAGCCCCGTCGATGATCATGGCCACATGACGGCAACCGAGCAGCACCAGCCATCGGCGCCGGCGGCGCACCCGACCGCCACCGATGCGCCACTCGTCGACATCGTCATCCCGGTGTACAACGAGGCGCAGGTGCTGGCCGCCAACGTCAACGCACTGCACACCTACCTGCGCGACCACTTCCCCTTCACGTGGCGCATCACCATCGCGGACAACGCCTCCACCGATCTCACCTGGCAGATCGCGGCCACGCTGTCGCTGACGCTGGACCGTGTGCGGGCGATCCACCTGGACCAGAAAGGGCGAGGGCGGGCGTTGCGGACGGCCTGGCACGGCAACGACGCGACCATCGTCGCCTACATGGATGTCGACCTTTCCACCAGCCTGGACGCCCTGCTGCCCCTGGTCGCCCCGCTGGTCAGTGGGCACAGCGACATCGCCATCGGCTCACGCCTGGCGGCTGGTGCGACCGTTGCCCGCGGGCCCCGTCGCGAAGTCATCTCACGCACCTACAACACCATCCTGCGCACCGTGTTCGGCAACGGTTTCCGCGACGCACAGTGCGGGTTCAAGGCCGTGCGCACCGATGTGGCCGACACGTTGGTGCCGATGGTGCGCGACAACGAGTGGTTCTTCGACACCGAGCTGCTGTTGCTGGCCGAGCGCAACGGACTGCGCGTGCACGAGTTGCCGGTGACCTGGGTCGACGACCCGGACAGCCGGGTGCGCGTCGCCAAGACCGCCCGCGACGACCTGAAGGGCGTGGTGCGACTGGCCAACGACTTCGCCCACGGGCGCGGCACGGTGGACATGGGCGCCGCCGGGCGCGAGCCGCTGCACGACGACTTCGGGCGGCAGCTGGTGGTGTTCGGCAAGATCGGTGCCGCCAGCACCGTGGTGTCGCTGCTGCTGTTCCTGTGGCTGCGCGGCAGCACGGGGGCAGTGGCGGCCAACTTGATCGCGGTCGGCGCAACAGCGCTGGGCAACACATGGGCCAACCGGCGTTACACGTTCGGTTACCGCGGAGCTCGCGAGCGAGGTCGTCACTACATGGGTGGCGTGGCGATCTCGCTCGCAAGCCTCGGCCTGTCCAGCCTGGCGCTGGCCAACGTGCCAGACCCCAGCGGTGGGGCCAGCCTGGCGCAGGTGCTGGTGCTGCTGGTCACGTGGACGGTTGCCACCATCGCCCGCTTCGCACTCCTGCGCCGATGGGTGTTCCGCCCTCGCGGCTGAACCACAATGACGTCCGTGACGCCAGCCAACCCGCGGCCAGCCCAACCGCCGACCGGCAAGCCACCCGCGGCCAAGCCGCGGGTGCTGGTGGTCGACGACGAGGACAACATCTCCTTCCTCGTCGAGTCGGCGTTGCAGCTCGACGGCATCGACACCGCCAAGGCCACCGACGGCCATCAGGCGGTGGCGATGGTGCGCAGCTACCTCCCGCACGCGATCGTGCTGGACGTGATGATGCCTGGCATCGACGGCTTCGAGGTGCTGCGCCGGCTGCGCAGCGACGGGGTGAAGACCCCCGTGCTGTTCCTCACCGCCCGCGACACGGTCGACGACCGGGTGCGCGGCCTCACCATCGGTGGCGACGACTACATCCTGAAGCCGTTCGCGATCGCCGAGCTGGTGGCGCGCGTGCGCGTGGCGCTGCGCCACGCCGGCATCGACAACGAGGGCAGCGTGCTGCACCTGGCCGACCTGGAGCTGGACCAAGCGGCCTATCGCGTCACGCGCGCCGGGCAGCCCGTCACGTTGTCGCCCACCGAGTTCAAGTTGCTGCGCTACCTGCTGGTGAACGCCGGCCGGGTGCTGACCCGTGCCCAGATCCTCGATCACGTGTGGAGCTACGACTTCGGCGGCGACGCCTCCGTGGTGGAGACGTACATGAGCTACCTGCGACGCAAGATCGACACCGTCGAGCCCAAGCTGCTGCACACGGTGCGCGGCGTGGGCTACTGCCTGCGGGTCGACGGGTGAGGCTGCGCACGCGCCTCTACGCCGGCCTCGGCGCGATCGCAGTCGCCTTCGCGATCAGCGGCTACCTGGTGGCCACCACCCAGCAGCGCTACCTCACCCAGCAGCTGGACCGCGACCTGCAGAGCTCGATGCCGGCCGCGCTGAGCCTGCTGGGCGACAACCCGGCACCGTTGCCGCCGGGGCAGGGCGCGGCACTGAGCAAGCTCTACGTGGGCCACCTGGCCCCCGACGGCCTGCTGACCACCATCGTTCCGGGGCCGACCAGCGGGTCGCCGGCCGTCTCCCCGCAGGATGCAATGAGCCACATGCGTCGCGGAGCGCCCCCTCCGTTCACCGTGGCAGGCGTGGGCACTGACGAACGCTTCCGCGTGATGATCGCCACCCGGCCGGGCCGCACCGGCTGGGAGGTGGTCGCGCTGTCGCTGGAGTCGACCGACGCGGCGTATCAGCGGCTGCTGATCGCCACCGGTGTCGGCGGGCTGGCGGTGCTGGCCGTGATCGCGCTGATCGCCGGCTGGGTGGTGCGCCTGGGCGTGAAGCCGATCAACGAGATGACTGCCGCCGCCGACGCCATCACCGCCGGCGAGAAGGGGCGCAGGATGGCCGCCTACCCCGGCGGCACCGAGGCCGGCCACCTCGCCCGCGCGTTCAACACCATGCTCGACGAGCGCGACGTGGCCGACCACCGCCTGCGCCAGTTCGTGGCCGACGCGTCGCACGAGCTGCGCACGCCACTCACATCCATTCGCGGCTACGCCGACCTGTACCAGGCCGGTGGGCTGCACGACCCGTCACGGCTGGACGACGCGATGCGCCGCGTCAGCGGCGAGGCCGAGCGGATGACCTCGATCGTCAACGACCTGCTGCTGCTGACCAACCTCGATCGGGGCATGAAGATGCAGCTGGCCGCGATCGACGCCGCCGAGGTGCTGCACGACGTGGTTGCCGACGCCCGTGTGGTGCAGCCCGAACGCTCGATCACGCTCGTTGCCCATCCATCGCTGCCGTGCTCGGCCGACCGGCAGCGGCTGCACCAGGTGGTGGCCGCAGTGGTGCACAACGCGCTCGTGCACACTCCACCCGGCACGCCCATCGAGGTGGTCGGCCGCCGCGAGGCCTCCGGCGTCGCGATCGAGGTGACCGACCACGGCCCGGGCATGACGCCGGAGGTGGCCGCCCACGCGTTCGAGCGCTTCTACCGCGGCGAGCAGTCGCGATCGCGGCACACCGGCGGCAGCGGGATGGGACTGGCGATCGCGCAGTCGAACGTGGAAGCCCACGGCGGCCGCATCGTGGTGCACACGCAAGCGGGCCGCGGCTGCCGGTTCGTCATCGCACTGCCTGCACCGGCCACCACGGACCCAGACACCAACGACCCGGCCACCAACGACCCGGCCACCAACGACCCAGCCACCGACGCGGCGGTCAGCCCTTCTTCTGGTTGAGCAGCGCCGTCACCGTCTTGCCGTCGGCCTTGCCCTTGCTGGCCTTCATCACCAGGCCGACCAGCGCACCCATCGCCTTGCCGTCGCCGTTGCAGAACTTCTGCCACGCGTCGGGGTCGGCGGCGATCGCCTCGTCGACGAAGCATTCCAGCGACGACGTGTCGATGGCCTCGAAGCCCTTTGCCGACGCGATGGCAGCTGCGTCGCCGCCACCGTTGGCGACGATCTCGGCCAGCACGGCCTTGGCCTGGGTGGCTGTGAGCGTGCCGCCCACCTCCAGCAGGCTCAGCGCGGCCAGATCGGCGGCGGGCACCTGCGGGGAGGTGCCCTGCTCGGCGAACGCTTCCTTCACGTGCACCAGCGCGCGAGCGGCGTTGCCGCCGGCCGCAGCAACGGCGAGCACGTAGTCGTCCTGGCCGCGCTCGACCACGCTGGTGACGGCCTCGCTGTCGGCCGCCTGACCGGTGGCCTCGGAGAGCCGGGCGCGCCGAGCGGCAGGCAGCATCGGCAACGCGGCGCGAACGCGCTCGACCCACTCCGCCGACGGCGCGAGAGGTACGAGATCCGGCTCCAGGAAGTAGCGGTAGTCGTCGGCGTCTTCCTTGCTGCGCAGGGTGTGCGTGCGGCCGTCACCTTCGTCCCAGTGGCGGGTCTGCTGGACGACCTTGTCGCCGCTCTCCAGCAGGTCGATCTGGCGGCGAGCCTCGTACTCGATGGCGCGGCCGACGCTGCGCACGCTGTTGACGTTCTTGATCTCGCAGCGGGTGCCGAACGGAGTACCCGGCTTGTGCACGCTGACGTTGGCATCCACGCGCATGCTGCCTTCCTCCATCTTCGCGTCGCTGGCACCGACGGCCAGCAGGATCGCGCGCAGCTCGCCGACACATGCACGGGCGTCGTCGGCGCTGCGGATGTCGGGCTTGCTGACGATCTCCACCAGCGGCACGCCGGCGCGGTTGAGGTCGATGAGGGAGGCGGTGGCGCCGTGCACGCGGCCACCCGAGCCGCCGACGTGGGTGCTCTTGCCGGCGTCTTCCTCCATGTGCGCGCGCTCGATGCCCACCCGCACGCCGTTGGGCAGATCGAGGTAGCCGTCGACGTTCAGCGGCTGGTCGTACTGGCTGACCTGGTACGCCTTGGGCATGTCGGGGTAGAAGTAGTTCTTGCGGTGGAACGTGCTGGGCTGCACCGTGCAGTTCAGCGCCAGGCCGATGCGCATGGCCAGCTCGACGGCGTGCTCGTTCAGCACCGGCAGCGCGCCTGGCAGGCCCAGCGTGACGGGGTCGATGTTGGTGTTCGGCTCGTCGCCGAAGCGGTTCGGGCTACCGCTGAACAGCTTCGTGGCGGTGGCCAGCTCGACGTGCACCTCCAGGCCGACGACCAGTTCCCAGTCGCCGGGCAGACCGTCGTAGCTGCTCATGAGAGTGCCCTTTCCAGTGCAGCGGCGGCACGGAACATCACGGGCTCCTGCAGGGTGCCGGCCAGCACCTGCACACCCACCGGCAGGCCCTCGGCGCCGGTGCCGAACGGCACGCTCATGCCCGGATGGCCGGCCAGGTTGGTGGGGATGGTGTAGGTGTCGCAGAGGTACATCGCGAACGGGTTGTCGCCCTTCGAGCCGAACTTGAACGCGACGCTGGGCGACGTGGGCGTCAGCAGCACGTCGGCTTGCTGGTAGGCCCGCTCGAAGTCGTCGTGGATCAGGCGGCGCACCTTCAGCGCCTTGCCGTAGTAGGCGTCGTAGTAGCCGGCGCTGAGGGCGTAGGTGCCGAGCATGATGCGCCGCTTCACCTCGTCGCCGAAGCCGGCGGCGCGGGTGACGCCGTACATCTCGTTGGTGTCGGCGGCATCCACCCGCAAGCCGTAGCGCACGCCGTCGTAGCGGGCGAGGTTGCTGCTGGCCTCTGCCGGGGCGATGAGGTAGTAGGCGGTGAGGCCGAACGTGAACGCCGGCACCTGCACGTCGACGATGGTGGCGCCGGCGGCACGCAGCGCTTCGAACGCGGCGTCCAGCCGCTCTTGCACGTCGGGGTCGGCGCCTTCGGGCAGGTCGGTGATGCGGCCGACGCGCAGCCCTTCCACGCCCTGCTGGATCGCTTCGGTGAGCGAAGGGTGCCGCTGCGGGATGCTGGTGCTGTCGTGCGGGTCGTGGCCGCCGATGACGTCGAGCATCAGCGCCGCGTCTTCCACGCTGCTGGCGAACGGACCGATCTGGTCGAGGCTGCTGGCGAACGCCACCAGGCCGTAGCGGCTGACGTAGCCGTACGTGGGCTTCACGCCGACCACGCCGCACAGGGCGGCGGGCTGGCGGATGGAGCCGCCGGTGTCGCTGCCGAGGGCGATCTGGCTGAAACCGGCGGCCACTGCCGCGGCGCTGCCACCACTGCTGCCGCCGGGCACGCGGCTGGTGTCGTGCGGGTTGCGGGTGGGGCCGAACGCCGAGTTCTCGGTGCTGCTGCCCATCGCGAACTCGTCGAGGTTGGTCTTGCCGACGATGATGGCTCCGGCGTCGCGCAGCATGTTCACGACCGTCGCGTCGTAGGGCGGCTTCCATCCGTCGAGGATCTTCGACGAGCACGTGGTGGGCACGCCGCGGGTGCACATGTTGTCCTTCAGGGCCACCGTCACGCCGGCCAGCGGGCCGGGGTCGTTGCCGGCGGCGACCGATGCATCGATCTGTGCCGCCCGCTCGCGGGCCTGCTCGGCCAGCACGGTGTTGAACGCGTGGATCTCGGGCTCGCGGGCGGCGATGGCGGCCAGGTGCTGCTCGACGACGTCGGCAGCCTTGGTGGCGCCGGAGCGAACTGCTGCGGCAACTGCCGCGGCCGAGGGAGTGGATGTGCCGTCAGCCGTCATCAGCCCTCCAGCCCGACGGTGGGCGGCACACGGAAGCGGCCGTCTTCGGAGGCCGGGGCAGCTGCCAGCACTTCCTCGCGGTCCAGGCACGGCTGCACGACATCCGCACGGAACACGTTGACCAGCGGGAACGGCTGGGTCATCGGGGCGACGTCGGTGAGGTCGAGGGCATCGACATCGGCGAAGTGTTCGAGCATTCCGTCCAGCTGGGCGGTCATGCGCTCGATCTCGTCGGGGGCCAGGGCGAGCCGGGCGAGCCGGGCGACCTTGGCCACAACGTCAGCGGATATGCGGTCAGACACAGCGGTGCAGTGTACGGCTGCCCCTCGCGCATGCGGCCGGAGTTACCGGCCGGCCAGGGAGCTACGGCTGCAGCAGCGTGATGGAGTACGCGAACCCGTACTCGCCGGCAGGCAGGCGGTACTGCGGCAGCACGTCGGGCCCGCAGCTGGCCGTCCCCAGCCCGCGGTGGGCGACATCGAGGTGCACCACCAGCTCGTCGCGCGCCACCAGATCGGCTTCGTTCGCCGCGGCGAACAGGTCTTCGGCGCGGTGGTGGGTGGCCGAGATGTGCAACGGCGACCCCAGCGCTTCGATGCGCACGGTCTGGCCGGCGGCAGGGTCGGCGCACTCCAGCCACCGCACGCCGGTGCGCAGCCCGAACTCCTGGGGCACGAGGTACGGCTGCCGGTCGGGCTCGCCCTCCCAGACCCCGAACATCGCCGACGCGCGGCGATCGGGGTAGTTCTCGTGCGGGCCGAAGCCACACCAGCGCAGCGCACGGAACCGCCCGGGCAGTGCGAACCGCACGCCCACGCGCGGCAGGTCGGCCAGCGCCTCGGGCACCACCACGCGGTGGTGATACCTGGCCGCGTGCCCATCCGCGCCGACCAGGCGGCGCACCTCGTGCTGCACCAGTTCGTCGGCCGGCAGGCGATGCACGCCGGCAGCCACCCAGCGGTTCAGCGCCTGGCCGCCCACGCCCAGCCGCTCCGAGAGATCGGGCAGCAGCTTGTACCCGTCGTTGTCGATGGCAGCCCGCCACAGCGCGAGCTCCACGGACAGCACCAGCAGTTCGTCGAGCGAGCACCGCCCGCCCGCCGCGTCTCCAGTCGCGCTGCGCCCCGAGGGCAGGGCCGGCATGCGGGGCGCACGCGCTTGCCGCAGCACCAACTGATCCCAGGCCACCAGGTGGCCCGCGGGCGCGAACCACTGGTCGTGCGTGCTGTGCCACCGCACCGTCAGGTGCACGTCGCCGTGCGGCTTGGGCATGCCGCCCGGCACCGGCACCTGCACCGCCCCACGCGGCGGCACCTTCGGCACGCGCAGGCGGCCGCGGCGCACCATCCTGTCCTCGCGCCACAACTCCCAGGTGGCGGCCAGACCCTCCAGCCCGACGAACGACTGGCGGTTGCGCACCTCCAGCCGGCGATCGTCGCCGCCGCCCTTCAGCGACACCGTCACCGGGCGGTAGACCCAGGCCACTTCCCGCATCGCCGGGTGGGGCACCCCGTCGGACGACATCAGCCCGTCGGCCACGAAGTTGCCGTCGTGGGGCGCATCGCCGAAGTCGCCGCCGTAGGCCAGCCGCGTGCTGCCGTCGGGCAGCTGCCGGCGCAGGCCGTGGTCCATCCACTCCCAGATGAACCCGCCCTGCAGGCCGGGGGTGGTGGTGATCGCCTGCCAGTAGTCGGCCAGCGAACCGTTCGAGTTGCCCATTGCGTGGCTGTACTCGCACATGATCAGCGGGCGGGTGCCCAGCCCGGTGTCGCCGTAGCGGCGGATGGCGTCGATCGGGGGGTACATCGGGCAGACGATGTCGCTGGCCGCCAGGCCGCCATCGACCCAGTTGGCCATCGTGCCCGCTCGGCGGACGGCGCCCTCGGGCACCTGGTCGCCGTGGAAGATCGCCCCCTCGTAGTGCAGCGGGCGGGTGGGGTCGGCCTCGCGCACCCACGCGGCCAGTGCGGTGTGGTTGGCGCCGTAGCCCGACTCGTTGCCCAGGCTCCACAGGATCACCGACGGGTGGTTGCGGTCGCGCTGCACCATGCGTGCACCGCGCTCCAGGAAGGCCGGGCGGTAGCGGGGGTCGTCGCAGAGGCTGACGTTGTAGGCGTGGCTCTCGATGTTGGCCTCGTCGACCACGTACATGCCCAGCTCGTCGCACAGTGCGTAGAACGCCGAGTCGTTCGGGTAGTGGCTGGTGCGCACGGCGGTGATGTTGTGGGCGCGCATGGCCATCAGATCGCAACGCATGTCGGCCTCGGTGACGGCCGTGCCGCGATCGGGGTGGTGGTCGTGGCGGTTGACGCCGAAGATCCAGATCGGCTGCCCGTTCACCAGCAGCCGGCGGCCCTGCACGCACACGCGCCGCACGCCCACCCGCTGGGTGACCGTGTCGGCCACCGCACCCTTCGCATCGATCAGCTCGCACTGCACCTCGTACAAGTGCGGCGTCTCGGCCGACCACGCGGCAGCGCCGGGCACCGCCCACTCGGCGACCACGATGTGCCCACCGAAGATGTACGGCTGCTCGAACGCGTGCGGCACCGCGGCCGTCAGTGGCGCCCCGACCGCACGGCCCGTCGGGCCGCGCAGCGTGGTGCGCACGGACCAGCCGGCCCGCGGCTGCGCGACGAACGCCACCTCGGCGACCACGCGCACAGAGCCGGCGCCCGTCGCCGGCTCGAAGTCGGTGGTGCAGCGCACGTCGGCCACGTGCACCAACGGCCGCGCCTCGAGGTGCACCGAGCGGTGCAGGCCTGCCATCCACCACTGGTCCTGGTCTTCCACGTAGCTGTGCGCGCTGTAGCGCAGCACGACGATCGCGATCTCGTTGGCACCAGGCCGCAGCTGGGCGGTGACGTCGTACTCGCTGGGCAGCCGGCTGTCGGTGCCGTAGCCGGCGAACGCGCCGTTGACGTAGACCGCGTGCACGCTCTCGGCGCCGGCCACGTGCAGCACGACCTGCCGGCGGCGCCACGCCGCGGGCAGCTTCACCGACCGCCGGTGCACACCCGTGGGCAGCCGTTGGGGCAGCCGCGGTGGAGGGCCGGAGAACGGCATCTGCACGTTGGTGTAATGCGGAACGTCGCCGGTGCCTTGCATCGTCCAGTTGCCGGGCACCTCGATCGTCGCAGCCGGTCTCGGGCCTGTGAGAGCAGCCTCGGGCACTTCGTCGGGGTGCGGATACAGCGCGAACGACCACTCGCCGTCCAGCGAGCGGCGATCGGCGCGAGCGATCGGCACGTGCATCGGCAACCGGCCGATCGATGTGATCGCCGGGTCTGCCCACGGGCGCAGCGCACCGAGCACCGGCAACATCAACTGCTCACCTGTGCGTCGGCCGGCTCGGCCACCAGGTGCAGCAGCAGTGCGCTCTCCGGGTTCATCGCCGGCAACTGCAGCCCGTGCACGGCCAGCTGCCGCCCGGTCAGCGTGATGCCGTCGGTCAGCCAGGGTTGGCGGCGGCCCATCGGCCGCGCCTGGCGCGGCAGAGGCACCTCGCGCACCGTGTACAGGCGGTCGGGTTCCAGCCCCGGCAGGCGCAGCACGGGCGGGGTCAGGCTGCTGCCCGTGCGCAGCTGCACCGCCGCCACCAACGCCTCCGAGCGGTCGGCGGCGTACACGCCGTGGGCGTGACCCGACACCACGTCGCCGTCGGGCAGCGGGTCGAAGCGCACGGTGTCGCCGGTGTGCAGCAGCGGGCGGAAGCGCCGGTGCAATGCGACCACCGCAGCCAGCTCGGCCCGTTCCTGATCGTTCAGGCCGAGCAGGTTCCACTCGATGCCCATGTGCCCGAACAGCGCCGACACGGCACGGAACGCCAGCGAGTGGGTGCGGCCGGTGGTGTGCGCTGTTGGCGCGCCGATGTGGCTGCCCATCAGTTCGGGCGGCAGGAACATGGACAGCCCGCGCTGGATGCTCTGCCGCTCGAGCGCGTCGATGCAGTCGCTGGCCCACACGCGCTGGGTGCGCCGGAGGATCTCGAAGTCGACGCGCCCGCCGCCGCTGGAGCAGCTCTCGATCTCCACGTCCGGGTGCAGGCCGCGCAACTCGTCGAGCAGGCGGTACAGCGCCAGTGTCTGCGCGTGCGACCCGGCCGCGCCGTCGGCGCCGCTGGCGTGCACGTGGTTGCGGTTCATGTCCCACTTGACGAACGCGATGTCGTGGTTGCGCAGCAGGGCGTGCAGCCGGTCGCGGATGTGCGCGTACGCCTCCGGGTTCGCCAGGTCGAGCACCAGCTGGTGACGGCTCAGCACCGGCTCGTAACCGGTTTCCACCAGCGCCCACTCCGGGTGCGCGCGGTACAGGTCGCTGTCGGGGTTCACCATCTCCGGCTCCACCCAGATGCCGAACTCCATGCCCAGCGCACGCACGGCCGAGATCAGCGGCTGCAGGCCCTGCGGGTGCGCCTGCGGCGACACCTCCCAGTCGCCGAGGCCCGAGCGGTCGTCGCGGCGTGAACCGAACCAGCCGTCGTCGAGCACGAAGCGCTCGGCGCCAACCTCCGCCGCGGCGGTGGCCAGCGCCGTGAGCACCGCCAGGTCGTGGTGGAAGTACACGGCCTCCCACGTGTTCACCAGCACCGGTCGCTCGCTGGTGGGGTGCGCCGGCAGCGCGCGCAGGTGGCGGTGGAAGCCCCACGACGCGGGCGTCAGACCACTGTCGCTGTAGGTGCCGTACAGAGTCGGCGTCGTGTAGCGCTCGCCCGGCTGCAGCACCAGCTCGCCAGGGTGCAGCAGCTCGCCGGCCTGCACCAGCGCCCGGCCGTCGGGCAGCACCTCTGCCAGCAGCTGATGGTTCGCGCTCCACGCGAGGTGCACGCCCCACACCTCTCCGCTCCACTCGCCGAAGCCGGGCGTGCCGGCGAACAGCACGGGCACCTGGTCCTGGCTGGAACGGCCCGAGCGGTTCTCGACGACGAACGCACCGGAGGTGAACGGCCGGCGGACGGGCTGGAACTCGCGGGTCCAGCGGCCGTTGAAGTGGAGCAGCTCGCGGGCCTGGCTGGGCAATGGCAGCGTGGGGGCCAGCTGCTGCAGCAGGTAGCGGTTGGCGCCCGTGTTGGTCAGTTGCACGCTCACCGCCAGCAGCTCGTCGAGCTCGATCGTGGTGGCCAGCTGCAGCCCGGCGTGCGGATCGACCGCGATCACCTCCACCGCCGAAGGGCCGAGCCGGCGCACCTCGGCGGGTACGAAGCGCGGCGCCCACGCCCGCCCACCCTGGCGGTGGCCCAGCAGGCCGGGCCGGCCGGCGAACCCACTGCCGTGCTCGGGCACCACCGACAGCGGGGCCACCACGTCCAGCCCGCCGCCGGCGACCGGGCGGGCCAGCGCTCGGCGCAAGGCGTGGGGGTCGATCTCGCCCACGGGCGCGCCCCAGTGGGCGACCACGGGCGCGCCGAACGCCGTGTCGATCACCACGTCCGTCCGGGGGCCACGCAGATGGATCACGACAGCTTCACCCTTCACCCTTCACCCTTTCACCCCTCACCCCTCACCCACCGGCTTCCGACCTTCCGGCGGACGGCTCGCTCAGGCCGACGGATCGACGGGGGTGAACGCCGGTGGCCGCTTCTCGAGGTAGCTCGACACGCCTTCGACGAAGTCGGGGCGGCGCATCGACTGCTTCATCAGCTCCACCGCGTCGTCGTGGGCGGGGATGAGGCCCTTGTCCCAGTCGGCGTAGACCTGCCGCTTCATCACGGCCATCGAGGTCGGCGACGCCTTCGCCGCCAGCTCGGCCGCATACGCGATGGTGTACGGCAGCAGCTCCTCGGGCGGCACCACTGCATTCACCAGGCCCATCTGCGCGGCTTCCTCGACCAGCACCACGCGGCCCGAGAGCAGCAGGTCGAACGCCCGGGCGGTGCCCACCAGGCGAGGCAGCACCCACGACAGGCCCCACTCGGCGATCAGGCCGCGCTGGCTGAACGAGGTGGTCAGCTTGGCGCCGGCAGCGGCGAAGCGCATGTCGCACATCAGCGCCTGGGCCAGGCCCATGCCGGCACAGGCCCCGTTGATGGCGGCGATCACGGGCTTGGGGATCAGCGTGGTGGTGTACTGCGGGCGGTTGCCGGCAGCGGCCGCCGCGCCCCCACCGCCCTTGGAGGCGCCCAGCGCCTGCAGTTCGTTCATGTCGGCACCGGCACAGAAGCCCTTGCCGGCGCCGGTGACGACGATCACCTTCACCGACGGGTCGGCCGCGCACTCGTCGAGCAGGCCGAAGTAGCGGTCGCCCAGCACGCCGGTCCAGGCGTTCAGGCGATCGGGGCGGTTGAGCGTGAGCACGGCGACACCCGGCTCAGGGCGCTCGATCAGTACGACGTCGTCACTCATCTCCGGCAACGTAGTCGGAGCCGGCGGCCGCGCTCTCGTCGGCCAGCGGGTCGTCGTCGGCGAAGTCGATGGCTTCGGCGTCGGTGGGGGTCTCGTCATCGGTGGGGGTCTCGACGTCGCGGTCGTCGTCCGATCCATCATCCTCGTCGTCGACGGCCACGTCGTTGCGGTGGCGGCTGCGGTCGATGAACAGGAACAGCAGCGCCCCCGCTGCGGCGGCGACGGACACCCATTGGTTCAGGCGCCAGCCGCCGGCGGCGTTGGCCGAGTCGATGCGCAGGCCTTCGATCCAGAAGCGGCCGATCGCATAACCCAGCACGTAGATCACCAGCAGGCGGCCGGGCCGCAGCTTCATCCGCTTGCCGATGACGATCAGCAACGCCATCAGGCCCAGGTTCCACAGCGCTTCGTAGAGGAACGTGGGGTGGAACAGGGTGCCCGACGGGTACTCGCCGCTGGACGGCAGGTGCTGGTCGTCGATCTCCAGGCCCCACGGCAGGGTGGTCGGCCGGCCGTACAGTTCTTGGTTCCACCAGTTGCCGATGCGCCCGATGGCCTGGGCCAGCGGCACCGCCGGCGCGGCTGCGGTGAACAACCCACCGGGTGACACGCCGCGGCGCTCGGCCACGATCATCGCCACCACGATGCCGGCGAGCAGCCCACCGGGGATGCCGAGACCGCCCTCCCACACCTTGATCCAGCGATCCGGGTGCTTCCACGGCAGGCTCTTGTCGGTGACGATGTAATACAGCCGGGCACCCAGCACGCCGGCGCTCACCGCCCACACCGCGATCGAGCTCATGTCGTCGCGGGTGCCCACGCCCGCGGCTTCCATCCGGCGGCCGGCAAGCCACACAGCGGCCACCACACCGAGTGCGATCATCAGGCCGTAGGCGTGGATGTCGAGCGGCCCCAGGTGCAGGACGCCGTCGGACGGGCTGGGGATGCTGGCCAGCATGTGCACCGCGTCAGCCGAACACGCGCTGGGCGAACGACACGGCCGACTCGAAGATCAGCTCCTTGTCGTAGTCCTGGGTGGCCACGTGATAGCTGCGATCCAGGCTGACGCGCTGCACCGGGCCGCCGTACTGCTGGGCCAGGAACTCGGCTGCGGCCGGCTCGACCACGTGATCCTGTGGCGAGTTCAGCAGCAGCAGCGGCTGGCGCATTCCTTGGTACTCAGGCGCCAGCGTGGCCAGGCCGTCGACCATCAGCGAGAGCAGCGGGCGCAACGGGGTGGCGTCGTATGCCGACTCGTGGGCATCGGGGTCGGCGATGTCGCTGCCGATCGCAGGCATCACCTCGGTGCCACCGTCGATCATGCCCTGCAGCATCTCCAGCATCTCGGCGGGCTGCGGCTGGGTGGCTGGGTTCACGCACACCAGGCCGGCCACCTCGGGGTGGTCGGCACCGATGCGCAGCGTCAGCGCGCCGCCCATGCTGAGCCCGGCCACGACCATCCTGTCGGTGCGGGCGGCCAGCGTCTGGTAGGCGGCCTCGGCGGCGGCCACCCAGTCGGCCCATCGGGTGGGCAGCATGTCGTCGACCGTGGTGCCATGGCCCGGCAGCAGCGGCATCTCTACGTGGTACCCGGCGGCGGCGAACGCCTCGGCCAAACCCCGCATGCTGCCCGGGTTGCCCGTGAAGCCGTGCAGCACCAGTGCGCCGTGGGCGGAGGTTCCGGTGTGCGACCAGGGCTCGGCCCCGGGGATCAGTGCAGTCATGGCGTGCAGTATGTCAGCCAGGGCGCCGCGCCGCGGTCTCGCTCGCGGGTGTTGCAGGGGGGGTCTGCGGCCGGCCGTCGGCGGTGCGGTACGGGTCGGCGGCGCCCTCGGCCTGTTGCCACCACTGCGCAGGCGAACCCTTCGCCTCCCACTCGGGGAAGGGGTGGATGCAGTGCACCGGGCAGGCGGGCAGGCATTTGTCGCACCCGCTGCACAGCTCGGGGATGATCACCACGTCGGGGCCGTGCAGGAAGATGGCCCCGAACTCCGGCGGGCAGTGCTGCAGGCACGCGTCGCAGTTGATGCACTCCAGCATCTCGATCCGCAGCGGATGGTTCTTCCACTTCGGATGACGCGTGCGATGGGCGATGCGGTCGGCCCGGGCGTCGGCCATGTGGCGAGTGTACGGCGTCAGCTCGGATTGACCCGTTGGTCAATGCCTGCTGGACTTGGCCCGTGGTCGCCGACCGTCGTCATACCGAGCAGGGCAACGAACGCAAGCAGCAGCTGTTGCAGGCGGCCGAGCGGTCGTTCACCCAGAAGGGCTACGGCGCCACCCGCATCAGCGACATCTGCGCGGCCGCCGGGGTGGCGAAGGGTCTGTTCTACTGGTACTTCCCCACCAAGGAGTCGCTGTTCGCCGAACTGGTGCGGACGATGCGCCTGAACCTGCGGCGCGCCCAAGCGGCAGCCATGGACCCGGCAACCGACGCGGTCACGCGCATCCGCCAGGGCGCCGAGGCCAGCGTGCGGTTCATGGCCGAACACCAGCCGTACTTCGCCCTGCTCGACGTGGAGCGCACCGACGACGCGCTGGCCGCAGTGCTGAAGGAAGGCAGCGACGTGTACGCCGCCGACGTGCGGCGCCTGCTGCTGGAGGCGCAGCAGGCCGGCACGGTGCCCGACGGCGACGTGGAGTTCTACGTGGTGGGCGTGCTGGGCACTGTCTCGGCGTACAGCAACGCACACCGCAAGGGCCGCCTGGCGATGCCCATCGACGATCTCGCCCAGCTGGTGGGTGAGTGGATCACGCTGGCTTTGAGCGGTCGATCAACGCCGCCAGTGCCGGGTCGCGGCGTGCCATCACGGCGATGAACGCCGCCACCATCCGCGGCTCGAACTGGGCGCCGCGGCCGGCGACGATGTAGTTGATCGCATCGATCGACGACCAGGCGTGCTTGTACACGCGGGCGCTGATGAGCGCGTCGTACACGTCGGCGATGGTGACGATGCGGCCGCTGAGCGGGATGACCGCGCCGGCTACACCGCCGGGGTAGCCGCTGCCGTCCCACCGCTCGTGATGGGTGAGCGCCAGCTCGGCCGCCAGCTGGATCGTGGGCGACGAGCTGCCCGACAGGATCTCGGCACCCAGCGTGGTGTGCGTCTTCATCAGGTCGAACTCGGCTGCCGTCAGCGGGCCGGGCTTCATCAGGATGGCGTCGGGCACGGCCACCTTGCCGATGTCGTGCAGGCGCGCTGCCAGCCGCAACTGGTTCACGTACTCGGTGGGTTCGCCCAGCTCTTGCGCGATCTCGGCGGAGAGGTCGCCGACGCGGATGGGGTGCTCGGCCGTGTCGGTGTTGCGGAACTCGGCCATCACGGCGATCCGCAACAGCACCTCGATCTGGAACGCCTCGACCTCGTCGGTGCGAAGTGACACCAGCTGCTCGAGGTCGGTGGTGCGCAAGCGCAGGATCTCCGACTGGTGCCGGGCCGCCTCGGTGTCGTGCTGGATCTGCAGCGTCTTGATGCGCAGATCGGTGCCGCGGTTGAACATCTCCTCGTTGAGGGCGTAACGCGCCTCCTGGTGGGCGAGCGCATGCTCGAAGCGGCCCATCTCCTTGCACAGCCCGGCCAGCTTCTCGCGCAGCGTCAGCGCCACTTCGGTCATGTTGGCCTGGGTGGCCAGATCCAGCGCATCGCCCCACTCGCGCAGCGCGTGGTCGCGCAGGTGCTGCGCCACGTACAGCTCGCCGCGGGCCACCCGCACCGTGACCACGCTGCCCGGCGACAGCGCGACGCGGCGTGTCGTGCGGTCGCGCAGCACACCGTCGGCCTCGTCGAGGCAGCTGACCGCCCTGTCCAGCGCGGAGAGCGCGACGTAGGCGATGGCCAGGCGGGCGAGGATCTCGGGCACGAACTCGGGCGCGTGGGCCTTGGCCAGCTCCAGGGCGGACTCGCCCAGGCTGACCGCGAGCAGGTCTTCGTGGCGGTCGGCGCGCACCTTGGCCATGTTGGCCAGCGTGATCGCGTCGAGGTCGGGCCGGTTCTGGCCCTTGTTGGCCATCAGCGCGGCCTCGTAGGTGACGATCGCCCGGTCGGTGTCGCGCAGGCTGTGCTGGATGACGGCCAGCGAGTTCAGCAGCATGCCCTCGGCAACCCGCTCGTCGGTGGAGCGGTACAGCTCCAGCGCGGCCAGCGCTGCGGACAGTGCCTCGGAGAAGTTGGCCGCGTGGTACTGCACGGCGGCGATCAGGTTCAATGCCGACACCTGCGACAACGCGGCGCCGCACTGCTGGGCCAGATCGCGCGCCTCCAGGGCGACGGCGAACGCTTCGTTGTTCAGGCCGCTGGCGTACGACAGCTCGGCCAGCCGGTACAGCGCCTCGGCCTCGCCGGGGGCGTCGCGCTGCGAGCGGGCCAGCACCCTGGCCTGCTGTACGAGGGAACGCGCACGGCCGAGATCGTCGGCCTCGACGTCGCGTGCCTGGCTCAGCAGATCCAACACGGAAGGGTCTCTTCCTGGGCTCTGCTCCACGGGCAACGTCGACGTCATGCTCACCTCCCTGCGGCGATCCTGGCGCGACATATGCAACGCACCCGGTGACGCAGGCTAGTTATCGGCAGTTGCGCCGCCGGGGATAGCAGAATCTGCTGTGAGGGCTCGCTCACTGCCCGTGAGCAGCTGTGATGCCCCTATCGTGACACCGTGGGCATCACGCGGCACCGCAACGCCGCTCGCCGAAACGTCGACTCGTCGGCCATCACCGCACTCGCACCGGTGGTCGCTGTCGCGCCTGTCTGGCTGCTGGCCATCTTCGTGTGGTGGGTGCCGGTGCACCTGCTGTGGAACGTGCCGTTCCTGTGGTTCGCCGGCGGCTACCTGGCTGCGGTGGTGCTGCTGTTCCTGCGCCCGGTGCAGGTGTTCGTGCTGGCCCCGCTGCTGGGCGCGCGCCGGCCCTCCGGCGACGAACGGGCAGTGCTCGGACCCGCGTGGCGGCCGGTGCTGCAGGCCAACGACCTGCCTGCGCGCCGATACGTGCTGGCCGTGCTGCCGTCGAACGAGCTGAACGCGTTCGCCTGCGGCGGGCACCTCGTGGTGGTCACGTCGTACGCGATCGACGCGTTGCCGCGCGACGAGCTCAGTGGTGTGCTGGCCCACGAGCTCAGCCATCACCTCGGGTTGCACACCGTGGCACTCACGGTCGGCCAGTGGCTCAGCATCCCCGTGCTGGTGCTCCCCCGCATCGGCTTCTTCCTGCAAAATGTCGCCACGGCCGCCACCACCAGCTACGCCAGCCACTCCTCGGCCATCACTGCCCTGGGCCGCACGGTGGCCGCGCTGCTCACCGCCGTCTCGTGGGTGTTCCTCAGCGGTCTGCTGCTCAGCAACATGATGGCCAACATGGTGGGCCGCAACAGCGAGTTCCAGGCCGACAACCGCGCCGTGGGCATGGGCTTCGGCCGCCCGCTGGCCACAGCCCTGCGCCGCTTCGTCGCCGAGTTCGGCGGCGACCGACCCCTCACGTGGCGCGCCCGCCTTGCCGCCAGCCACCCCCCGGCCCGCACCAGGGTCGCCAGGATCGAAGCCCTCCTCAGAACCCGCCGCTGATGCGCCGCATCGCCGCCACCCCGACCTCACGTTCGCCCGAAGCGCCCGAGGCGCCCGAGGCCCGAGGCCCGAGGCGCCCGAGGCGCCCGAGGAACTTAAGTTCGGTCGTAGAACTTAAGTTCGGCCGTGGAACTCAGTGGGCGCAACTCGCCGAGTAGCTTCGGGCCGATGAGTACAGCAATCGAGGCCACCGAGCTGGCCAGGCGGTTCGGCGACAACATGGCCGTCGACGGGGTCAGCCTGTCCGTGGGGGCGGGCGAGATCTACGGCTTCCTCGGGCCCAACGGCGCCGGCAAGAGCACGATGGTGCGCATGCTGACCACGCTGCTCGCTCCCAACGGTGGCACCGCCCGGGTGGCCGGCTTCGACGTCGCCACCGATGCCGAGAAGGTGCGCCTGCGCATCGGCGTGGCGTTGCAGGAGGCCGCGCTCGACGGCAAGCAGACCGGGCGCGAGCTGCTGGATCTGCAGGGCCGTCTCTACGGCCTCTCCAAGACCGAGCGAGCCCAGCGGGTGACGGAACTGCTGCAACTGGTCGACATCGGCGACGCCATCGACCGCCGCATCAACACCTACTCGGGCGGCATGAAGCGGCGCCTCGACCTGGCCGCCGCGCTGGTGCACCAGCCGGAAGTCCTGTTCCTCGACGAGCCCACCACCGGCCTCGACCCCACCAGCCGGGCCGCGGTGTGGGCGGAGGTGCGCTACCTCAACGAACAGCTGGGCATGACGATCTTCCTCACCACCCAGTACCTGGAGGAGGCCGACGCGCTGGCCAACCGGGTGGGCATCATCGCCCACGGCAAGCTGGTGGCAGAGGGCACGCCCACCGACCTGAAGCGCTCGATCGGTAGCGACCTCATCGTGGCCCGCGTGGCCAGCGGCACCGCAACGGCTGTCGCCGCATTGGTGCGGGAACTGCCCGAGGTGGAGCGGGTGGAGACCACCGGCGACGAGGTGATGATGTCGGTCGCCCACGGTGCCGCCGCCATCAGCCCGGTGGCGGTGGCACTGGCCGAGGCCCGCGTCGCAGTGGAGGGCCTGACGTTGCGCACACCCACGCTGGACGACGTGTTCCTGCACATCACCGGCGGCCGCATGCAGGAGGACGCGGCATGAGCTCGACCCCCGCTGCTACCACGGTCACCCACGGCGGGCGCGTGCACCCGCGGGCCGCCGGCTTCTTCACCGACTGGCGCACGGTCAGCCTGCGGGCGCTGCGCCTCACCTGGCGCGACCCCGAGGCGTTCGGGCCGGCGCTGATCATCCCGGTGTTCTTCTTCGTGGTCAACGTCGGCGCGCTGCAGACGTTCGTGGAGGGCTCGTTCCCTGCTGGTTTCGATTACAAGGCGTTCCAGCTACCCGTCGCCGTGGTGTTCGCGGTCACCGGCATCAGCCGCGCGAACTCGCTGGTGATCGACATCAGCGACGGCTACCTCGATCGCCTGCTGCTGACACCGGTGCGGCGCGGCACCCTGCTGCTGGGGTTGATGACCGCCGACTTCGTGCTGATCGTCGCCTTGGCCACGCCGGTGGTGGTGCTCGGCCTGGTGCTGGGCATCGATGTGGCCACGGGCGTCGGGGGCATCTTGCTGTTCGTGCTGCTGTCGGGCCTGTGGGGGCTGGCGTTCACCGGCTTCCCGTACGCGATCGCGCTGCGCACCGGCAACCCGACGGCCGTGAACAACGCGTTCCTGCTCTTCTTCCCATTCGCGTTCCTCACCACCGCCTACCTGCCCGAGGAAGCGATGACGGGTTGGCTGGCAACAGCCGTGAAGTTCAACCCGACCACCTACCTGCTCGACGGAATGCGCACGATGCTGCAGGTCGGCTGGGACTGGGCCCCCATCGGCAAGGCCGCGCTGGCGATCGGTGGCATGGGCGCGCTGAGCTTCACCCTCGCCTTCCGCGCCCTGCGCGGCCGCGTGAACCGCGGCTGAGCGTACGGGCGTCAGGTCGAGCTGACCACGGTGAGATCCACGTTGGCGGCCGCCATGTCGGCGACCAGTGCCGAGAGATGCTGCTTCAGCCACTCGGCAGGCACCGGATGATCGAAGGCCGGCTGGCCATCGTCGTACTCGAAACCGACGGCCAGGTCGCCGCTGAACCACACCGCCCCGCAGTCGTCCTGGTTGCAGTACGACAGGATCTCGCCATCCGCGAACTCCTCGCGGGCATCGGCGATCTCCACAACACGATCGAGTCCGCCCCCCATCTTTCGCGCCGCGATCAGTTCGACACCGTCCTCCTCGTAGTCGTCGGTGTCGAACTTGCAGGTCATGCCTTCGAAGAACTCGTTGACGAACACCTCCGCCGATCGCTGGCCGCTGCCGGAGCCGCTGTCGGGCATCAGCGTGGCGAAGTACTTGTCAGCGGAGAAGGGGCAACGGCCGAGCGGGACGTCCTCGTCGTCGTTGTCCTTCGATCCGGATGCATCGACGATCTGATCGACCTTCGACAGCAACTGCCCAGCCTTGCTGCCTGGTGTGGCAATGTCGCCATCGCCATCGTCGCCGCTCGCCACCACGAACGCAATCACCCCGGCGACCGCCAGCACGGCGACCAGCGCGATCCACTTCGCACTGCCACCCCCCTTCGGCGCAGGGCCGTAGTGGGCGAGGGGTTCGATCATCGGAGGTGCCACCGATGCCGGCGCGGCGGGCACCGCCGGAGCCGGTGCACCCCACTGAGTCGCAGCAGGTGCGGCCGGCGCAACCTGCACGGCCTGCACGGCCTGCACGGCAGGCGGAGCCGGTACTGCCGGATCGACGCCCGACTGCCCGGCAGTCGATACGTGCTGCGTCCACTGCGTGCCGTCCCAGTAGCGCTGTTCCCAACGCCCGAACGGATCCGGGTGCCATCCTGCCGCCATTGCCCCGCCCTCTCTGTCGGCGCGACGGTACCAGCCCACCGCTGGTGCCCCGGTGCTGGTCAGCGGCCGTCGGCGATGTCGGCGACCAGTGCGTCGAGGACGGCCACCAGGGCGTCGGGGGCGATCTCCAGGTCCAGCCCACGCTTGCCACCGCTGACGAAGATCGTGTCGAACAGGATGCACGACTCGTCGATGGCCGTGCGCAGCCGCTTCTTCTGGCCGAACGGGCTGATCCCGCCGACCACGTAGCCCGTGAGGCGCTGGACCACGTCGACCGGGCACATCTCAGCTCGTTTGCCACCCAGCGCGGCGGCCACCTGGCGCAACGACAGCTGGCCGCTGACGGGCACGATGCCCACCGCCTGCTCCACCACGCTCAGTCCGTTGCGCTCGACCGTGAGGTTCACCACCAGCGTCTTGAACACCCGCTCGGGCTCGGCGCCCAGCGCTTCGGCCGCGACCTGCCCGTAGTTGCGCTCGCCCGGCTCGTGGTGGAACTCGTGCACGGCGAACTCCACACCCGCCGCGACCAGGGCCGCAATCGCTGGAGTGGCTCCCTTGGCAGCAGGCCCGCTCACGACGACATCACGACGACATTGTGGCCCGCGCCGCACGGCCTCCGGAAGGTGGCAACATGTCCGGCGTGGCCGTGATCGACGCGTACGAGTTGTCCGACCGTTACCGACTGGATGAAGGCCGTGCCTTCATCAGCGGATGCCAGGCGCTGGCCCGGCTGCCGTACGAGCAGCTGCGCGCCGACCGCCGGGCCGGGCTGCACACCGCCGCGTACATCAGCGGCTACCAGGGCAGCCCGCTGGGCGGGTATGACCGCGACGTGACCGCCGCGGCGAAGCTGGCCACCGCCGACGGCCTGCGCATGGTCTTCCAGCCGGGCATGAACGAAGAGCTCGCGGCCACGGCCGTGATGGGCAGCCAGCTGGCCGTCACCATCGACAGCTGCGAGTACGAAGGCATCCTCGGTGTCTGGTACGGCAAGGCGCCGGGTGTCGATCGGGCCAGCGATGCGCTGCGCCACGCCGTGTTCGCCGGCACCTCGCACAAGGGTGGGGCGATCGCGCTGGTCGGCGACGACCCCACGGCGAAGAGCAGCACCCTGCCGTCCAGCAGCGGCGCCACGCTGGTCGACCTCAACATGCCGATCATCTACCCGGGCGATGTGCAGGAGACCATCGATCTCGGCCGCCACGCGGTGGCGATGTCGCGTGCGTGCGGCGTGTGGGTGAGCATCAAGATCGTCGACGCCGTCGCCGACGGAACGGGTTCCGTCGAGCTGCACCCGGAGCGCTTCGAACCACAGATCCCGACGATGGAGGTGAACGGCAAGGTCTGGGTGCCCAGGCCCACCGGCAACATCATCACGCCGTACACCGTCGAGATCGAGCGCGAGTTCCACGAGGTGCGCCTGCAACTGGCCCAGCAGTACGGCGCGCTCAACAAGCTGAACGTGGTGGAGGTGCGCGGCCCGCACGACTGGGTGGGCATCGTCGCCAGCGGCCACACCTACCGCGAGACGTTGGAGGCCTTGCGCCTGCTGGGCTTCCGCAACGACGACGAGTTGCGCTCGGCCGGCATCCGCCTGATGCGGCTGGGCCTGCCGATGCCGCTCGACCCAGCCGTGGTGCGCGAGTTCGCGCTGGGTCTCGCCGAGGTGATCGTGGTCGAGGAAAAGGGCCAGAACCTGGAGTGGGTGGTGAAAGACGCGCTGTACGGCCGGGCCGACGCGCCCACCGTCTACGGCAAGCGCACCCCCGACGACCAGCCGCTGTTCCCCTTCAGCGGTGCGATGGAGGCCGACAAGATCGCGCCCCACCTGCGCAGCCGCCTCGCCGGCCGCCTCGCCGAGCGGATGACACCGCCGCCAGAGGCCCCCCGCCAGCTGATCCCGCTGAGCGTCAGCCGCTCCCCCTACTTCTGCTCGGGCTGCCCGCACAGCCAGTCCACCAAGGTCGCCGACGGCACGCTGGTCGGCGCCGGCATCGGCTGCCACAGCATGGTGATGCTGATGGAGCCGGGCCGCGCCGGCGACGTGGTGGGCATCACGGCCATGGGCAACGAGGGCGCGCAGTGGTTCGGCATGGCCCCGTTCGTGGGCGACCGCCACCTGATGCAGAACCTGGGCGACGGCACCCTCTTCCACAGCGGCATGGGCGCCATCCGGGCCGCCATCGCCAACGGCGCCAACATCACCTACAAGATCCTCTACAACGGCGCGGTCTCGATGACCGGCGGGCAAGACCCGTTCGGCCAGCTCGACGTGCTGTCGCTGTGCAAGGTGCTGCAGGCCGCCGGCGCCAAGCAGATCATCATCACCACCGACGAACTGGCCAACTACCGCCTGGCCGACGTGCCCGCGGGCATCAAGGTGTGGGGCCGCGACCGGCTGCTGGAAGCGCAAGAGGTGCTGGCGGCGGTGCCCGGTTGCACCGTGCTGATCCACGACCAGCGCTGCGCGGCGGAGAAGCGCCGCGACCGCAAGCGCAGCAAGATCGCCACGCCCGACTTCCGGGTGGTCATCAACGAGCGCGTGTGCGAAGGCTGCGGCGACTGCGGCGACAAGAGCAACTGCCTGTCGGTGCAGCCGATCGACACCCCGTTCGGCCGCAAGACCGCCATCGATCAGAACACGTGCAACTTCGACTTCTCGTGCATGAAGGGCGACTGCCCGGCGTTCATGACCGTCACCGCGACATCACGTCGGGGGACGGAGTCCCCCGACCGCCCCCTCCCTACCGCTCCTGCGCAACTTCCGGCGCCACTTGCCGCCTCCTCGGGCCCCGACTGCACCATCCGGTTGGCCGGCATCGGAGGTACGGGCGTGGTGACGGTCAGCCAGATCCTGGGAATGGCGGCGATGCTGCAGGGACTGCACGTGCGCGGCCTCGACCAGACGGGGCTCTCGCAAAAGGCCGGCCCGGTGGTCAGCGACGTGCGCATCTCCACCCACGAGCCGGCGGCTTCGAACAAGGCCACCGCCGGTGCGGTCGACGTGCTGATCGCCTTCGACCAACTGGTCGGCGGCGCCGATGCCACGATGCGCACGCTGTCCGCCGACCACACCATCGCAGTGGTGAACGCCGCGGCGGTGCCCACGGGCTCGATGGTCGTCCACCCCGAGCGGCCGTACCCCGTGGGCGAGGTCACCGCCCGCCTCGATTCCGCTGCACGACGTGTGGTGCGGGTGCAGGCCCAGCGGCTTGCCGTCGGCCTGCTGGGCGACGACAGCACCGCCAACGTGCTGCAGCTGGGTGTGGCCGCGCAAGCCGGCCTGCTACCCGTCACCACCGAGCAGATCGAGCGGGCCATCACGCTGAACGGTACGGCCGTGGCCAAGAACCTGGCTGCCTTCGCATGGGGCCGGGCGTGGCAGGCCGACCCCACTGCTACCGAAGCTGCCGCCGGCCTCACCGCCACCGATGCCGCGAGCGCAGCTGCCGCCGACACGCCACTGCGCGAGCGGCTGGCCGCCGACCTGCGCGGCTACCAGTCGCAGCGCTACGCCGCCCGCTACTCCGCGGTCGTCGACAGGGTGCAGGCACTGGGGCACGACGAGCTCACCGACGCCGTGGCCCGCCATCTCCACAAGCTGATGGCCTACAAGGACGAGTACGAGGTGGCCCGCCTGCTGCTGCTGCCCGAGTCGAAGGCGCAGGCGCAGTCGGTGGGCGGCAAGCGCACGAAGGTCACCTGGCTGCTGCACCCGCCGGCCCTGCGCGCGGTGGGCGTGAAGAACAAGATGCACTTCGGCCGCTGGTCGCGCCCGGTGTTCATGGGCCTGCGGGCGCTGCACAAGATCCGTGGCACACCGATCGACGTGTTCGGCTGGGCAGGCGTGCGCAAGGTCGAGCGGGCGATGGTGCCCGAGTACGTCGCCGCCATCGAGGCACTGGTGGGCCATGTGGCGGCGAACCCCGACTCACCCGAGGTGGTGGCCGAGGCGGTGGCAATCGCCTCGCTACCCGACAAGGTACGCGGCTACGAGCACCTCAAGCTGGAGCGCGCCGAGGCGTACCGTGCCGAGCTGTCACGCCGGCTGGCGGCCCTCACCGGCAAGGTCGCTGCGCCGGCGCAGTAGGAACCGCCGGTCGCTGTCGTTGGGCGCACAGCCCAGCGCTCGATCGAAGGCGGCGACGGCATCGTGGCTCCGGCCCAGGCGATGCAGCAACTCGCCGCGAGTGCTCCAGAACAGGTGCCAACGCTCGACGGCCGCGACATCGACGGTGTCGAGCACGGCCAACCCGGCCGCTGCCCCCTCCAGTTCGGCCACTGCGACGGCGCGGTTCACGCTCACCACCGGCGTCGGTGCGAACCGTTCCAGCGTTGCGTAGAGGCTGACGATCTGCGCCCAGTCGGTGTCGGCGTAGGTGGGCGCCAGCCCATGCAGGCAGGCGACCGCGGCCTGCACCTGGTACTGGCCGGGCCGGTGGCGGGCGACGGCGCGGTCCAGCAGCGCGGCCGCAGCTGCGATCTCGTCGTGGTGCCAACGCGTCCTGTCCTGCGCGGGCAACAGCACGACCTCGCCCGCCGCGTCCAGCCGCCCATCGCGGCGCGCGTGCACCGCCATCGCGAGGGCGGCAAGGCCCGCGCACTCCGGCTCGTCGGGCATCAGCGAGTGCAGCAGCAGCGCCAGCCGCACGCCTTCGACAGCCAGGTCGATGCGGGCGTCCAGCGGCCCCGCGGGTGAGTGATGGCCGGCCGTGACCACCGCGTGCACCACGGCCAGCACCGCTGTCACCCGGTCGGGCAGCTCGTGGTCGGCGGGGATGCGGTACGGGATGCGGGCGGTGGCGATCTTCTTCTTCGCCCGGCTGATGCGCTGCCCCATCGTCGGCTCGGGCACCAGGAAGACCAGCGCGATCTCGGCGGTGCTCATACCGCACAGGGTGCGCAACGCGAGCGCGACTCGTGCGTCGAGCGCGAGCGCCGGGTGGCAGCAGGTGAACAGCAGCCGCAGCAGGTCGTCGCGCACCATCGAGTCGCTGGTGTCTTCACCGAACGCCGTCGTCAGCTCGTCCAACAGGCGGGCGTCGCCTTCTTTGGTGGTGCGCCGTGCTTCGCGCCGCAGCACGTCCAGCGCCCGGTTGCGGGCGACCGTCGTCAGCCACGCCGCCGGGTTGGCGGGCACACCGTCGCGGGGCCATCGGCGCAGGGCTTCCACCACTGCGTCCTGCACGGCGTCTTCGGCGATCGTGATGTCGCCGGTCAGCCGCACGAGGGTGGCCAGCACGCGGCCACCCTCGTGGCGGGTCATCTGCTCCAGCGGGCCGATCAGCGGGTCGGTCACCGGGGGGCGTCGACGGCAGCGGTCATTGCTGCTGGCTGAAGTCGATCACCGGCCGCACCTCCACCCGGCCGTGCCAGGCGCCGGGGATCTGTGCGGCCCAGTGCAACGCTTCGTCGAGGTCGGCGCAGTCGAGCAGGTAGAACCCGCCGAGCACCTCCTTCGTCTCGGCGAACGGGCCGTCGCTGGTGATCACCTCGCCGCCTTTGGCCCCGCCTTTCACGTGCACCGTCGTGGCGGTCTTCGTGTCCTGCAGCGCCTCGCCGCCGGCGATCACACCGGCCGCGCCGGCGGTGGCGCCGAAGTCGGTGTACTCGGCCATGATCGCGGCCCACACCTCGGGCGGGGTGTTCTCGTCGGTCTCTTCCGGGCCGTAGATGAGAGCGGCATAGCGGGGCATGGGGTTCCTCCTTGGTCGGGGGCATCCGGTGCGGATGTCACCCATACGACGAACGGGCCGACGGGATTTCGACAGGATCTTCGCGCGGATCGGTTCAGCCGCCGATCGAGAACGCCGTGGCCGGCGCGGCGGGCAGGTGGTCGGGCAGCTCGATGCGCAGCTCGCCCTCGTGCCAACGATGGGGCAGCGCACGCGAGTTGCCCAACATGCGCACCTCCGCGCCATCGGCCGGCTGAGGGGCGGCGAAGCGCACCTCGTCGTGCGGGGCCCCCTGCACGATCGCGTAGCTGGTGCCCGGCCGCGAGGTGAACCGAACCTCGCGCCCGCAGGCCGTCGCCCCTACGCCGCCCGCGCTGGTGCCGTAGACGGCGTCGCCGTTGACGCGCAGCCACCAGCCCAGCGCGGTCAGCCGTACCACCTGCGCCAGCGGGATCTGCCCGTCGGCCGAGGGGCCGACGTTCAGCAGCAGGTTGCCGCCGCGGGCGACGATGTCGACCAGCATCCAGATCACCTCGTCCACCGACGGGAACGTGGCCTCGCTCTCCATCCGGTTGTACCCGAACGAACGGCCGATGCCGCGGCACACCTCCCACTTGCGCGTGCCACTGGCGGTACTGCTGTACTCGGGCGTGTTGAAGTCGGCGTGCAGGGTGCCCTGCATCACGCTGATCAGGTTGAAGCGGTCGTTCACCACCCCGTCGGGCACGGCCGTGTAGTAGTCGCCGATGATGTCGGCGGGGTCGAGGTTGAACGGCCAGCCGATGTCGTTCCACAGCACGCTGGGCCCGAAGCGGGCGATCAGCTCGTGCACGTGGGCGGTGGCGTACTCGGCGTACTCGGGGGTGGAGGGGATGCCGCCGATCAGGCTGGCCAGGTCGCGCACGGGCGGCGGCTGGAACGTCCAGTCGAGGCCACCTGAGTAGTACAGCCCGAAGCGCATGCCAGCCGCGCGCACGGCCGCAGCCAGCTCGCCGATGTGATCGCGCTCGGCCATCCAGCCCGTGCGGTGCGGGTTGGGCACGTCGCTGTGCCACATCAGGAAGCCGTCGTGGTGCTTCGTCACCGGCACCACGTAGCGGGCGCCGGCCTGCTGGAACAGGGGCGCCCAGCCGCCGACGTCGACCCCTGCCGAGCGGGCGCGGAACTCCTCGACGAAGCTGCTGTACGGGCGCTCGCCGTAGGTGGCGGCGTGGTGCGCAGCGGTGGGGCTGCCCTCCAGCGACCACGAGTTCAGGTACCACTCGGTGTAAGGGCTCCAGCGGAACACCTCCGCCCAGTCGCCTGCTGCGAACAGGTCGCCCATGTCGCGGTCGACCGGCGCATAGCACGGCACCGCGTACGGCCCCCAGTGGATGAAGATGCCGAACTTGGCGTCGTCGTACCACTGTGGCAGCGGGCGCCCGGCGAACCTGGCGGTGCCGGTGCCGGTGCCGGGCCGCGATGCGGGCGACGGTGCGGACGTGGGCGATGTCGACGACGAGGCGCTCATCGGCGCAGCCTAGGGAAGCGGTGACACCAGTCTGCGCAGCTTCGCCGGGTTGATGACCATCCGGATCGCGACGATGCGCCCGCCGTCGGTCTCCAACGCCATCACCATCCACGGGCGGCCGCCGCGGCTGAGCACCAGCCCGGGCTCGGCGTTCACAGCGTGCACGGCCACCTCGGTATCGGCGGGCATGCGCTTGGCCAAGTTGGCCAGCAGCCGGGTGACGCGGTGGGCCCCCAGCACCGGCCGCCGGGCGGCATGCACGTCGCGGCCGCCGTCGCTGACCAGCACGACGTCGTCGGCCAACATGCGGCGTAGGCCGTCGAGGTCGCCGAACGCGCAGGCCGCGGCGAACGCGTGCACCAGGTCGTCGCGGTGCGATGGGTCGGACGACGCCGGCCGGCGTGTAGCGCCGGCAGGTCGACGGTGCTGCTCGCGCACCCGCCGACGGGCGCGGCTGGCGATCTGGCGACAGGCCTCGTCACTGCGATCGACGATCGCCGCGATCGCCGCGTACGGCTCGCCGAACACATCGGCCAGCAGGAACACCGCTCGTTCCACAGGACTCAGTCGCTCCAGCACGGCGAGGAAACCGAGCGTGAGCGACTCGGCCAGCTCGGTGGCGACGGCCGGGTCGCCGTCGGTGAGCACCGGCTCGGCCAGCCACGGCCCGATGTACTCCTCGCGCTGCCGCTGGGCAGACTTCAGCCGGTCGAGTGCGAGGCGCGACGCAACCGTCGTGAACCACGCGGCGGGGAGCCGCACCTCGGCCCGGCCGGCCTCGCCCAGCCGGTGCCAGCGCAACCAGGTGTCCTGCACGACGTCTTCCGCGTCGGCGACGGAGCCGAGCATCCGATATGCCACGGCATGCAAGCGCGAGCGCTCCGCCTCGAACGTCGCCGCCGCTGTGGCGGCAACGGATGCTCGGGTGGCACCGTCGTCGGTCATCGGCTCACCAGTCTGCCAGCGCGTTCGGCGGCAACGGCCGCGCTCGCCAGCGAGGCGTCGAGCAGGTGCCCGGTGGGGCCCACCCAGTCGCCGGCGAGGAACGCGCCGCCGACGCCGGTGTCGCCCACCCCTGGCCGGCCCGACAACCCGCCGTGTGCCGCCACGGCCAACGCGCCGGCCACCGTCATTCGGTGCAGGTATCGGCGCTCGACGATCTGCTCGGCGCCGATACCGGCGCGGGCGGCATGAGCTTCCAGTTGCTGTCGCTGCGCGTGCGGCTCGGTGTGCTCGCCAGGGGCGAGGTAGCGCGCCACATGCACGACCGAGCTGCCGGCGGGCGCCAGCCGGGCCGGCGGGCAGTGGTTCGAGAGGTACAGCGGCTGGTCGATGCCCAGCAACAACGCGGGCTCCGACGCCACGGTGGTGCCCAGGTCGAGGCACGCCGCCTCGATCGGCGGGCCGACGTCGAATGCCGGCCTGCCCAGCAGCGTGGCCGCGACCGCAGGGGTGCCCACCGCCACGACGACGGCGTGGGCGACGATGTGCGTTCCGTCGGCCATTTCCACCACCGGCGATCCACTGTCGCCGCGCACGGCGACCACTGTGGCGCGGCGCACCGTCAACCCCTCGGCCAGGGCATCGACGATCGTCTGCCAGCCGCCGTGCACGTAGCGCACGCCGGCGCCCAGCGCCATCTGCATCTGGCCCACCACCATGTCGCTGGAAGCGATGGCGGGTGCGTTGCTGTAGGTGGCCACTCGCGCCACCGTCTCCACCAGCGCGCGGGCGTCGGCGGGAAGGCGCCGGCCGTCGAGCCACTCGCCGAACGACAGGCCGCCCAGCCCCTCGGCGCGCAGCCCCGACAAACCATTCATCAGCCGGCCGACGGCGAGCTTCCCCCTCCACCCCAGCAGCGGGGTGCGCAGCAGCGACAGCGGTCCCGCCGGCAGCGGCGCCACCCGCTCGCCGAGCAGCCCGCAGGCGCCGGAGCCCGCCCGACCACCCGCCGGGCGCACGCCCAACTCGGCGAGCACCCGCTCTGCCGGGCCGCCGAGGTACAGCGCGTGCGGGCCACGGTTGAACAGGAACCCCGCGCGCTCGTCGGTCGCACCGCGCCCCCCGGCCCGCTGCGCATCCAGCACGACCACCGAGTGGCCGTCGCGCTGCAACAGACGGGCGGCCGCCAGGCCGGCGAGGCCGCCACCCACGACCACCACGTCGGTACGCGCTGGCAACGTTGCGGTGGCGGGCGGTTCATCGTGTGCAAGATCACTCATGCCCGGTTGACGAGCCAGCGGTGGTGGACGTGACAGGTTTGCGCGATCGTCAGTCGCCGTCGTCAGTCGCCGTCGTCGTCGCCGTCGTCGTCGCCCTGCTCGGTGCCTTCGCCACCGCCGTTGTCGGCCGGGCAGTTCTTGGTCTCCTCGCACCAGGCCAGCTTCGCCCCCTGATGGCCGGCCACCGCGACCGTGACGAGCGCCCCCGAGGCGGTCAGCACCAGCGCCGCGGCGATGCCGATCGCGCCCGCCTTGCCGGCCATCAGGCCCCAGAAGCCGGTTGGTGCCTGGCCGGCGGCGGCGCGCCGGCGCGCGAGGTACCGCAGCACCACCACCGCAGTGACGAGGAAGAAGAACAGCAGCGACAGGTTGCGAGCCATCTCGCCCATCTCGAAGTGATCTTCACGAGCGGCCGTCTCGACGTCGTTCTGCAGCGACTCCAGCCCTTCGCCGCTGCCCGCGGCGAGGACCGCCCCGAACGCTCCAGCACCAGACAAGGCGACGAGGCCCCACCCGAAGCGATCCAGCCACGCCGGGCGGAAGGCGAAGACCACCGCGATCAGTGCCGCCAGCGGCACCAGGACAACCGCAAGATGAACGAGCAGTGGATGTGCCGGGAGGCCGAAGATCGTTTCGAGTTCCATGCCCGCGACAGTACGCCCGATGGCCGCCGGGACCGGTAAGAGCAAGGTAGGAGTTCATCCCAGATTCGCGGCAAAAGCCCAGCTCAGGCTTCGGAAACGGTCGTCGGCGGACATCACGGTGGCCAGCACGAGCCGGCCGAGGTGTGCGGGCGATGTAGCACTGTTCGATCGACGACATGTGCCCGACGCTCGGCAGGGGCGGCTCAGCGTTCGAGTGCCGAGTTCGACGGGTTGCTGGGGTCGTAGAACACCACCACCGACGCACCAGCCTGGTAGCGGGCCACGGTGTTCGATGCGCTGCTGTCGGTGCCGGCCACGCGCACGCGGCCGTACTCGTCGCCGACCCGTACCCGGTGCCCCTGGAACAGCTGGCCGTTCACCTGGTACGCGTACAGCACCAGCGGGGTTTCGTGCCGCGAGTTCCCGCTGTGGCTGACCTGCACGCTGGCGCTGAGCACGGTGCCCATCGTGTGCGGCCAGTCGGAGGCGACCGATCTCGCCGACGACGACTTCTGCGTTCGCAGCAGCAGCGAGACGCCCACCAGCGCCAGCACCACCAAGGGTGCGACCACAGTGATCGTGCTCGTGTCGATTCCCATCGCCCGTCTGTCTCCTCTTCGGAAACTCCCCCGACGAAACGTTAGTGCGTCGCCGCGCACCGTCGTTCCGCGAAGCGGTCGCGCCGCCCGAAGGCCCCGGCGAGCTCAGCTCGGGTGCGCTCAACCCATCAGGTCGCGTACAACGTCGAGCCACAGGTTGGTGGTGAGGCGCAGGCTCTCCACGTCGATCCGTTCGTCGTGCCCGTGGAAGCGGCGGCCGAAGTCGGCGGGGTCCAGGTCGGGGCTGAACAGGCCGGCGCCGTATGCCACCGCGCCCATCTGCCGGTAGATCCGCGAGTCGGTGAACCCGACGATCAGCTGGGGTGTGGGCCTCGCGGTGGGGAACGGCTTGGCGATGCAGCGGCTCAGCGAGTCCCACAACGCAGTGTCGGTGCGGCTGATCGATGCCGGGTCGTTCATCACCACCTCCACCTGCACCCGCTCGTACAGGTCGCCCAGCGCGGCGCGCAGGTGCGCATCCACCTCGGCCGGGCCCTCGCCGGGCAGGGTGCGCACGTCGACGCCGATCTCGATGCTGTCGGGGATGACGTTGGTCTTCATCGGTGTGTGGCTGCCGGTGCCGATGGTGTTGCAGGAGAACGTGGTGTGCGTGCACGCGTGCAGATGCGCGCCCGGGCCGGGTACGGGCAGGCTGTCGAGGAAGGCGTCGATGCGGCCGGGGTCGAGCAGCTCGCGCTGCACGTCGGCCGGCACACCCAGAGTCTCCACGTTCGTGCGCCACAGTTCGTGGAACCGAGGCGACGGGCGGTACTCGCCGATGCGTTGCACAACCGCGGCCGCGGTCAGCAGCGCGTTGTCGGCCTTGAACGGGGTGCTGCCGTGGCCGGGGGTGCCGTGCACGCGCAGCCGCCGCCACGCGACGCCCTTCTCCCCCACGTTGATGCCGACGTACGGCTGCTCCTTCGGGCCGCTGTGCAGCCCGCCGTTCTCCGTGAGCACGAAGTCGGCCATGATCGCGTCGCGCTGGTGGTCTGCCATCCACTGCATGCCGTGGGCGCTGCCCGATTCCTCATCGGCGACGGCGAAGAAGATCAGGTCGCCCTTCGGCCGGAAACCGCTGTCGGCCAGGTGGCGGAAGGCGACGGCCATCGAGGCGGTGAGGTTCAGCATGTCGACCGCGCCGCGGCCCCACACCTCGCCGTCGACCAGTTCGCCGCCGAACGGGTCGCGCGCCCAGCCCGCCTCGTTCACCGGCACCACGTCGGTGTGGCCCATCAGGCACAGCGACGGCGCGTTCGGGTCGCTTCCCTCGATGCGGGCCACCAGCGATTGCCGTTCGGGAGTGGGGCCGAACGACTGCATCTCCAGCCCACGGCCGCCCAGGTACTGGCGCAACACGTCGGCGTTGCGGGTCTCGAAGCCCGACGCGGCGGTGCCGTCGTTGACGCAACGGTTGCGGATGAGCGTCTGCAGCAGCTCCACGGTTTGCCCGGTGTTCATGGCCGAACCCTATGCCCCGACGGCCTGGGCCGGGTCAGCCGGTGCGCGGGTGCTGCAGCAGGAACTGCACGATCTCGAAGCTGGCATCGAGGCCCTGGTACGCGGGTGATGCGGCGGGGTTCGACGGGGTGTGGCCCATCCACGCGTGCGGCGCGCCGGCGACGGCGACGAAGCGCACCTCGGTACTCGCGCCACACACGGCCCAGTCGGTGATCGTCAGGTCGGGGTTCGATGCATCGGCGGCGACGTCCGGGGTGACCCCACATCCCATCGCGGCGGCGAACGTGGCCGCCGACTCGCGGGGCGAAGCGAAGTCGACGCCGGCGATGCTGTCCGGGCCGATACCGCCGTCGATGGGAAGGTTCGTGTCATCCTCGCCGTGCAGGTGCAGCATCGACACAGGCCACGCGGGGTCGCACTCGTCGATGCCCATCGTGCCCGCCTGCAGGCCGATGGCGACGATTCGATCCGACAGCTCGCACGCCAGCCGGTAGGAGAGGATGCCGCCGTTCGAGTGACCTGCCGCGAACACCCGCAGCGGGTCAACGTCGTACTGGCCGGCGATCTCGTCGATCAGCACGTCGACGAACACCACGTCGTCGACGTCCTTGCGGGCAGCGGCGCCGCAACAGTCGCCGCCGTTCCACGTGCGCAGGTCTTCCTCCTGGGCGCCGGTGCCGACACCGTCGGGGAACACCACCAGAAAGCCGTTGGCCTCGGCCAGCCCGTCGAAGCCCGAGTTGCGCTGGAACTGCACGCCCCACCCGGTGCCACCGTGCAGCGCGATCAGCAGCGGCACCGGGCCGGCCGGCAGCGCGCTGGGCACGTACAGGTGGTAGCTGCGCGTGCGCCCGTCGGGTGTGGCGACGATGCCCTCGATGGTCTCCCCCACCGCAGCCACCGCCGCCCGCACCTCCACCGGGGGCACGTCGGCGACCGTCGTGGTCGTGGTCGTGGTCGTGGCGGTGGCAGCGGCGGTGGCAGCGGTAGCGGCTGCCGTCGTCGTGGTGGCAGCCGTGGAAGCGGTGGCGGTGTCGTCGGCGAGCCCGCCGGAGCACGATGTCAGTGCCGCGACCCCGAGCGATGCAATCACGAGGAACGGCAGACGCGGGCGGTGGTTCATGCCCCCATCCTCCCAACCAGTTGTGAGCAAACCATGACCACCCACCGCGAACTCAAGTTCGCGGGGAGGGGCGGGCGGTTCGGGGGCGGGCCGGTTCGGCGGGTACGGTTCGGCGCCGTGAAGTGGTTGGGGGAACGTGGGCGCGACGGGGGCATCGACACGGTGCCGCTGCCGGGCGTGGCCGGCGGGCTGTCGTTGTGCGGCAAGCACGCCATCGGCCCCGATCATGCAGCGGCGATGGCCCGTTGCGGCGCCACCACCGTCGTCTGCCTGGTGGAGGAGCGCGAGCTGGCCGACCGCTACCCGCAGTACGTGCAGTGGCTGCACGCCAACAGCGGCGGGGCGGCGATCTGGTACCCGATCCACGACCTTCACGCCCCACCGATGACAACCGCCGACCACCTGTTGCACGATGTGCTGGCGCGCCTGCACCGCGGCGAGCACCTGCTGATGCACTGCGCCGCCGGCATCGGCCGCACCGGCACGATCGCCGCCTGCCTGCTGATCGAGCTCGGCATGGGGCGCGACGACGCGCTCGCGCTGGTCTCCGCCAGCCGCCCGATGGCCGGGCCGGAGGTGGGCGCGCAGATCGACCTGGTCAACGCCATCGCTGTTCGCCGTGGTCAGCGCGGGTCGTCGGGCACGCCGCGGCCGGCGAAGTAGGCGCTGCGCAGCTTCTTCGGCACCACCATCGACCACGCCTCCTCCACCAGCTCGCGCAGCTCCACCTCGTCGATCGCACTGAGGCGCACCACCGCCCACTGGTAGCGCATGTCGCCAGGCTTGGGCAGCAGGAACTTGTGCGGCTCGCCGGCCACCAGACCGGCGCGCTGGTCCTTCGGGAACGCAAAGCCCATCATCGTCTCGTCGCGGCTGAGCGCGAGGTAGACGATGCGGCCCACCCGGAACTTCACCCGGTCGCGCACCACCACCTCGTACGAGCGCTCGAGATCGGCGGTGATGGCCCGCACGTCGTCGATCGAGACGCCTACGCCCATCAGCCACGACCGATCACGACGACAGCGCACTCACGACAGCGCACTCACGACAGCACCGTCACGGTGCCGGCCAGGCCGTCGACCTCCACCATCGTGCCGGTGGCGATCAGGTCGGTGGCACCGGCCACCGCCACGACGCATGGGATTCCCAGCTCGCGGCTGACGATGATCGCGTGGCTCATCAACGCTCCTACGTTCACCACCACGGCGGCGGCGGGCAGGAACAGTGGCGTCCACGCCGGGTCGGTGAGCGGTGCCACCAGGATCTCGTCGGGCTCCAGGCCTGCGGGGTCGGATGGGTCGAGCACCACTCGCGCGCGCCCGCGGGCGACACCGGGCGAACCGGGCGAGCCGTGCAACACGGTGCCGCTGACCGCGGCCGCGGGTGCCGCCTGCATCTGCCGGGCCTCGAGGTCCTCGATCGAGGGCACCTCGGTCTGGTTGGTGATGAAGAACGGCGGCTCGACCGCGGCGAAGCGATCGCGCAGCCCCACCCGCTCGTCGATCACCGCGCGGTACTTCCCCGGCGACTGCACGTAGCGGGGCAGCTCGCTGAGCGGCTGCAGCATCGCCACGTCGCGCAACTGCTCGGTGCCGCCACGTTCGGCCGCGCGCCGGGCCAGCTCGAAGAACACGCGGCGGGTGGGGTTGTGGGCACGGATGGCAAGGTCGCGCGTGGCCTCACGCGCTCGGGCCCACCACGGCGCAGCACCCAGCGCCTTCTTGAAGTTCAGCTTGTCCAGCCCGTTCACGTGGGGCAGCACCTTCGCCGCGGCGGCAGCGCGGGCGGCGTCGCTGCCGGCGACCCGCTCGGTGGGTGAGAGGTCGCGGGTGCTCAGGCGCATGCGGTCGATCGCGCTGTACGCCAGCTCAGGCGTGTTCTCCCACGTGCGGGCCGACAGCTCCCAGTCGTTGGGGCCGCGGTGGCCGTGCGTGGCGATGAAGCCGGCAAAGGCCGCACGGAACTCGGCGGCATCGGGGTGCCCGGCCAGTCGTTCACCGACTCCGGCCACGCCCCGCTCGAACTCGGCGCCGACGGAGGGCGTGCCTTGCACGATCTGAGCGATCTTCCACAGGTCTTGGCTGTACTGCGCCGACACCACCTCGTCGGCGGCGCCCAGCAGCTGCAGCACCAGGCCGGGTTCGCCGGCTGCGGTTGCACCATCGGCGAGGATGCCCGCGACGATGGACGACAGGCCGCTGGTGATCATGTGGTTGCGGAACACGCGCTGGATCACCGGCGGGTAGCTGAACAGGTAGGACAGCAGCACCTCGTCCGCGGCGGTGGCGAGGTCGGGCTGTCGCGCCTCCCACTCGGCGACGGCGGCCCGGCTGTCGGCCACGGCCGGCGGCAGATCCTTCTGCGCCAGCGCCTTCATCACCGTGCGCAGGATCTTCAGCGTGCTCAGCGGCCGCTTGTCGCCCTTGTGCGGTTCGTAGGGCGGCGGGTTGCCCTCACCGAAGAAGCTGACGTCGATCGCCTGCGCCGACGAGCCCGGCGCGCGCACGCCGAGGATGCGCAAGTACGACAGGTTGAGGTAGCCGTAGCCGCCGTAGAGGCCGATGATGACGGGCGCGTCGGAGGCAAAGTCGCGGCGGTCGAGCACGCCCATCATGCGGTACGCCTCGCGCCACCCGGCCTCGGCGGCCTTCACCGCCAGCTCGTAGCTCAGGGGCGTGAGCACCTCCGGGAAGACCTCGCCGATGTTGCCGCGTGTGTTGATCGGCCACCGCGGGTCGACGGCCCCCTCCACCATCCAGTGTGTGTTCGATGTCACACACCCAGCTTCTCACGCGGGCGCAAGGCCGGACTTCAGGTGAGCACCTTCGCCAGCCGCAGCTTCCCCACCGCTGCCGGGTTGGCCAGCGCGGCCATCGCCACCTCGTAATCCGGCAGCGAGAAGACCTCGCCGTCGTCGTTGATCATCAGGAAGCGGTCCAGCCTGGCCAGGAACGTGCGGTCGTGGCTGACGGCCAGCACGGTGCCCTGGAAGCCGTCGAGCGCCCGCTCCAGCGCCTCCGACGACTCGATGTCGAGGTTGTCGGTGGGTTCGTCGAGCAGCAGCACGTTGTGCCCCTCCAGCTCCAGGCACAGGATCTCCAGCCGCGCCTTCTGCCCGCCCGACAGCGTCTCGAACTCCTGCTTGGCGTTGAACGCGAGTCCGTAGCGGGCCAGCGCCTTCATCGACTTCTCGTCGTCGAACACCCGGTCGCGCACGATGTCGAAGCACTGCCGGCCGATGAAGTCGGGCCGGTCGTTGATCTGGGTGAAGGTGCCCACCGACGTGCGCGGCCCGAAGCCGATGGTGCCCTCGTAGTGGCCGATGGTGCCGTCGAGCGCGCGCAGCAGGTGGCTCTTGCCGGTGCCGTTGGGGCCGATCAGGCCCACCCGCTCGCCGTAGTGCACCTCGTCGCTGAACGGCAGGAACAGGTCGTTCACCGACACGCCCAACATCTGGATGACGCGGCGGGCACTGTCGGCGCCGCGCAGGTTGACGTAGATGTTCTGGCCGGGCACCGGCGGCGGGGGCGGGCCGATGGCCACGAACTTCTCCCAGCGGGTCTCGGCCGCGTTGGCCTTGGTGGCGTTCTTGAAGTTCTGCGCGGCCCGCTGCTTCATGATCTTCATGTGCTGGAACAGGCGGCGCTCTTCGTCGTTCCACCGCTTCAGCGCATCACCCAGCAACTCCTGCCGGCGCGCACGGGCCTCGGGGAAGGTGGCGTACGAGCCGCCGTGCACCCACGCGCCCGAACCTTCGATCACCACGATCTTGGTGGCCACGCGCTCCAGCAGGGTGCGGTCGTGGCTGACCATCAGGATGGTGCTCTTGCACGCCTTGATCTGCTCTTCCAGCCACATGCGGGTAGGGATGTCGAGGTAGTTGTCGGGCTCGTCGAGCAGCAGGATGTCGGCGTTGCTGGTGAGCAGCAGGTCCAGCACCAGCCGCTTGCGCTCGCCACCGGAGAGCTCGCTGACCAGGCGGGTGTGGAAGTCCTCCACCGGCGTCTTCACGCTGCGGCGGGCGGCCGCGGCCCACTGGGCCTCCAGCTCGTAACCGCCCAGGTCGCCCCAGTGCGTCAGCGTCTCGGCGTACAACATGCCGTCGTCGGTGCCGTCGTACATCGCCTTCTCGGCCGCCACCATCGCCCGGCCGGCATCGCGCAGCGCGGCCGGGGCAACCTCGATCAGCATGTCGCGCAAGGTGTCGGTGGGCCGCGACATGCCCACGTCCTGTGTCATCGTGAGCACGTTGCCACCCAGCGCGTACTCGCCCTCGTCGGCCTGCAGTTGGCCGGAGAGGATCCGCAGGATGGTGCTCTTGCCCACCCCGTTGGCGCCGACGATCGCGGCGTGCTCGCCGGGCGACACGCCGAAGCCGACGTCGAAGAACAGCGAGTCGGCCCCCGGCGGTGCGTATTCCAGTTCAGAGACGACGATGCTGCTCACGGCCGACCATCCTGCCGGAACTCCGCCGCGACTCCCCCGGATTTCTTGGGTCGTGCCGACTCACTTCCGCCGGTACAGGCGTCAGGGCAGGTCGCGCAAGGCGTCCTCGACACCTCGATGGAACGTGGGGTAGGCGTACACCATCGTCCGCAATGCGCTGATCGGGACGGCGGCATGGATCGCCAGGGTCAGCAGGCCGAGCACCTCGCCGGCGTTGGGGCCGATGACGGTCGCCCCGACGAGGACGCCCCGACGCCGATCGGCGACCAGGTGGATGAACCCCTCGTTGCCGGCCTTGTGGATCCAGCCCCGGGCCGTCGACGACGTTTCCACCCGCCCGGTCGCGACGGCGATGCCGGCGTCGACCGCCGCCTGGGTGCTCAGTCCGACGGAGGCAACTTCCGGATCCGTGAACGTGACCCGCGGCAGCGCGTCGTAGGCGGCCGGCGAGTGAGGCGTGCCCAGGATGTCGGCGACGGCGATGCCGGCCTGGTACATCGCCACGTGCGTGAACGCGCCCTTCCCGGTGACGTCGCCGACGGCCCACACGCCATCCGTGACGCGAAGGTGCTCGTCGACGGGGAGCGCCTTCGCGGAGGGAACGACACCGAGCGCGGCGGCGCCGATGGCCGCCAGGTCGACCCGCCGGCCGGTTGCAACGAGCAGGCGTTCCGCCTCCAGCAACCGCCCGTCGGCGAGGTGGACGGCGAAGCGCCCCTCATCGTGCTGCACGCGCTCGGCGCCGACGCCGGTGATGACGGTGAGTCCCTCGCGGGAGAGCACCTCTGCCAGCACCGGGCCGACCTCCGGCTCCTCCAGCGGGAGCAGCAGCGGGGCAGCCTCGACGATGGTGATGTCGACGCCGAACCGAGCGAACACCTGAGCGACCTCGGCGCCGATGGCCCCGCCGCCGAGCACGATCATGGAGCGTGGCAGCTGTTCGGCTTCGATCGCCTGGTGGTTCGTCCAGTACGGCGTCTCCGCCAAGCCGGCGATCGGAGGGATCGACGGCTGGCCGCCCGTGGCGACCACGAGCGCCCGCGAAGCGCGGAACGTGCGATCGCCGACGGTGACCGTGTCGCGCCCGGTCAGCCGGCCGTGACCGCGAACGAATCGCCCGCCCTTGCCCTCGAAACGCTCGACCGCGACGGTGTCGTCCCAGTTGTCGGTCGCCTCGGCGCGGATGCGGGCAGCAACAGGCGCCCAGTCGGGTTGCACCTCCGCACTGCCGGCCATTCCGGGGATGCGCCTCGCCTCCGCGAGGAGGTTGGCGGCCCGGATCATCATCTTCGACGGCACGCAGCCCCAGTACGGGCACTCGCCACCCACCAGTGCGTGGTCGATGCCGACGACGTGCAGCCCAGCCTCGGCGAGCCTTCCTGCGACCTCTTCGCCCCCTGGGCCCAGCCCGAGCACGATTGCATCCACGTGTTCCATGTTCATGCTGTACCCACTTTCGCGCAGCTGCAACGACGGCGGTGACGGAGGTCGTGAGAGACGCGCGTTTGAGGGTCGCCCCGGAGGGGAACTCCATGACTGCGGGCGCCGAACACAAGGAGACGCTGCAGCGTGAAAATGAGGCACTTGGCGATCGTCGCAGTTGTCACCATTGCCGTGCTCGCCGCATCGTGCGACGACGATGACTACGGCGACAACCCGGGCACCGGTGTGGTGACCACCCTCACACCAAACACCGCTGCCCCCTGACCAGTCAGACCTTCGGCTGCTGCTGGGTGATGCAGTGGATGCCGCCGCCGCAGGCGAAGATGTCGCGGGCGTCGTGCAGCACGATCTCGCGGCCGGGGTACACGCCCTCCAGGATGCTCGCGGCCACGTCGTCGTTCGGGTCGTCGAAGCTGCACAGGATCACGGCGCCGTTGCAGATGTAGTGGTTCAGGTAGCTCCAGTCCACGATCTCGCCGTCGGCGTGGGTCTGCACCGGGGCGGGCACCTCCACCACTTCCAGCTCGCGGCCGGCAACGTCGGTGGAACGGCGCAGCAGCTCGATGTACTCGGCGGTCACCTCGAAGTCGGGGTGCGACGGGTCGGTCTGGCGGTGGGCCAGCACGACACCCGGCCGCACGAAGCACGCACAGATGTCGATGTGGCCGCGGGTGCCGAAGCGGTCGTAGTCCTTGGTGAGGCCACGTGGCAGCCAGACGGCCTTGCTGACGCCCAGGTACGACTTCAGCTCGGTCTCCACCGACTCGGGGTTCATCGTCGGGTTGCGGCCCGGGTCGAGCTGCACGGTGGTGGTGCACAGCACCGTGCCCTCGCCATCCACGTGGATGCCGCCGCCCTCGTTCACCATCGACGAGCTGAACAGTTCGGCACCGGCCAGGCCGGCGATGAACGCACCGACGTGCTGCTCGTCGGCCCAGTCGCTGAACCCCGCGTCGCCCCATGCGTTGAACCGCCAGTGCGTGGCGCCGAGGCGGCCGTCGGGGTGGGTGAGGAACGTCGGCCCGCTGTCGCGCGCCCACGAGTCGCCGATCGGGGTCTCGTGGATCTCGATGCCGTCGTCCACCATCGTGCGCGCCACCTCGCCGTCGCCCAGGTTGCACACCAGCGACACCGGCTCGAAGCGGTTGATCGTGTTGGCCACACTGGCCCACACCCGCCGGTAGTGGCCCAGCTCGCCATCGGGGTCGCGGCCGAAGCCCTCGTTGGCCGGCGGGAACTCCATCCAGGTGCGCTCGTGCGGCGCCCACTCGGGGGGCATCGAGAAGCCGGCGAGTCGGGGCGTGGTCATCGGGTGCTCCTGGCGAGGCGATCGAACGGAGTTAGAGGAAGTAGAGGCGGCTCAGCGACACCTCGTCGGCGGGGTCGACGTACACGCCTTCGCCGTCGAGGCTGACCATGCCGGTGGTGGGGTCGACATCCACCTGGCCGAGGCGGGTGTTGTGCACCAGGTCGGCGGGGCCGATGCCGCGCGTGCCGCGCACGGCCACGCGCCGGCGGCGCGTGGTCATGTGGTCGTCGCCGGCATCGACGGCCGCCTGGCTGACGAAGGCCACCGAGATGTCGGCGGCAGTGGACCCGTACGACCCGAACTGCGGGCCGAGCACCAACGGCTCGCACGAGTCGGTGGAGGCGTTCGGGTCGCCGGTGACGCCGTAGGCGGGGAAGCCGCTCTTCAGCACCAGTTGCGGCTTGGCGCCGAAGTGATCCGGCCGCCAGAGCACGATGTCGGCCAGCTTGCCGATGTCGAGCGAGCCGATCTCGTGGGCCAGCCCGTGGGCGATGGCGGGGTTGATGGTCAGCTTGGCCACGTACTGCCGCACGCGGTCGTTGTCGTTGGCGGTGGGCCCTTGGTCGGCCGCCTGCTTCATGCGCGCGGCCAGCTGGAACGTGCGCCGCACGGTCTCGCCGGCGCGGCCCATGCCCTGCGCATCGCTGCTGGTGATGCCGATGATGCCCAGGTCGTGCAGCACACCCTCGGCGCCCATCGTGCCGGCCCGGATGCGGTCGCTGACCATCGCATGATCGCTGTGGCTGTGGTGGTTCAGACCGTGCGCGCTGAAGATCATCTCGTAGTGCTCATCCAGCGCGTCGCGCCCGAACGGCAACGTGGGATTGGTGGACGAGCCGAGCACGTTGGCAACGCCCGCGAGGCGCAGCACGTTGGGCACGTGCCCACCGCCGCACCCCTCGATGTGAAATGCGTGGATGGTGCGGCCGGCCAGCACGGCCAGCGTGTCGTCGACCGACAGGCACTCGTTGAGGCCGTCGGTGTGCAGTGCCACCTGCACGTCGAACGCCTCGGCGACGTTGAGCGCTGTGTCGAGCGCCCGCGTGTGCGCGCCCATGTCTTCGTGCACCTTGAAGCCGCATGCACCGCCTTCCACCAACGCCTCGATCAGCGGTGCCTCGTGCGACGACGAGCCGCGGCCGAGGAAGCCGATGTTCACCGGCCACTGGTCGAAGCTGTTGAACGCGTGACGCAACGCCCACGGCGAGTTCACACCCACACCCCACACCGGCCCGAACTCCTGTCCGAGGATGGTGGTGACGCCCGAGGCGAGCGAGGCCTCCATGATGCGCGGCGACAGCAGGTGCACGTGCGTGTCGATCGCGCCCGCGGTGGCGATGAGCCCTTCGCCGCTGATGATCGTGGTGCCGGTGCCGACCACCACATCCACGTCGTCCTGCATGTCGGGGTTGCCGGCGCGACCGACGGCGCAGATGCGGCCCTCGCGGATGCCGATGCTGACCTTGCCGATGCGGCGGGTGGCGTCGATGACGACGACGTTGGAGATGACGATGTCGCACGTCTCCTTCACCGAAGCGCCCTTCAGCAGCAGCCCGTCGCGGGCGGTCTTGCCGAAGCCGGCGAGGAACTCGTTGCCGCGCTCCTGCGCGTCGTACTCGATCTCGATGACGAGCCCGGTGTCGCCCAGCCGCACGCGGTCGCCGACCGTTGGCCCGTGGATCGCCGCGTAGTCGTCGGGCAAGATTTCGTCGGGGTGCAGGTGGCTGTGCGGGGCCTCGCCGCCGTCGTGGGTGTGCTCGAACTGCCCGTGCGAGTGCCGGTACTTGTGGTGGTTGGTGCCGGTCATGCTCCGAGGTACCCCTGCTCGTGCGCGCGTGCCAGCGCGGCCTCTTTCGCACCCGGGTCGTCCAGCGGGCCATCGACCAGCCCGGCGAACCCGATCGCAATGCGGGCGCCACCGATGGGCACCAGCGGCACCTCCAGCGTCTCGCCCGGCCCGAAGCGAACCGCCGCGCCGGCGGGAATGCCCAGCC
>JAUSLQ010000128.1 GCA_030645675.1 Actinomycetota bacterium | reverse complement strand
CGCTGGCCAGGGCGTCGGCGTGCACCAGGCGCACCTGTACGTCCTGCACCTCGATCAGCTGCTGGGCAGCATCGCGGGCATCGCGCAGCGACGACTCGCGCCGTCCGACACCGAACGCGCCCAGCACCGCGAACAGCACGGCCACCACGGCAGTGGCGCCGATCCACAGGCGCAGGCGCGCCGGGGTGCTGCCGCCGGTGAACAGGCCGCGGCCGATCCGCCCGAGTGCACGGCCGACGGATTGCACCACGGGTACCCCTGCGCTGCCTTGCGCTGCTGCCACCACGCCTCCTCGGCGACGCATCCTAGGTGCCCATCCCGCCAACTCGCTCGCGTCGGCCGCCGCGGAACGGGGTCGTGAACCGGCACGCTCGCTGACTACCGTCCATCAGATGCCCAAGGCGTTCCTGCACCCGTTTGCCAAGCCCACCCGCGAATCGTTCGTGCGCATCGTGCGCGGCGACGGCGCACTGCTCTACACCGCCGACGGGCGCGAGCTGGTCGACGGCATGGCCAGCCTGTGGTACTGCGCCATCGGTCACGGCCGCAAGGAGATGGCCGAGTCCATCGCCGCCCAGGCGGGCACGCTGGCCGCGTACAGCTGCTTCGACCCGTTCACCACCGACCCGGCAGAAGAACTGGCCGAGCTGCTGCGCGAGATCGGCCCGATGCCCGACAGCCGCATCTTCTTCACCGGCTCCGGCAGCGAGTCGATCGACACGGCGATGAAGCTGGCCCGTATCGCCCACGTGCAGGCCGGCCAGGGCCAGCGCAAGCTGATCATCTCCCGCCTGCGCGGCTACCACGGCACCACCTATGGCGGCACCAGCGCGCAGGGCATCGCCCCCAACCGGGAGAACTTCGGCCCGTTCGTGGAGGAAGTGGTGCAGGTGCCGGCCGACGACGTGGAGGCGCTGGCCTCGCTGATGGCCCAGCGCGGCGACGAGGTGGCAGCCGTGATCGTCGAGCCGGTGCAGGGTGCCGGCGGCATCTATCCCGCCACCGAGGGCTACCTGGAGTCCGTGCGCAAGCTGTGCGACCAGCACGGCGCCTACCTGGTGTTCGACGAGGTGATCACCGGCTTCGGCCGCCTGGGCACGTGGTTCGCCGCCCACCACTACGGCGTCCGCCCCGACCTGGTCACGTTCGCCAAGGCCGTCACTTCCGGCTACCTGCCGCTGGGTGGAGTGTTCGTGGGCCCCGCCCCGACGGCCGCGCTGCAGTCCGACCCCGACTTCTTCCTGCGCCACGGCTTCACCTACTCCGGCCACGCCACCGCCTGCGCCGCCGGCCTGACCAACCTGGGGATCATCCGGCGCGAAGGCCTGGTGCAGCGGGCGCTGCACGTGGGCGATCGCCTCAGCGCCGGGCTGCGGGCGCTGGCCGACGACGGCACCATCGACCATGTGCGCGGCCTGGGCGCGATGTGGGCCGCGGGCCTACGCGCCGATCAGAACGCGATGGTGTTGCGCGACGCGATGTTCGAACACGGTGTGGTGTGCCGCGCGCTGAACGCCGATTCACTTCTGTTCTGCCCGCCACTGGTGACCACCGACGAGCAGGTCGACCGCATCGTCGACGCGGTGGCGACGGCGGCGCGCTGAGTCTCGGCCCGTGCGCCAGTGACGGTGGCGGATTCGCGCCCAGTCTGCGACGTACGTGAGGCTCAGGCTGCAGGCTGGTTCTTGCTGCCATAGGCGGCGAGGCCGCCGCCCACCAGCAGGCCCACGATCGGCATGATCGTGATCATCACGCTGTTCAACGGCAGGATCCCGAACAGTACGAGATCGAGCGCGACGAACAGCAGGAAGAAGAAGCCCAACGCTGCGGTGCCGATGACCTTTCCTGGCTTCATGACGCCACCCTCCTGAACATGGGCCGCAGCATCAACGCTGCGCCTGCACCGGTGCCCACCGTGCCCAGCAGGCTCACGTAGACCAGCGGCGAATCGAAGGCGCCTCCGGAGACCCGCAGCCGCACAGAGCCGCTGCACGTGCCGTTGGCATCGACGTGCTCACCGACGACCTGGAACTCGACACCCGCCGGCACGATCTTGGGCAGGTCGTACTCCTCGGCACCGGAGTTCGAGGTGGTCACGCCCTGGCCACCCCAGCTGTCGATCTCCACCGATCCGAACGGCGGTGGCAGTTCCACCCAGATCGATCCATGGTGCACCCCAGGCGGCCCGGAGACCGATCCTTGCCAGTCCACCGTGTCGCTGCGCGGGATGGTCACCACCTCCGTGCCGATGGCAGCGGCGTCGACGCTGATGCCGGCCGTACGCCACGTGCCCGACGCCTGACAGGCCCCGCTCAGCTCGGCGTTCGCCGCCCGGCCGGAACCGGCGACGAGCATGCCGAACAGCAGACCCGTAGCGGCCCAACGAATGGTCTTCATGCAGACTCCCTTCTGCTGCGACCTCGGAGGCTGCCCTCCGATTCGATGATGCTCCACGCCGGGCGCCGCGTCCAGGGACTGATTTCCTGGTCAGGGCTCTCCATCCGGCCCGGTCACACCAGGCCCGAAGATGAGGATCTTCTCATCCAGCTCTCATGGAGCAGCGATCTCGGGCAATGATGCTGTCATCGTGCCCACCAGAGTCGCCCGTCCGTTGCGGAGCGTCGCCACCTTCGTTCTCGCCATGCTGCTCGGTGCAGCGGGAGTGGCGGTGGCGCGGGCTACCACCATCGACGCGCCGACACGGATCCGCCCGATCGTGATCATGGTCGACACCGTGCCCGACTCCGTGACCACCACCGCGCGCTCCACCGACGACACACCACCCGACGGCACCGCATCCGTCCCCGGCGGCGATGCCCCGCCGGCGCCACTTCCGACCAGCGTTGCCCCGCTGGTGCCACCGATGACCCCGCCGCGCGCAGCACCGCCGGCCCCGCCGGCAACCCCGCCACCGTCTCCCGGCGATGATGACGACGATGACGACGACGACGAGGACGGCGAGGACGACGACGAGGACGACAGCGACGACAACGACAGCGAGGACGACGCCGCCGACGGCAGCGAAGGCGCCGGCGGCATCGAAGGCGACGACTGACTTGCTCCGAACAAGTGCCCTGGGCGCGAGGCTCCGTCGTGCCGCACTCGGCGTACGGGCGCGAGTGGTCGCGGCATCGATCCTGCTGCTGCTCGCAGCGTTGACCGCGGCCGTGGTGGCCACTCGCCAGCTGCTGGCCGTGCGCCTCATCGAGCAGGCCGATCGCGACATGGCGCAGGAAGTGGAGGAGTTGCGTGCTCTCGCCGGTGGAACCGACCCGCAGACCGGCGCGGCGTTCGGCACCGACGCGGAGGCCTTGTTCGAGACGTTCCTCCGGCGCAACGTGCCCGCCGGCGACGAGGCCTTCTACACGTTCGTCGCGGGCAGGCCATACCTGACGTCGTTCGGCGCCCCCGAGTGGGTGTTCGAGAACGTGGAGTTGATCGAACGATGGCAGTCGGTCACTGCGCCGAGTCGGGCCAGCATCGGTACCGGCCCACGCGAGATCCGCGCGCTCGCCGTACCCGTGACCGGCGAAGACGGCGCAGTGCTGGGCTCGTTCGTGGTGGCCATCTTCCCGGCCGGCGATCGCGCGGACGTCAGCCGGATCGTGCACACGCTCCTGATCATCGCCGTGACGGTGCTCGTCGCCGCGTCCATCGCGTCGTGGTCGGTCGCCGGGCGCGTGCTGCGCCCCGTGCGCACGCTGACCATCGCTGCCCGCGAGACCGCAGCGGACGACCTCACCAAACGAATACAGGTGGAAGGCAACGACGAGCTGGCCGCGCTGGGCAACACCTTCAACACGATGCTCGACCGACTCGACGGATCGTTCCGCTCTCAGCGCGCCTTCCTCGACGACGTGGCCCACGAGCTGCGCACACCGCTGACCATCGTTCGCGGTCACCTCGAGATGATCGACGACGACCCCGCCGAGCGTGCGGCCACTCTGCAGCTCGTCACCGATGAGCTCGACCGGATGGCACGGTACGTCGACGACCTGCTGGTCGTGGCGAAGGCCGCCCGGCCCGACTTCCTGCAGACGGAGCTGGTCGACATCGGTGAGCTCATCGAGAGTGCGCACCAACGCGCTCGTGGCCTGGGAGATCGCGCGTGGACGCTCGGCCCCGCGCCGGCACCCGCGACCGTGCTCACCGAAGCCGACCCGCAGCGAGTGCTGCAGGCGCTGCTGGCGCTGGCAGACAACGCCATGCAGCACACCCAGCCAGGTGGGTCCATCACCATCGGAGCCGATGCCAGCCCCACACACGTCCGGCTTTGGGTGACCGACGACGGGCCTGGCGTGCCGCCCGCCGAACACGATCGCATCTTCCAACGGTTCTCGCGTGGCTCGTCGGCCGACCTGCGACCGGACGGGACGGGCCTCGGATTGGCCATCGTCGACGCCATCGCTCGCGCTCACCGTGGCCGCGTCGAGCTGGACAGCCCGCCGGGCGAAGGCGCCACGTTCCGCATCGTGATGCCACGCGTGATCCTCGAGGAGGACGAACCATGACCAGAATCCTGATCGCAGAGGACGAACCTCGCATCGTCTCGTTCCTGGAGAAGGGGCTTCGCGCTGCCGGGTACACCACGCTGGCCGTCGACGACGGCATCGCGGCCCTCTCGCTCGCGCGCGACGAGAGCTTCGACCTGCTGATCCTCGATCTGGGGCTGCCCGGCATCCAGGGGCAGGAGGTGCTGCAGCGCATGCGCTCACGCGGCGAACAGCTGCCCGTCATCATCCTGACGGCGCGCGCCGGCGTCGACGACGCGGTTGCCGGCTTCGAGGGTGGCGCCGACGACTACGTGATCAAACCGTTCCGATTCGAGGAACTGCTCGCACGCGTGCGCGTGCGCTTGCGCGGAGCGCCGACCACCGAGTCGGCGGTGCTGCGCGGTGCAGACATCACGCTGGATCTGCGCACTCGGCGCGCGGCAGTGGGTGACCGAGTCGTCGAGCTCACCGCCCGCGAGTTCGCACTGCTCGAGCACCTGCTGCGCCACACCGGTCAGGTGCTCAGCCGGGAACAGCTGCTCAGCCATGTGTGGGGCTACGACTTCGACCCGGGATCGAACGTGGTCGACGTGTACATCCGCTACCTGCGCAAGAAGTTGGGGAACGATACCGTGGAGACCGTCCGTGGGATGGGCTACCGCCTGCGCTCCAACGAGCAGTGAGCATGCCCGACATCGAGGACCCTCTCCTGCCGGCGGCACCGTTCCTCACCGGCCCTCACGGAAGCGACGTGCTCGAGCCTGCCGTCGTTGCAGCGGGCGGTGTACTGCTTCACGCAACGGCTCGGCAGGTGATCTACCGTCCCAGCCGCGACCTCACGGTGATGTTCACTGCCAGCATCTCGTGGGGCGGTGGGCCGCCGACCGAGGAGACACTCGTGGCCGGCACGGTGAAGCGCGGTGAGCTGCCGGGGACGGTGCCCGTCGAGGCAGGCGACCTACGGGTCCACGTGTGGCGATACCCCTTCGACCCGTTCCTGCCCGGGCTTGCCGACGCAGTCACCACCCCCGGCATTGCCGCCCTGCTGGGAGCGAAGGCCTCAGAGGTACGACTGCAGGTGGTGTCGTTCCGCGCCTGCCGCCGAGCAGTGGTGCGCGTGCAGCAGCAAGGGAGCGACGACCTCTACGTGAAGGTGATACCCCCCGCCGACGTCGACGGCCTCGTCGCCCGCCACGAGGCACTGCGCCGAGGCGGCATCCCGGTTCCGGAGCTCACGCACGTGGTGGCAGACCGCGGGCTCGTCGTCTCTCGGGCCTTGCCGGGCCACGATCTGCGGACCGCGCTCGCCAACGGCAGCACCTCGCTTCCCACGAGCACACAGTTCGCCGGCATCGTCGGCCGGTTCGCAGCGATCGACCTTCCCGACGCCGAGCCGGTGCTGTCGCTGCTGACCGCTGCGCCGCGACACGCCGCGATGCTGCGAGTGGTCCTCCCCGGCACGTCCGAGCGCCTCCGCCTCGTGCTCGACGCCATCGCCTCCGATCAACCCACGACAGTCGGGCGCACCATTCACGGTGATCTGCACGACGCTCAGCTGCGGGTGAACGAGCACGGCGAGATCGTCGGGGTGCTGGACGTGGACGGCGCCGGACCGGGCGATCCCCTCGACGACCTGGCCCGTCTCACCGCCCACCTGCACGCGCTCGCCGTGCTGGGCAACGGCCACGACATACCGCCCGGCAGCCCCGCAGCCTGCGACTATGCGGCGCTCACCCTGCGCACGATGCGAGCGCAGATCGACGACCGGGCAGCGTTCGACTCTCGGTTCGCGGCAGCGCTCATCGGACTGGCCACGGGGCCGTACCGGGCGCAATCCGATGGGTGGCAGCTCCGGACCTTGGAGGTGCTCGAGCTGGCCGCACAGGTGCACGCAGATGAGAAAGATCTCAGAAGGGACTCATCAGGGTCACATGCCGGTGAGGTGAACTGACGTGGCACCCCCCGATGAGCGAACTCAGCTCACATCGAAAGGAACACCTCTCATGAGCAACACCCCGAACCGCACGTACCGTCCCAGCTGGCGCATCGCATCCACCGGCGCCATCGCCGGAGTGATGCTCGGAGGATTCGCCTTCGCGAGCGCCTCCGACAGCCTGCCCACCCCGGTCGTGCCCGACGTGCAGCTGCAGTCGGCGGGTGTGCTCGGCTCGCCCACGGTGGTCACCACCACCCTGCTGCAGCCCAGCGTCAACGAGCTGCTCGCCTCGGTGAACGTCGCCACCGACGTCACCGACCCGACTGACGATTCGATGGCCAGCCCGGTGTCGGTCGCCAGCCCGGTGTCCGTGGCCAGCCCGGCTTCGGTCGCCAGCCCGGCCTCGGTCGCCAGCCCGGCCTCCGTGGACAGCCCCGACTCGGTGGACATCCCGGCCCCGATCGAGGAGCCTGTCGCTGCTGGGGGCTGAGGTCATCGGCGTTCTGCCGACGACCTCAGGAGACCGAAGGCACCGCTACGGCGGTGCCTTCGGCGCGTCTGGGCTCAATCGTTGGCGAGCAGGTGGATGAGGCTGCTGGTGTCCCACCGCTGGCCACCGCGGGCGATGACCTGTGCATAGAACTGGTCGATGAGCGCTGTCACGGGCAGGCGGGCCCCATTGCGGTTGGCCTCGTCGATGACGATGCCGAGGTCTTTGCGCATCCACTCCACCGCGAACCCGAAGTCGAACTCGCCGCGCACCATCGTGCGGCCGCGGTTCTCCAGCTGCCAACTCTGTGCCGCGCCGTACTTGATGACCTCGGTGACCTGCTCTGGGTCGAGGCCGGCCTTCACCGCGAAGTTCAGGCCTTCGGCCAGGCCTTGCACGATGCCCGCGATCAGGATCTGGTTGACCATCTTGGTCAGCTGCCCGGCACCTGCACGGCCCATCAGAGCGCTGGCCTTGGCATACGAACCCATCACCGGCTTGGCCAGCTCGTAGAACGCATCGTCGTCGGCACCGCACATGATGGTCAGCTGGCCGGCCTCGGCGCCCGCCTGCCCGCCCGACACCGGCGCGTCGACGAACCCGACACCGAACTCTGCTGCGGCCTCGGCCAGCTCCTTGGCCACCTCCGCGGAGGCCGTCGTGTGGTCCACCAGCACGGCGCCCGCGTCGGCACCGGCCAGGGCGCCGTCGGGGCCGTACACCACCTCACGCACATCGTTGTCGTTGCCCACGCACAGGAACACGAACTCGGCACCTTCCGCCGCCTCACGCGGCGTGGGGGCCGCCCGGTTGCCGTACAACGCGACCCAGGCGAGCGCCTTCGCCGGCGTGCGGTTGTAGACGGTGACCTGGTGACCGGCGGCAGCGAGATGACGGGCCATGGGCGTACCCATCACGCCGAGACCGATGAAAGCGACTGAACTCATCCGCTCAGTCTTGCCGGTCACGAAGGCACGATGTGCACAGCCCGCTCGGGCACGGGTCACACATCGGCGCTGGCCGCGCCCGGGGGGTGCAACAATGTGGACGTGATCGACCACCTGGTGCTCGCCACGCCCGACCTCGTCGCCACCTCGGCGGCGATCGCACGAGCGTGGGGCGTCGAGGTCGTCGCCGGCGGCGCCCATACGGGGCTGGGCACGCGCAACGCGCTCACCGGGCTGGGTGCCGGCGTCTACCTCGAGATCGTCGGGCCCGACCCTGGCCAGCCGCCACCGCGCAGGCCGCGCCCGTTCGGGGTCGACCACCTCACCCAACCCACGCTGGTCGCGTGGTGCGCTCGCCCCGCAATGCCGCTGGCCGACGTGGTGAACCGCGTCGCCTCACATGGTGTGCACCTGGGTGACATCGCGGAAATGTCGCGGGCACGGCCCGACGGAGTAGCGCTTCACTGGCGGCTGACGTTCCCACTGCTGGGCCCGCCTCACGAAGGGTGCGTGCCGTTCCTGATCGACTGGCTCGATTCGTCGCACCCCGCCGAGTCGTTGCCGCACCAAGCTCGGCTCGACGCGTTGCACCTCGTGCACCCACAAGCCGACGTGCTGAACGCGGTGCTGGCCGAGATCGGCCACACACGGGCAATCCACGTCGAGCAGGGGCCGGCGCAGTTGTGGGCCGAGGTGCACACACCGAACGGTGCCGTCAGTCTGTGAGGCGCGGGCCGTCAGGCGGTCAGCCCGGCCGTCAGGCGGTCAGTCCGGCCATCAGCTCCGACACCACCGCCACGGGCGTGCGCGGGTGCATGAACACCACCCTGCCGACAGCCTCGCCGCGGTAGGTGGTGGGCACCACGAACGCCACCTGCTCGCGCAACATGGTGGCGGCCCACTGCGCCCACTCGTCGCGCCCCCAGCCCTGACGGCGGAACAACACAACGCCCAGCTGAGGCCGCATCAACAGCTCGGTGTGCTCGCACTCGTCGAGCGCATCGGCCAGCAAGTGCGCCAGTCGGATGCCGTGGCGGATGGCCTCGCGGTGCGCCTCCACCCCGTGCAGCGTGAGCGCGAACCACACCGGCAGGCCGCTGGCCCGACGGGTGAGCTGATAGCCCAGGTCGCACGGGTTGTACGCCTCGTCGTCGGTGCGCAGCGCCTCGATGTAGGGCCCGTGCTGGGTGTGCACCTGCCGGGCCAGCCATGGCCGGCGGTACACCAGCGCACACGACCCGGCCGGGGCGAACAGCCACTTGTGCGGGTCGACGATGAAGCTGTCGGCGCGCTCGATACCGGCGAAGCGCTCGCGCAGCTCGGGCAGCAGCATCGCCGACAATCCGTACGCGCCGTCGACATGGAACCACGCACCGAGTGCTTCGGCCACGTCGGCGCAGCCGGCCAGATCGTCCACCACACCGGCGTTCGTGCTGCCGCCCGCGGCCACGATGGCGGCGATGTCGCGGCGGTCGGCGATGGTGGCCAGGATCGCCTCGCCGGTCAGCCGGCACTCCGGGCCGGTGGGCACCTCCAGCGCCTCCAGGCCAAGGAGGTGCAGTGCGTTGTCGATGGACGCGTGCGCGGTGTCGGCCACCACCACGGTGCGCCGGCCGGCCGCCTGCTCGCGTGCGACGGCCAGCGCCGACAGGTTGCCGATGCTGCCGCCGCTCATGAAGCACCCGGCAGCGCCCTCGGGCATGCCCGCGGTGCGCGCCAGCAGCGCGATCACCTGGTTCTCGGCCGCGATGGCGCCGGCGCCCTCCAGCCACGACTCGGCGGAGAAGTTGGCGGTGCTGCAGATGGCATCCATCCAGATACCGGCCACCGATGGCGACAGCGGGATGAACGCGAGGAACCGCTCGCTGTCCAGCCCGAGGTTCTGCGGCACGACGACGTCGTTGAACACTCGCCAGGCGTCGTCGAGGCCGAGGCCCTCGTCGGTGATCGAGCCGGCGAGGTTGGCGTCGAGCCAACCCTTGTCGCCGATCACACCCACTTCGGAGCCCTTCAAGCGGGCACGCATCCAAGCCGCGGCGCGGGTGGCCAGGTCGCCTGTTGCCGCACCTGGCCCGTGCAGCGTCATGCGATCACTCGGGGGTGACGTAGGCGGCGGTGATACCGCCGTCGATGATCAGCGACTGGCCGGTCATCCAGCTGCTCTCGTTGCTGGCCAGGAACAGGGCGCCGTTGGCGATCTCCGCCGGCTCGCCGAAGCGGCCCATCGGGATGTGCACCAGCC
>JAUSLQ010000228.1 GCA_030645675.1 Actinomycetota bacterium | reverse complement strand
CTGATGAACCGCAAGGGCTTCCCCGAGAGCTACGACACGCGCCGGCTGCTGCAGTTCCTGCGCGACCTGAAGAGCGGGGCCCCGGAGACGACGGCGCCGGTGTACAGCCACGTCGTCTACGACATCGTGGAGGGCGAGGAGGTCGTGGTGCGGCAGCCCGACATCGTCATCATCGAAGGCCTCAACGTGCTGCAGGTCGCGGCGCCCGCCGATCCCACCACCAGCGAGTTCGTCAGCGACTACTTCGACTTCTCGATCTACATCGATGCCGACATCGACGACATCGAGCAGTTCTACGTGCAGCGCTTCCTCACCCTGCGCGACACGGTGTTCCAGAACCCCGACAGCTTCTTCCAGCACTACACGCACCTGACACCGCAGGAGGCCGTCGAGACCGCCCGGTTCATCTGGCGCGAGATCAACGGCAAGAACCTGCGCGAGAACATCGAGCCCACCAAGGGCCGCGCCAGCCTGCTGCTGAACAAGGGCCGCGACCACCGGGTGACCAGCGTGAAGCTGAAGCGCCTGTGATCGCTCGCCGGTTGCTCGCCGTCGCCACCGCCGGCCTGCTGCTGGCCGCGTGCGCCGACGACATCGACCCAGGCACGGTGGGCCTGTACGACCGCGCGCCGGTGCCTGCCGTACCCGATCGCACCGAGCCCATCGACCCCGGCGGGGCCACCCTCGCCGATGGGCTGTACTGGGCGGAGCTGGTCGGCTTCGATGCGGGCCAGCAGCCGGTGCTGCTCTTCCGGTTAACGCAGGCGTTCTTCGCCGCCACGTGCCTCGCCGAGCTCGGCGAGGATGGGTGCACCGACGACTACGGCACCCTCGACGATCCCAGCCGCACCGTCGACGTGCCACTGCCGCAGGTCGTCAGCGTCACGGTCGCCGCCCCGAGCCGGCAGAACTACGCCGTCACGGCGGCCGAGTTGCTGGCGCTGGCCGGCGCGGGCACGGCCGCGGCCGCCGCCCCGCCGGACTACCAGTACATCGAGTTCCCCTACCTGCTCACCGTCCGCGACGGCTTGGTGGTGGAAGCCCACCAGATCTGGGTGCCCTGAACCGGTTTCAGCCGATGCCCAGCCAGCCGGGCACGTCGGTGATCGAACCCAACTCGGCGAAGTGCTCGTCGTGTTCGACGTGCTCCAGATCCCACAGCAGGGGGTAGGGGACGTGCACCGCGGTGCCGCCCAGCGCCATCACCGGCAGGATGTCGCTGCGCACGCTGTTGCCCACCATGCACACGCGATCGGGCACCACGCCCAGCTTCCGGAACACGCGGTCGTAGGTGGCGGGATCCTTCTCCAGCACGATCTCGACGTCGGTGAAGTGGTGGGCGAGGCCACTGGTCTCCACCTTGTGGGTCTGGTGGATGAGGTCGCCTTTGGTGATCAGCACCAGGCGGTAGTTGCGCCCCACCTTGGCCAGCACCTCGGGCACGTGCGGCAGCAGGCGCACCGGCTCGGTGAGCTGCTCGCGGATCATGTGCAGGATCTGCTCGATGACCGCCGTGGTCACGCGGCCCTCGGAGATGGTGAGCGCGGCCTCCACCGCCGACAACCCGAACGCCTTCACGCCGTACCCGTAGGTGGGCAGGTTCTTGCGCTCCACCGCAGTGAGCGCGGCCTTCACATCGACCCCTTCGGCGGCGAACGGCGAGACCAGCTCGACGAAGCGCCACTCGTTGGCGCTGAAGCCGTCCTCGCTGTGCCACAGGGTGTCGTCGGCGTCGAACGCGACAAGATCGAAGGGCTTCATCGGCGCTACCGGTGCAGAGCGTTGAGGTAGTTGTACACGGTGATGCGGCTGACGCCCATCGCATCGGCCACGTCTTCCACCGCCCGGCGCAGGATGAACGCACCGCGATCGTCGAGCAGGCGGATGGCCTTCTGCTTCTCCTCACGGGTGAGGCTGGGCAGCGGCGCGCCCATCTCGCGCTCGACGGATTCGATCAACCGGTCCAGCGCTCCGTGCAGCGGCGCCGGGCGAACAGCCGCGATGATGACGCCCTCCCACTTCAGCGGCAGGTCGCCGGGTTCGCGATCGTCGGCGGCCACCAGCGATGCGCCCAGCTGCTCGACGATCGGCTTCACCGCCAGTACCAGCGGGTGGCGGGGCAGCTTGCTCATCGGGTACCCGCCCGGGGGGCCACGCGCTCTGCGTGCAGGCTGACGTGCGAGGCACCATGGGCGAACGCCTGGGCTACGATCGCGCCGCTGACCGCCGCCACCTGGGCCGGGCTGACGGTGCACGACGAGCCGAACGGCCCGAACTCGACCGCGACACCCAACGCCTCGGCGGCCGCGATGGCGGCGGTGACGTGTGGCCCGGGGTTGCCCTCGTGGAACGGTTCGATCGTGAACTCCAGCAACAACACGCTGCGATGGTAGCCAGCGAACGACGGGCCGACGAATGGCCCCAGCTCAGCGGCAGTCGACAGCGACCGCCAACGCGGCGCAGATCTGCCGCACGCGCTCGTCGCTGAGCCGCCCGATCCGCTCGGTGAGGTGAACTATGGAGACCGTGGTGGGCACGTCGAGCGCCAGCGCGCACCGACGATTCACCGGGTCGTCACCCGGTTCCAACACGACCTCGCTCGCCAACCCGTGGACGTGCGTCGAGGCCAAGGCAACCAGCGTGCGACGCAGGCGCGGAATCGCGGCGTCTCGGGTGAGCACCACGCAGGGGGGACGGCCGGCATCGGGCGTCTCACACCACCAGAGCTCACCGCGCATCGGGATCATCATTCGTCGCTGCGTCCTGCGCTGTCATCCCGCACTTGCGACCTGTCATCGGGGGCCCATCAGCCGCTGCAGGTCGCTGCTGCGGGAGATGCAACCGCTGCCGGCCGCGTCGAACGCCTGGTTGAGCTTGCCGAGGGCGGTGCGAAACGACGTGTTCCAGTCGTTCTCGAACTGGTCGCGCGCCGGCCCCGTCCAGGTGGTGTTGGCCAGCGCCGAGCTGACGGTGCGCATCACCTGCTCGATCACGGTGATCTGCTCCTTCAACGAACGGCCGAGGGAGGCCAGCTGCTCGGGATTGGCGCCGTAGGTGATCATGGTGTGGTCCTTTCGCCGGCCGCCCGGTGCGCGCCGTCACCAGTACTGGGCACGGCGAAGCCGCCGAAACGGCAAAACTGCTGTTGGGATCGAACCAGGCCGACTCGGGCCGGGCTCGGCCGGGCTCGGGCCGGGCTCGGGCCGGGCTCAGCGCAGGTCCAGGAGAGGCAGCAGCAGCGCCACGTTGTCGGGCACGAACCGCTCGCGATGCATCAGCTCGGTCAGTTGAGTGCCGTCCACCCAGCGCACCTCGGCGATCTCGCCGTCGGTGAACGTGAACGGGCCGTCGTGCACCACCAGGTACCCGCGGCCGATCAGCGCCACCGCCTCGTCGGCGAAGCGGCCCTCGCCGAGTGACACCAGCTCGCCGGCCACCACACCCAGCTCCTCGGCCAGCTCGCGTCGGGCGGCGGCCTCGTACGTCTCGCCGGCGGCCACCACACCCCCCGCCGCCATGTCCCACATGCCCGGCCACACGTCCTTCGTGTCAGCCCGGCGGTGCACCAGCAGGCGACCGTCGGTCGAAAGGACGGCGATGCTCACCGCCCGGTGCTGCAGCCGCTGGGCGCGCATCTGCCCGCGCGGCACGGTGGCCACCACGCGGTCGTCGTCGTCGACGATGTCGACCAGTTCCTGCCCGGGGTCGCCAGCGGTGCGGCCGTTCATGGCGTGTTGCATAGCATGCGCGCATGGAACTGGACACCTTGCGCGACGAAGCCCGCGATCTGCTCGACGAGACGGTGGCGCTGCGCCGCACCCTGCACCGCTGGCCCGAGCTGGGCAACGACCTGCCGGTCACCCGGGAGCACGTGCTGAGCGCGCTGGAGGGCCTGCCGCTGCACGTCACCCAGCACTCCACCACCAGCGGCATCGCGGCGGTGCTCGACGGCGGCAAGCCGGGCCCGACGGTGCTGCTGCGCGGCGACATGGATGCACTACCACTGCAGGAAGACACCGACCTGCCGTTCGAGAGCGCCACCGAAGGGCAGATGCATGCCTGCGGGCACGACACCCACACGGCGATGCTGGTGGGCGCGGCGAAGCTGCTCAGCGCCCGCCGGGCCGACATCCCCGGCCGCGTGCTGTTCATGTTCCAGCCGGGCGAGGAAGGCTTCGGCGGCGCCGAGTTCATGCTCAACGAAGGGCTGCTCAACCTGCCGCCCGCTGCCGACGGCACCGACTCGCCGGTCACGGGCGCCTACGCGTTGCACATCAGCAGCAACCTGCCCACCGGCTGGATCGCCAGCAAAGGCGGCAGCATCATGGCCTCCGCCGACCAGATGCTGATCACGGTCACCGGTCGCGGCGGGCACGCCAGTCAGCCGCACCATGCGCTCGACCCCATCCCGATCGCGTGCGAGATCGTGCAGGCGCTGCAGATGATGGTCACGCGCACCATCGACGTGTTCGACCCCACGGTGGTCACCGTCGGCCGCATCTCCGCCGGTACCACCAACAACATCATCCCCGAGACCGCCGTCATCGAAGGCACCATCCGCGCGATCAGCGAACGCACGCGGGCGAAGGTGCGCGACGGCATCCGCCGCGTGGCCGAGGGCGTCAGCGCGGCGCACGACGCGCAGGTCACGGTCGACTTCCACGACGGCTACCCGGTGACGGTGAACAACCCCGGCTCTGCCGAGTTCGCACTCGATGTGGCCCGCGAGGTGGTGGGCAAGGGCGCGGTGGTCAAGCTGCCCAACCCGATCATGGGCGCGGAAGACTTCAGCTACGTGCTGAACCGGGTGCCGGGGGCGATGGTGTTCCTCGGTGGCACCGGCCCCGACCGCAACCCGGCCACCGCTGCGCCGAACCACTCGAACCGGGTGATGTTCGACGAGACCGCGATGGTGAACGGCATCGCCGTGTATGGCGCGATGGCGCTGCGCCACCTCACCGGCGCTCCGGGCTAGCCACAGCCCCGCGTTGCCCGTCGGTCTCGTCGGTTCGATTTCGAATTCGGGTGATCGCTGCGGGTGATGAAAGCCTGGATCTGTATCGCTGAAAGCTATATGGGATATGGGTTTCCAGGTTGTCCCGATGTACGAACACATGTACTGTATGGGCCATGAGTAATGGTGCCCGGCTGCTCGAACAGATGCCACTCACCGCCCCCGAACTCATCGCTGCGCTCGCCCACCACGAACAACAGGCAGCGGTCTTGGCCCTCGCCGTCCGCCGGCTGGAGAACGCCGGAACCTTCGGCGAGTACGGGGCGGTGAACTCGGCCGCGTGGCTGACCGACCACTGCCGGATGTCGACCCAGACCGCACGCTCATGGGTGCACCGCGGCCGGTTCCTCGACCGTTACTCGGTCATGGCCGACGCCGCAGTCGCGCACGCGTTGTCGGCCGATCAGGTCGCCATGATCCAACGGCTGCACCGCCCCAAGTACGAGCAACTGTTGGGTGACGACATCGGGGTGCTGGCCGAGGTGCTGGCACCGTTGACAGTGAACGACACCGCGACGGCGTGCAACCTGTGGAAGCAGAAGGCCGACGCCGTGATCAAAGAGACCGCACCGCCGGTGGACAAGGAACGCTCCCTGTCGATGTCCCGCGCCGGTGACGGTGCGCTGGTCGGCCGGTTCGAACTCGACGACGCGGCCGGCACCGAACTGGAGAAAGCGATCTCCACTGCGCTCACGTTCGAAGGTGACGACGACACCCGCACACTCGCCCAGCGGCAGGGGGACGCCCTGTTCGACATCGCCGCGTTCTTCAACACCAACCACGAC
>JAUSLQ010000111.1 GCA_030645675.1 Actinomycetota bacterium | reverse complement strand
CGAGCGCCGCGAGTACTTCGAGACCGACGAGGCCGCCCGCGAGGTGCCCAAGGTTCAGTTCTGAACGCGCCATGTTCGAACTGATCCGCGCCAACAAACGGCGCAGCGTCGCGCTCATCATCTCCTTCGTGCTGGTGCTCTGCATGGTGGGGGCGGCCTTCGGGTTGCTCATCGGCAACGGCATCGTCGGCACCCTGGTCGCCCTGGTGTTCTCCGCCGGCATGGCGTTCGCGTCCTACTGGAAGGCCGATGTCATCGCACTGAAGGTCAGCCGCGCCGTGCCGGCCGACCCGCAGCAGTACCAGCGGTTGCACAACCTGGTGGAAGGGCTGTGCATCGCCAGCGGGCTCCCCAAGCCGGGGGTGTACATCGTCGACGACCCGGCGCCCAACGCCTTCGCCACCGGCCGCGACCCGAAGCACGCGGCCATCGCGGTCACCACCGGCCTGTTGGAGAAGCTGAACAGGGTCGAGCTGGAGGGTGTTCTGGCGCACGAGCTGTCGCACATCCGCAACTACGACATCCTGGTCAGCACGCTCGCCGTCACGTTGGTGGGCTCCATCGCGCTGCTCACCAACCTGGCGATCCGCATGATGTGGTGGAACGGCGGGCGCGTGCGCCGCGACGGCGACCACGGCGATGGTGGCAACCCGCTGGCCATCGTCGGCTTCGCGCTGCTGATCTTCGCCCCCATCATCGCCAAGGCCATGCAGGCCGCCGTCAGCCGCAAACGCGAGACGCTGGCCGACATGTCGGCGTGCCAGATGACTCGCTATCCGCCAGGCCTCATCGCCGCCCTGGAGAAGCTGCGCGACGACGTCACGGTCACCCACTCGGCCACCACCGCCACCGCCCACCTGTGGATCGAGCAGCCCATGGCCGGCGTGGGTGACGGCGGAAAGCTCGGCCGTTGGAACAAGATGTTCGACACACACCCCCCACTGGAAGAGCGCATCGCGCTGTTGAGAGAGCTATGAACCGCACACTCCGCCTTGCCGTCGTCGCCTCGTTCGCGCTCGCTGCCGTCGGTTGCAGCAGCAGCAACGACACCGCGGCCACCACCACTTCCGCCGGCACCGTCGCCGGCAGCACCACCACGGCTGCGGGCAGCACCACCACCAGTACGACGACCGCCGCCACCACCACGACGCTGCCCGCCGCGACCACCACGGTGCCTGCCGGGCCCGTGTACCCGCTCACCGGCCTGCCGGTGACAGATGCCGCGGCGGCAGCCCGCCCGGCCCTGGTGGTCAAGATCGACAACAACGCCGACGCCCGGCCGCAGAACGGTCTCAACGAGGCCGACATCGTGTTCGAGGAGATCGTCGAGGTGCAGACGCGGTTCGCTGCGGTGTTCCAATCGCAGGGCGCCGACCCGGTCGGCCCCATCCGTTCCGGGCGCACGCAGGACGTGCTGCTGCTCGGCTCGCTGAACCACCCGCTGTTCCTCTGGAGCGGCGGCAACCCGGCGGTCACGCGCGCCATCGAGAACAGCGACTTCGTCAACCTCAGCGCTCAGCGCGGCAGCGTGTACGGCCCGGCCGGGTTCTTCCGCAGCAACAGCCGCTCGTCGCCGCACAACCTGTACGCAACCACCAGCGCGGCCTGGACACTGACGCCCGCCGGTGCCACACCGCCGGCGCAGCAGTTCCAGTACCTGGCCGCGGGCGCAGCGCGCACCGGCGACCCTGCCTCGGGCGTGAACCTGGAGATGGACGGCCTGCCCATCGAGTGGCGTTACGCCGCGGCCTCCGGCCTCTACCTGCGCAGCAACGGCGGCACACCGCACAACGACGTGCTCAGTGGCCAGGTCAGCACCCACAACGTGGTCGTGATGGTGGTCGACTACCAGCCCAGCGCGGCCGACGCGAACAGCCCTGAGGCGCAGACCATCGGTTCCGGCACGGTGCTGGTGTACACAGGTGGCGTCGTGGTGCAGGGCACCTGGAGCCGCCCCGACCGGCTGTCGCCGATCGTGCTCACCGACGCCGGCGGCGCGGTCATCCCACTGACGCCCGGCCGCACGTTCATCGAGCTCGTCCGCCCCGGCACCTTCGGCACCGTCGCCTGACGCTGCCGGCTCGACAGCCCTTCCCGCCCTATCCCGCCCTTCCGGCCAGCGTGCCTGGTAGCGCCACCGCCAGGATTTCCCTGAGGTGCCAGGTACCCGGCAGCGATACGCTGAGCCCATGAGTTCGCAGACGTCAGCTTCGCGCGCTACCGGCACCATGCAGGTCAAGCGCGGCCTCGCCGAGATGATGAAGGGTGGCGTCATCATGGACGTCGTCACCGCCGACCAGGCCAAGATCGCCGAAGATGCCGGCGCTTGCGCCGTCATGGCGCTGGAGCGCGTGCCCGCCGACATCCGCCGCGACGGTGGCGTGTCGCGCATGAGCGACCCGGAGATGATCGAGGGCATCAAGGCCGCGGTCACCATTCCCGTGATGGCCAAGGTCCGCATCGGCCATTTTGTGGAGGCGCAGATCCTGCAGGCCCTGGGCGTCGACTACGTCGACGAGAGCGAGGTGCTCACCCCGGCCGACGAGACGCACCACATCGACAAGTGGGCGTTCACCGTGCCGTTCGTGTGCGGCGCCACCAACCTGGGCGAGGCCCTTCGTCGCATCAGCGAGGGTGCGTGCATGATCCGCAGCAAGGGCGAGGCCGGCACCGGCAACATCGTCGAGGCCGTGCGGCACCTGCGCAGCATCATCGGCGACATCCGGAAGATCACCCAGGCCGACAACGCCGAGCTGTTCCAATGGGCGAAAACCCTCCAGGCCCCGCTGCCGCTGGTGCAGGAGATCGCCGAGACCGGCTGGCTGCAGGTGCCGCTGTTCTGCGCCGGTGGAATCGCCACCCCGGCCGACGCAGCCCTCGCCATGCAGTTGGGCGCGCAGGCCGTGTTCGTCGGGTCGGGCATCTTCAAGAGCGACGACCCGTCGCCGCGGGCGAAGGCCATCGTCGAGGCCACCACCCACTTCCGCGACGCCGACATCCTGGCCAAGGTCAGCCGTGGCCTCGGCGCCCCGATGACCGGCATCGGGATGGACGAGATCAACAAGAGCCAGCGCTTCGCCGAGCGCGGCTGGTAACCCGAGTTGAACCGACCGACTCCGGAGCCCCCAGGTGCCGGCGCCCGTCATCGGTGTGCTGGCGCTGCAAGGTGCCTTCGCCGCGCATGAAGACGCGCTGCGCGGGCTCGGTGTAGCCACCCGCCAGGTGCGTACACCGGCCGACCTCGCGCAAGTCGACGCGCTGGTGATGCCCGGTGGCGAGAGCACCACGATGTCGCGGCTGCTGCGCACGTCGCACATGTACCAGCCCCTCGCCGACCGTCTGGGTTCGGGTATGCCCGTGTTCGGCACCTGTGCCGGCATGATCCTGCTGGCCACGGAAGTGATCGACGGCCGCCCGGACCAGCGCAGCTTCGGGGTCATCGACCTGACAGTGCGCCGCAACGGCTACGGCCGCCAGGTGGACAGCTTCGAGACCGACATCGAGGTACGCGGCCTGGCCACTCCGTTCCATGCCGTCTTCATTCGTGCCCCTAAAGTGATGGCGACCGGCGCGGCCGTCGAGGTGCTGGCGGTGCACGACGACGTGCCAGTGTTGGCGCAGCAAGCACACGTGATGGTGGCGTCGTTCCATCCCGAGATCACACCCGATGCACGCCTGCACCGGATGTTCCTCGAACACAACGGTCTCAGCACCGAGAAGGAAAGGGCATAGTCCAATGTCGGGCCATTCCAAATGGGCAACGATCAAGCACAAGAAGGGCGCTGCCGACAAGGCCCGCGCCAAGGTGTTCAACAAGATCGCCCGTCTCCTCGAAGTCGCCGCCCGTGAGGGTGGCGCCGACCCGGCGTCGAACGCCCCGTTGCGCACGGTCATCCAGAAGGCGAAGGCCGCGCAGATGACCAACGACGCCATCGACCGCGCCGTCAAGCGCGGCGCCGGCCTCACCGACGGCGGGAACTACGAGGCCATCACCTACGAGGGCTATGCCCCCGGCGGCGTGGCCATGCTGGTCGACGTGCTCACCGACAACCGCAACCGCAGCGGCGGCGACGTGCGCAACATCTTTGCCAAGCTCGGCGGGTCGCTGGCCGAGCCCGGTGCCGTCGGCTGGCAGTTCAGTCGCCGTGGCGTGCTCACCGTCAACGGCGGCGACGAAGACTCGGTGATGATGTCCGCGCTCGAGGCGGGCGCCGACGACGTGGCCGACGACGGCGACGGTGCCTGGCGCATCACCTGCGAGCC
>JAUSLQ010000109.1 GCA_030645675.1 Actinomycetota bacterium | reverse complement strand
GTGCGAGGTGTGCAAGGGCGCTCGCTACAACCGCGACACGCTCGACATCCAGTTCAAGGGAAAGAACATCGCCGAGGTGCTCGACATGCCGGTGGCCGAAGCGGTCGACTTCTTCGCCAACCAGCCCGCCATCCACCGGTACATGCAGACCCTGCTCGATGTCGGCCTCGGCTACGTGCGGCTGGGCCAGTCGGCGCCCACGCTGTCGGGCGGCGAGGCGCAGCGCGTGAAGCTGGCCACCGAGCTGGCCAAGCGCAACACCGGCCACACCATCTACCTGCTCGACGAGCCCACCACCGGCCTCCACTTCGACGACGTGCGCCGCCTGCTCACCGTGCTCTCGCGCCTGGTCGATCAGGGCAACACCGTGCTGGTCATCGAGCACAACCTCGACGTCATCAAGACCGCCGACTGGATCATCGACCTCGGCCCCGAGGGTGGCAGCGGTGGTGGCACGGTGGTCGCCGAAGGTAGCCCGGAAGACGTTGTCAGGGTAGACGGAAGCCACACCGGAAGGTTCCTGCGGCCACTGCTCAACCCCTGAGACGCGCCGCGAGTATTCGAGTCGGCAGGTGAGCGGCCGTGTGCGTAGCCTCGGCGTCTTGCCACACGAACTGCACACCATCGCCATCGAGCACGACAACGACGGTGCCATCCAGCGCCGCACGCTCTGGACGCTTCGCTTCGCACAGGTTCCGGGGCAAGCGGCGGTTGCGGGTGTGGTGGCCGTCGGCGCGTTGCTGGCGAAGGACCTGCTGCACGGCAGCGACCGGTTCGCAGGGTCGGGCGGTGCCGCGTTCACGCTGGGTTCGGCGTTCTTGGCGGTGCCGTTGTCGGCGTTCATGCGCCGCCGCGGTCGGCGGCCCGGTCTGACGTTTGCGTTCGGCCTCGGCGCGCTGGGTGCAGTCGTTGCCGGCATCGGTGGCCAGGTTCACTCGTTCCCTCTGTTCCTGTTGGGGATGTTGTGCTTCGGTGGGGCGCAGGCCGCCACGCTGCAGGGCCGATACGTCGCAGCCGATCTGGCGCTCGATCACGACCGTGCGCGTGCGATCGCCAGCGTGGTCGTGGTCGGCACGCTGGGGGCCATCTTCGGCCCCATCCTCACCCCGTTCGAGAAGTGGGCGGGCAAGGCGGTCGGGCTCGACAAGTACGTCGGCCCGTTCTTCTTCGCGGCGGTGCTGCTGCTGGTGGCGATGGTCATCATCAACCGGCGGCTGCGGCCCGAGCCGCTGGAGGTGAATGGCCAGCTCGACCCGCATGCAGAGCGGGTGAGGCCCCTGCGGCAGGTGCAGATCTCCGCCGGCGTCATCGCCCGCAGCCACCTTGCGCCCCTGGGTCTGGTGGCGATGGTGGTGTCGCAGACGGCGATGGTGGCCGTGATGACGATGACCCCGTCGCACATGAAGGATCACGGTCACGCCGATCTGTCCGCCTACGTCATCGCGCTGCACATCGCCGGCATGTACGCGTTCGCGCCGTTCGTCGGTGGCTTCGTCACGCGCATCGGTCAGGTGCGTTCGGTGATGGTGGGCGCGGTCGTGCTGGGTGCGGGCACGGTCGTCTCGGTGCTGGCCGGGTACGTGCCGGTGTTGATCTTCGTCGGTCTGTTCCTGCTGGGCGTGGGCTGGAACATCGGCCTGATCGCCGGCAGCAGCATGCTCACCGGGGCCGTGCCTGCCGACAGCCGGGTGGAGGTGCAGGGCACCGCCGACCTGACGATGAGCTTCTGTGGCGGTATCGCCGCCTTTGCCTCCGGCTTCGTGAAACAGGCCTGGGGCTTCCACCTGCTCGCTGATGCCGCCACGATCATGGCGGGCCTGTTGCTGGTCGTCGGCTACATGCAGGCGCTGCGTTCACGCCAGGCCGCTTCGGCATGACGAACCCCCTTCCGCGAACTCGAGTTCGCGGGAGGGCTCAGCGGCCGCGGAGCTTCTTGGAGAGCTCGTTGTGGCGGGTCTTCTCGGCCCGGCTGAGCGAATCCATGCCCTTGGCGCTGATCTTGTCCAGCAGATGGTCCAGCTCTGTCTGATCGGCGGCGGTGTGCGCGGGCTCGGCGGCCGCCCACGGGCCGGCCACGACGGTGGGGCCAGCGCCGCTCTTGCGCCGCTTGTGCTTCGCCGTCCCGCGTTGGCCGACGAACCGCGGGATGAATGCGAGGTCGTTCAACATGCCGAACTGCCGGGCGGTGACGGTGCCCACGAGGATGGCGCCGAGCTCGACGAGCATGGCGCCGAAGAACCGGTCGCCCAGGTACTGGAGCACGTCGAGCAGCACGAACACCGAAGCCACCACCCACAGCGGGATGTTGAAGAACCACACCGCGTTGGGACTGTCGAACGCAAAGATCACCAGCAGCGCGATGGCGAGGATGCTGAGCCCGTAGGCGATGCCGGTGGCCGCCGTGAGGTCGAACAGCGACACCACTGCCGCGGGAACCACGGTCATCAACGAGATCATGATGGTGAACCGCTTGCGCCCGATGGTCTCTTCCACACGGTGGCCGACGAACCAGAAGAAGGCGAGGGTCAGCAGCACCCAGATGCGCGTGGGCGGATTGGCGATGGGCCAGGTGACCAGGCGCCAGATCTCGCCGTCGCGCACGAACGGGGCGATGAAGTACAGGTCGAAGATGGGGCCGTCGGCGCCGCCGATGGCGTACACGAACATCGAGATCACGCCCAGCCCCACCAGCAGGGCGGTGGTGGTGACATCGAGCTGGCCGACGCGGAACCAGCCGTCGCGGCTGGGGCGTTCGGGCAGAGAGAACTGGTATCGGCCGGGCACGGCGGCAACCCTATCCGCGCTACCTCACGGCATGCGGGCGATCACCGTAGAGTCAAGGCGATGGTCGCTCGCCCACCCACAGGAACGATCCCGGAGACACCCGGCTCGTACCAGTTCAAGGACAAGGAGGGGCGGGTCATCTACGTCGGCAAGGCGTCCAGCTTGCGCCAGCGACTGTCGAACTACTTCCAGGATCCGCGCAACATGCACCCGCGCACCGCGCAGATGGTGGCCACGGCCACCTCGGTGGAGTGGATCGAGGTGCGCAACGAGGTCGAAGCGCTGATGTTGGAGTACAGCCTCATCAAGCAGCACCGGCCGCGGTTCAACGTGCGGTTGCGCGACGACAAGAGCTACCCGTTCCTGGCCGTGACGGTCGACGAGCAGTTCCCACGGGCACTGGTGATGCGCGGTCGCAAGCGCAAGGGCACCCGCTACTTCGGCCCGTACGCCCACGCGTACGCCATCCGCGACACGCTCGACCTGCTGCTGCGCAGCTTCCCCATCCGCACCTGCAGCCCGGGCAAGTTCAACGAGCATCATCGTCTCGGCCGGCCGTGCCTGCTGTTCCACATCGAGAAGTGCAGTGGCCCGTGCGTGGGCGAGATCGACGAGATGCCGTACCGCCAGCTGGTGCAAGAGCTGATCGACTTCCTCGATGGCGACACCGACGACATCGTCAAGCGGCTGGAGGCGGAGATGGCTGGCGCGGCGAAGGCGCTGGAGTACGAGCGCGCAGCCCGCGTGCGCGATCGCCTGCTGGCCGTGCGACGAGCCATCGAGAAGCAGCAGATGGTGGCCGAACGGAGCGAAGACATCGACGTGGTCGGCATCGCCGACGACGAACTGGAAGCCGCCGTGCAGGTGTTCTTCGTGCGCAAGGGCCGGGTCGTGGGCCGCAAGGGGTTCGTGCTCGACAAGGTGGAAGAGCTGTCGCCGGGCGGTCTGGTGGACCGCATCCTGGAAGAGCTGTACGGCGACGACCCGCCGGCGGGTGTGCCCAAACAGGTGCTCGTGCCGATCGAGCCCGACGACGCACCCACGTACGAGGAGTGGCTGACCCACCTGCGCGGCAGCCGGGTGCAGATCCGTGTGCCACAGCGGGGCGACAAGCGCGAGCTGCACGAAACCGTCACCCGCAACGCTCGCGAAGAGTTCGTGCGGCACCGCCTGCGCCGGGCGGGCGATCACAACGCGCGCAGCCGTGCGCTCACCGAGCTGCAAGACCTGTTGGGCCTGCCGGAGGCACCGTTGCGCATCGAGTGCTACGACATGGCCCACCTGCAGGGCACCGACTACGTGGGCTCGATGGTGGTGCTGGAAGACGGGCTGCCGAACAAGCGCGAGTACCGCCGCTTCAAGGTGAAGGACGTGCCCGGCAACGACGACTACGCCGCGATGGAGGAAGTGCTGACGCGCCGCCTGCAGGCGTATCTCAACGAACGCGACCAACCTCTGGACGACGACCTGGTCGACGGCCAGGGCGGCCGCCGGCCGAAGAAGTTCGCCTATCCGCCGCAGTTGCTGGTCGTCGACGGCGGCAAGGGCCAGCTGGCAGTGGCCGAGCGGGTGGTACGCGCGCTGGGCCTGTACGACGAGATCCCGATCGCGTCGTTGGCGAAACGATTCGAGGAGGTCTACCTGCCGGGCCGCAGCGAGCCGGTGGAGGTGCCCCGCGGCAGCGACGGCCTGTTCATGCTGCAGCGCATCCGCGACGAGGCGCACCGCTTCGCGAACACGTTCCACCGGGAGCTGCGCGGCAAGCGGATGACGGCGTCGTCGCTGGACGGCATCCCCGGCTTGGGCGAGGCGCGCAAGAAGAAGCTGACACAGGTGCTGGGTGGCGTCAACGCGGTGAAGAAGGCCTCGCTCGACGAGCTGAAGGCGCTGTCGTTCCTGCCCGATGCCGTGGCCGAGGCCGTGTTCGCGAAGTTTCACCAGGCAACCGGATCGTCGTCGTCCTCCGCTGAGTAGCCGCGCAGGGGCAAACCCTGCCGCCAGCGCTCCAGCAGTACTTCGCCAGCTCGGGTCTCGCGCCGGGTGCGGTTCTCGCGGACCACGTGAGGCGGTGGTATCGGCGGAGCGAGCGGGAACCGCTTGCGCGCCCCCTGCCGGGTCATCTGCAGCAGCCGGCCGATGCGACCCCAGCCGTAGCCGTTCACGCGGGCCAGCGCGACGGCCTTCTTCGTCAGCCACTCGACCTCCAGCCCCAGCTGGTGTGCTGCGACCAGGGCAGCGTTCGGGTCGTCGCCCAGCGCCCGGTCGATCATGCCGACCAGCTCATCTCGTACCTGTGCCATGGCGGCGTGCCTCCATCCGTCGAACTGCGAACCGGGGGAAGCCGTGCGGCTGACCATATCCGCCGCCCGCCACGTTCCAACCCAGGAAACGACGACGGCAGCCGACACGGGTGGCGACTGACCCAGGCTGGGCTACGCCGCGTCGCCCGCGTCGCCCGCGTCGGCCGCGAGGCCCACGAGCCCGAGCACCCGAGCGAGCTGTCCCCGGTGATGCCGTTTCGTAGGCGGTAACCCCGGTTGCGGGGGGAGGCAACCGCAGTTACCGCCTTTGCGCGCGGTACCCGGGATGGTGGCCGCTCGCCGTTAGCGTGCCGAGCATGCTCACCGCGCCTGCCGGCGACGCCAACCGCTCCCGCGACCCGAACGACCCGAACGACCCGACCGACCTGGACGATGTGGTGCGGCTGACGGCGCGGCTGGCGGCCATCGATTCGGTGAACCCCAGCCTCGTGCCCGGGGCGGCGGGTGAGGTGGAGGTCGCCGCGTTCGTGGCCGCGTGGGGCGCCGCGCACGGGTTGGAGGTGCATCGGCACGAGGCTGCATCCGGGAGGCCCAACGTACGTGGACGGCGAGCGCCTGTACGGACGCGGTGTGCTGGACACCAAGGGCGGGTTGGCGGCGGCGATGCTCGTGGCCGCATCGTTCGCCGACGGCGAGCTGGCCGGCGACCTGATCGTGGCGGCAGTGGCCGACGAGGAGAGCGGCAGCATCGGTACGGAGGCGCTGGTGCGCGAGTGGTCGGCCGACGGCGCGGTGGTGCTGGAGCCCACCGATCTGCAGGTGATCGCCAGCCATCGCGGCTTCGCCGTGGTCGAGGCCACGGTGCGCGGCCGGGCGACCCACACGTCGCGCGCCGATCGTGGTGCGAACGCAGTGCACGAGGCCGTCAAGGTGGTGACCGCGGTGCAGGCGCTGGACGCCGCGTGGGCGGCCGGCGACCCCGACCCCGTCTGCCGGCCGACCGTGATGGTGAACCGCCTCCACAGCGAGAGCGAGCTGTTCACCGTGCCGGCTCGGTGCGCGCTGACGATCGAGATGCGGACCACGGGCTCGGCCGCCGAGCAGCAGGTGCGTCAGGTGATCGACGCGGTGCGGGCGGCCTCGCCGGCCGTCGTCGAATGCTCACTGGTGATGCAGCGGGCGCCGCTGGCGCAGCCGGCCGACCACCTGTTGGCGACGGCGCTGCAACGAGCGGCGGCTCAGAACGACGTCGACTCCACGGTCGCAGCTGCGCCGTACTGGACCGACGCAGCGTTGCACAGTGGGGTCGGCACACCGGCGGTGGTGTTCGGACCTTCCGGCGAAGGGCTGCATGAAGACGTGGAGTGGGTGACGATCGACAGCCAGCGTCGCTGTGAAGCGACGTTGCGAACGCTGGCCCGGCAGTGGTGCGGCCCCGGCCAGCCCGGCCGGCCCGGCCGGCCCGTCCGGCCCGACCTCAGCGGAACGCGCTGAGCACGTCGGCGTGCAGCGCCGCGTAGGTGTCGCGGCGCTGCTCCGGCGAATCGCCCAAGGTGAAGTCGGCGATCGCGAACTCGTCGACGCCCAAGGCGGCGTACTCGGCCAACTGGTCGATCAGTTCCTGTGCGCCACCGACCAGCGAGCGATCGGCGACGACGTGCGGCTCGGCCGCAGCGCGCTCCACAGCCGTGGGAGTGAAGAACACCATCGCCTGCGCGGAGCGGCGCAGTTCACCCGGATCGCGGCCCACCGCTTCGCAGGCAGCGAGGAACCGCTCCGTGCGGGCACGTACCTCGGCAGGGTCGCCCCACGTGTTCCACTCCTCCGCCCAGCGGGCGGTGAGGCGCATCATGCGCGGGCTGCCCGTGCCGACCAGGATGGGCAGCGTGCCGTGAACCGGCTTCGGGCCGAACGGCGCGTTGCTCAGCCGGTAGCTCTGGCCGTGGAAGTCGACACCTTCCTCGCGGAACAGGCGGTGCACGACCTCGATCGCCTCGGCGAAGCGGGCGACACGTGGCCCCGGCGCGGGCAGCTCGAAGCCGTACGCGGCGTGCTCTTCCACCTGCCAGCCGGCACCCAGCCCCAGCACGGCTCGTCCGCCGGAGATGTGGTCGGTGGTGGTGGCCCGCTTGGCCAGGATGACGGGGTGGTGCAGCGTCACGGGCGAGACCATCGACACCAGCCGCAGCCGCGGCACGGCGGCGCCGACACCGGCCAGCACGGTCCAGCACTCCAGCGCGTCGCCGGCGGGCCCGTCGTCGTCGGCGGGCGACATCAGGTGGTCGGCGTACCAGAACGAGCAGAACTCGTTGCGCTCTGCCCACTGCGCCAGCGCCAGCGTTTCTGCCCAGCTTCGGTCGTACGACGGCCACACGGAGAACTGCATGCGACGCACTCTACGCGCCCTCCCGTACCCTGTGGCCGGTGAGCGACAACCTGTGGGAAACACACGCCGAGTGGTGGATCGACGGTTTCACGGCCGGCGCCGACCCGGAGTACGAAGAGCAGATCCTGCCGCTGGCGGCGCGCGAGCTGGCCGGTGCCCAGCGAGTGCTCGACGTCGGCTGCGGCGACGGGCAGATCAGCCGCCTGGCTGCGCGGCTGGGCTCGCAGGTGGTCGGCATCGACCCCACGTGGAACTGCGTCAGCGTGGCAAACGAGCGCGGCGGGGGAGTGTTCGCCCGCGCCGGCGCAGCCCAGCTGCCGTTTGCCGACGCCAGCTTCGACGCGGTCGTCGCCTGTCTGGTGTTCGAGCACATCCGCGACGTCGACAGCGCCATCGCCGAGGTGGCCCGCGTGCTGCAACCCGGTGGGCGCTTCTGCTTCTTCCTGAACCACCCCTTGCTGCAGACGCCGAACAGCGGCTGGATCGACGACCAGTTCCTCGACCCGCCCGAGCAGTATTGGCGCATCGGCCCGTACCTGATCGAGGACGAGACCATCGAGGAGGTGGAGAAGGACGTGTTCATCCCGTTCATCCATCGCCCCCTCAGCCGCTACATCAACACGCTCTCCGACCACGGTCTGCTGCTGGAGCGCATGGAGGAACCTGCCCCGCCGCCGGGCTTCCTCGCCAAGGCCGAGGAGTATGCCGCTGCGTCTACCATCCCGCGCCTGCTCTACCTCCGCACGAAGAAGGTCTGAATCCGCGGCCGTGCTGGCCTACGATCAGCCCCGATGGCCGACATCCTCCTGATCACCGGAATGTCCGGCGCCGGGCGTTCGGGCGCCGCCGCGGTCCTGGAGGATCTCGGCTGGTACGTCATCGACAACCTGCCCACCTCGCTGGTCGACACGATCGTCGAGCTGGTCAGCAAGCCGGGTAGCGGCATCGACCGGCTGGCCCTCGTGGCGGGCCGGCAGCACGTCGAGCTGCTGCCGAAGGTGGCCGCGCTGCGGGCAGCAGGCCACCGGGTGCGCATGCTGTTCCTCGACGCCGCCAGCGGCGCACTGGTGAAACGCTACGACGCCACCCGCCGCAAGCACCCGCTCGACGGCGAGGCTCCGGGCCTGGTGGAGGCCATCGAGCTCGAGCGCGATCTGTTGCAGCCGGTGAAGGCCGCCGCCGACCTGGTGATCGACACCACCGAGCTGAACGTGCACCAGCTGAAGGCCAAGCTGATCGCCGCGTTCGACGAGGCCGGCGATGACCAGCGCCTGCAGATCGCGGTGGAGAGCTTCGGCTTCAAGCACG
>JAUSLQ010000100.1 GCA_030645675.1 Actinomycetota bacterium | reverse complement strand
GCCAGGCGCAGTGCGGTGGCAGTGACCGCGTTGGTCACCAGCCCGCGGGCGAGCAGGGCGGTGTACACGGCCTTGGCGTCGACGCCCGGCGCGAGCTCGGCGGCCAGCAGCAGGCCCGTGCCGCGCACGCCGGCTACGCCCGGAACGGCGCGCAGGCGTGCGGTCAGCTCGGCGCCCCTGGCCGCGGCCAAGGCGGGTGCGCCGATGCGCCGCATCTCGGCGAGTACGGCGCTGACCACCGCCGTCGCGATGGCGGTGCCGCGGTAGGTGCTGCCGTGGTCGCCCGGCTGGAACACACCGGCGACTGCGCGCGTGGCCCACACGGCGCCCACGGGGAAGCCGTTGCCCATCGCCTTCGCCATCGTGACGACATCGGGGGTCACCCCCGCGTGCTGGAAGCCGAACCACTCGCCGGTGCGGCCGAAGCCGGTCTGCACTTCGTCCATCATCAGCAGCAGGCCACGCTCGTCGCACAGGGCGCGCACGTCGCGCAGGTATTGCGGGTCGGCGGGCAGCACGCCTCCCTCGCCCTGCACGGGCTCGAGCAGCACGGCGGCCACGGATGGGTCGATGCTGGCCTCCAGAGCGGCGATGTCGTTGAACACCACGTGACGGAAGCCGTCGGGCATCGGCTGGAACGGCTCGTGCTTGGCCGGCTGCCCGGTGGCGGCCAGCGTGGCCAGCGTGCGGCCGTGAAAGCTGCCGTATGCGCTGATCACCACATGGCGGCCGCGACCGCCGAACTTGCGGGCCAGCTTCAGCGCCGCTTCGTTGGCCTCGGCGCCGCTGTTGCAGAAGAAGATCTGCCCCTGGCGGCCGGTGGTCTCTTCCAGCAGTTCGTTCACCTGCAGCGCGGCCTTGGCCGCGACCGGGTTGGCGAACAGGTTGCTGACGTGCAGCAGGGTGTTGGCCTGCCGCGCCATCGCCTCGGCCACCGCCGGGTGCGAGTGACCCAACGACGTGACTGCCAGGCCGCACAGGAAGTCGAGGTAGCGCTTGCCGTCCACGTCCCACAGCTCGGTGCCGAGGCCACGCTCGAACATCACCTGCGGCGGGCCGAAGACCGGCATGAACGGGCAGTGCTGCGCGCCAGGCGCGAGCACTTGCGTGTCGAATGCGTGAGCGCTCATCTGACCATCGTTCCGATCCCCTCGTCGGTGAACACTTCCAGTAGCAGCACGTGCGGGATTCGGCCGTCGAGGATGTGGGCGCGGCGCACACCCGAGCGCACCGCAGCGACGCAGCTCTCCACCTTCGGGATCATCCCGCCGGCGATCGTTCCGTCGGCCATCAGCTCGTCCATCTCGTCGGCCGTCGTCTGGCGGATGAGGCTGGCCGGGTCGTCGACCACACGCCGCAGACCCTCGATGTCGGTGAGATACACCAGCTTCTCCGCGCCCAGCGCCTCGGCGATCGCGCCGGCGACGGTGTCGGCGGTGATGGTGTACGCCTGCCCGTGCCCGTCGGTGCCGATGGTGGCCACCACTGGGATGAAGCCTTCCACGAGCAGGCCACGCAGGATGGTGGGGTTGATCGCCTCCACGTCGCCGACGAAGCCCATCTCCGGGTCGCGCGGCGTGGCGCGGATGAGGCCGGCGTCTTCGCCGCTGACGCCCACGGCCAGCGGACCGTGCACGTTGATCGCAGCCACCAGCTGTGGGTTCACCTGGCCGATCAGCACCATGCGCACGATGTCGACGGTCTCCGCATCGGTGACGCGCAGCCCGTTGCGGAACTCGGCCTGCTTGCCCAACCGGCGCATCAGATCGTTGATCTGCGGGCCACCGCCGTGCACCACCACCGGGCGCATGCCCACCTGGTGCATCAGCACGATGTCTTGTGCGAACAGTCCCAGCGCGTCGTCGTCGCTGGCGCCGGCCAGCGCGTTGCCGCCGTACTTGACCACCACGACCTGCCCGGCGAAGCGCCGGATGTAGGGCAGCGCCTCCACCAGCATCGCCGCCTTGTCGGCCGCACTCGTGATGCTCATGGACACACCTCCTTGGTGGTCGGGCTCGTCGGCCCTTCGGTTCTCCTCACCCTCCGGGCTGCGCCGCACATCACGGGTACACCCCCACCAGCGAGAGCCCTTGGGTTTCTGGAAGGCCCAGCGCGACGTTGGCGGCCTGCACCGCACCCCCCGACGCGCCGTTGGCGATGTTGTCGATCGCGCACAGCGCCATCACCGAGCCGGTGCGCTCGTCGAACCGGGCCGTGAGGTGAGCGGTGTTGCTACCGAGAGTCGCCTTCGTGGACGGCGACGCCGCGTCGACCACGATGAACGGTTCGTCGGCGTAGAACGAGCCGAGCGCGGCGAGCAACGAGTCGGTGCTGACATCGGCAGCAGGCTTCGCATAGCACGTGGCCAGCAGACCGCGACTGAGCGGGGCGAGGTGTGGGGTGAAGAGCACCTGCGCGCCCACCTCTTGCTCGATCTCGGGTGTGTGCCGGTGATCCAGCAGGCCGTAGGCGTTCACGTCTTCGTCGACCGTGCAGAACAGCGAGGTGTGCTTCAGCGCACGCCCCGCCCCGCTGACGCCGGTGATTCTGTTCACCACCACGCCGGTGGTGGCGATCAGGCCGGCACGCACCAGCGGGGCCAACGCCAGCGTTGCCGCGGTGACGTGGCAACCCGGGGTGGCCACCAGCGCGGCTCCCTGCAACTCGGTCCGATGCAGTTCCGGAAGACCGAACACGGCCTGGGCCAGCAGCGCCGGCTGGTCGTGCTGGAAGCCGTACCAGCGCGGGTACAGCGAGGCGTCCTTCAGCCGGTAGGCGGCAGAGAGGTCGACCACGCAGCCCACCCTGCCCACGAGCTGCGGGGCCAGCGCCATGCTGGCCTCGTGCGGCAGACCGAGGAACACCAGGTCGAGGCCCTCGGCACGATCCGCCTCGAAGGCTTCGAAGACGAGTTGCGGGTACCGCGCGGCGAGGCTGGGGTACAGCGTCGCCGCGCGGGTGCCGGCCTGGGTGTCGCCCGTGGCGTACACCACCTCGAACGATGGGTGCTGGGCACACAGCCGCAGCAGTTCTGCGCCGGTGTACCCCGACGCGCCGATGATGCCTACACGAACCATGACGCATGACTATACATAGTCATGCATGCTCATGCAACGAAGCGGACGTCGACCTTCTGGTACCCCAGCGACTTGAACAGGGTGTAGAGCATCAGCTTGGTGTTGTCCTCGCCCTGCTGCAGCAGGTCGGTGGCCTCGGCGGCCGCGGCCATCTTGGCGATTGCAGCATCGTAGAGCGCGCTCTCGCTGGTGGGGTTGTCGCTGAAGATGCCGCCGAGCCGGTTCAGCAGGCCCCGGTCGCGGTTCATCACATGGCTCTGGTCGTGGTCGAGCACCGGTTCGGTCAGCACTGGCCGCGGCAGGGTGATGATCACTTCGGTGCCATCCTCACTCTGCACGACGGCCAGGCCGGACAACGTGCTGAAGTCGACGACGGCGTCGACCGAGCCGACTGCTACGAACTGCACCCGTTCGCCGGCCAGTGCCGACGGCATCCACTGCACGTCGTGCTCCTGGTCGATGGTGAGTTCGAACTGGGCTTGTGCAGCGTGGTAGTCGGCCAGCTCGCGCAGGTTCACCAGCACCGGCGGCGGTGAGTGGTCGACGGTCTTGGTGGTGAACGGCATGCCCCACAGCTTGCCAATGACCATAGAGGCAGCGATGACCAGGCCGACGATGACGAGAGCGCCGGTGATGATGGACGGGAACCGGCGGCGGTTCTTGTTCCACATGAGTTGTAGTTCTCCAGACGGTTCTTGGGGGAACCATAGAGAGACGCAAGGAAGGCAGAATGATGACGTGAGTGTGCCCGGTTTCACCACCCCCGACGGTTCGTGCAAAGGGAGGCTGCTCGTCGCGACTCCCCCGCTGGCCGATCCGAACTTCGACCGCACGGTCGTGTACATGCTGGAGCACACCGCCGACGGCGCGGTGGGCGTGGTGCTGAACCGGCCACTCGACGAGCCACCGCCAGACGCCCTGTACGCGTGGGAGGACCACCTCACCCCGCCGGCGACCATCTTCCAGGGCGGCCCGGTGGATCTCGATGCGCTCATCGCGCTCGCCCATCTGGACAACCCGGCCGAGGGCGCCTGGAGCCAGGTCACCGACATGCTCGGGTCCATCGACCTGATGCTCGATCCTGCCGAAGTGGCAACCGGGGTGCACCGCCTGCGCGTGTTCCGTGGCTACAGCGGCTGGGGCGCGGCACAACTGGACGACGAGTACGCGGCCGGCGCATGGATGGTGCTGCCCGCCGAGGCCGACGACGTGTTCAGCCCCGAGCCGGGCGACCTGTGGCGCACGGTGCTACGCCGACAAGGCGGCCGCCTCGCCTGGCTGGCCAACGCCCCCGACGACCTCAGCGCGAACTGATCAGCCACGGCACCTCGCCTCGCCGGCGTTCGCTGCCGACGTTCAGGTCGGGACTGAGGCTTCTCGGGCTGAATCGTCCCGATCTGGCTTCTCGGGCTGATTCGTCCCGCCTTCCGCAACGATCGCCGCACCTGTTCGGCCGATCGTCTGGCCGACCTCGCTGCCTCAGCCGCGGAGTACGGCGCCCATCTTCTTCGTGGCGGCTTCCACCTTGGCGCGCAGCTGGGCCACGTCGTCGTCGGTGAGCGTGCGCTCCAGCGACTGCAGGCGCAGGCGGTAGGCCAGGCTGCGGCTGCCCTCGGGCAGGCCGGTGCCGCGATACACGTCGAACAGCGACAAGTCCACCAGTAGCCCACCCGCGGCTTGGCGGATGGCCTTGTCGACCTTCTCGGCAGCCACGGTGAGCGGCACGACGAAGGCGAGGTCGAGGTCGCTGGACGGGAAGCGCCCGGTGGCCTTCCATTGAGCCACCTTCGGCTCCGCGGCCAGCAGCACGGTGAGGTTCAGCTCCAGCACGGCCACGCGCTCGGCGACGTCGAACGCCTCCGCGACGTCGGGGTGCACTTCGCCGACCGAACCGATCGCGTCCTTGCCCAGCGACAGGGTGGCCGAGCGGGCAGGGTGCATGCCCGCGGGCACGTTGCCTTGGTCGAGGCGCGCGCCCCAACCCATGGCGGTGGCCAGTTCGCGCCAGATGGCCACCGCGTCGGTGGCATCGGCACCGGCCAGCACCACCCCGAGCGCCTCGTACTCGGCAGGCAGCACGTCGGTGCTGGGCGGGTACACGTGGCCGATCTCGAACAGCGCTACGCCCGTGCGGCGGTGCGATTCGTTGAACGCGATGGCCTTCAGCAGGCCCGGCCGCAGCGACGTGCGCAGGAGGTCGTCGCCCACCACCAACGGGTTCACCAGGCGCACCGCCTCGGCCGCCAGCCCTGCCTTCTCCAGCTCGCCTGCCGTCAGGAACGGGTGTGGCATCGCCTCGCTGAGGCCCAGACCCAGCAGCACCTCGCGCAGCCGGCGGCGGCGCTGCTGCATCGGGCTGAGGCCACCGGGCAGCGTGCTCTTCGGCACGGTCTTGCCCAGCCTCGCGTAGCCGTACAGGCGGGCCACTTCCTCCACGATGTCGATCTCCATCGTGCAGTCGGGTCGCCACGACGGCACGGCCACGTCGAGGTCGTCGCCCTGCGGGGTGCACTCGAAGCCGATCGCCTGGATGAGCGCCGTGATGGCCGCCACGTCGAAGGCGGTTCCCAGCAGTGCACTGACGCGGGCCGGCCGGACCCGCAGCACCGGCGGCACCGGCAGCTGCGGCGCGCGGGCATCGACCGCGCCGGCGTGCACCACCAGATCGGGGCAGGTGAGCGCGAGCAGATCGACGAAGCGGGCCACACCACGATCGATCCCCATCGGGTCCATGCCGCGCTCGAAGCGGGCCGAGGCCTCGCTGCGCAGGCCGAGGCGCAGCGCGCTGCGCATGATCGCGGCCGGCTCGAACCAGGCCGCCTCCAGTGCACTCGTGGTGGTGCTGTCGCTGATCTCGGTGTTCTGGCCGCCCATGATGCCGGCGATGCCGATGGGGCGATCGGTGGCGTCGCAGATCAGCAGGTCGTCGGCGGTCAGCGTACGCTCGGCGTCGTCGAGGGTGACGATGGTCTCGCCCTCGCGTGCCAGGCGAACACGGAAGCCGCCGCCGCCCAGCGTGTCGAAGTCGTAGGCGTGGTTCGGCTGGTTGGTCTCCAGCATCACGTAGTTGCTGACGTCGACGACGTTGTTGATCGGGCGCATGCCCGCGGCGGTGAGGCGGCGCTGCATCCAGTCGGGCGAGGCCGTCACCGTGACGCCCCCGATCACCAGGCTGGTGAACCGCGGGCAACGATCGCCGTCGACCAGATCCACCGTGGCCGTGCGCGCGGGATGCTGAGCGGCGGGCAACACCGGCGCGGCGGCCAGGGCCAGCCCCAGCTTCGCCGCCACGTCGCGGGCCACGCCGAGGTGGCCGAACGCGTCGGGGCGGTTGCGGAGCACGTCGATGTCGTAGACGACCTCTTCGCCGAGGCCCAGCGCCTCGCCGTACGGCAAGCCCAACGGCGTGCCGGCCGGCAGGATGAGGATGCCACTGTGATCGGTGCCCAGGCCCAGCTCGCTGGCGCTGCACAGCATGCCGTCGCTCTGCAGGCCGAGGATCGGCTTGGGCTCGATGGCCCGGCCGTCGGGCATGACGGTGCCAGGGGTGGCCAGGGGGATGACGTCGCCGGGCTGCATGTTGAAGGCGCCGCACCACACGTGTCGCTCGATCCCGTCGCCGGAGTCGACGTACACGCGGTGCACCTTCGCTGCCTCGGGGTGCCGTTCGGTCTTCACCACGCGGGCGGTGATGACGCCCTTCACCGAGGCGCCGACGCGCACCACGTCTTCGACAGCGAGCCCCACGTTGGTGATGACGTCGGCGACGTGGTCGACGACTGCCTGGTCGACGCCGTCGCCGACGGGCACCAGTTCGTTGAGCCATGAGTGGACGATCTTCATCAGAACTGCTCCAGGAACCGGATGTCGTTGGTGTACATCTCGCGCACGTCGCCGATGGCATGGCGCTCTTTGGCCATGCGGTCGATCCCGAAGCCGAACGCGAAGCCGCTGTACTCCTCCGGGTCGATGCCCCCGGCACGGAGCACGTTGGGGTGCACCATGCCGCATCCACCCAGTTCCAGCCAGTCGCCCTTGGGCGTGCGGATGTCGAACTCGGCCGAGGGCTCGGTGAACGGGAAGTAGCTGGGCCGCAGGCGGCTGGTGAATCCTTCGCCGAAGAACGCCTTGGTGAACGATTCGATCGTGCCGGCCAGGTCGGCCAGCGTGATGCCACGGTCGATCACCAGGCCCTCGATCTGGTGGAACACGGCCAGATGGGTGGCGTCGGTGGTCTCGTTGCGGAACACGCGGCCCGGCATGATCATGTAGATCGGTGGGGTGAGCTGCTGCATCACGCGGATCTGCACCGGCGAGGTGTGCGTGCGCAGCACCGTGCTGCCGGGGGTGCCGTGGTCGACGTAGAACGTGTCGTGCATGCTGCGCGCCGGGTGGTCGGCGGGCATGTTCAGCGCCTCGAAGTTGTACCAGTCGGTCTCCACCTCGGGGCCTTCGGCCACCTGGAAGCCGAGGCCGATGAACACGTCTTCCAGCCGCTGCCACGCCTGCGTCACCACGTGGGCGTGCCCGCGGCCGGGCTTGCGCATGATCTCGGTGAGGTCCAGCCGCTCGACCTCCAGCTGCACCGCCCGCTCGGCCCGGCGGAACTCGGCCAGCCGCGCCTGCAGCGCGTCGGCCACCGCCGCGGTGGCCTCGTTCAGCGCTTGGCCGGCGGCCTTCTTCTCCTCGATCGTGGCCAGCTTGCCCAGCCCGGCCTTCAGGTCGGTGAGTGAGCCCCTCTTGCCCAGCACCTCCAACTCGATGACGCGCACGTCGTCGCTGCCGGTGGCCTGCGCCAGCCTTGCCATCGCGTGCTCGCGGGCCGTGTGGATCTGATCAATCATCGAAGCTTCTTCTCCAACCATGGGATCTCTCGTACCGGGTGAACACTCCCCCGGGCGATCAGATGGTGTGCAGTCGCGAGCGACTCAGCGCGCCACCCCGAGCACCGCCCGGGGGCACCGAAATCGCTGCAGCAACATGCGCAGAACTCTAGCGGTGCCGCCGTTGGCGGGCGACTTCGAATACCAACACGGTGGCTGCCATGGCAACGTTCAGGCTCTCGGCAGCGCCCACGTGCGGGATGGTGATCCAGCCATCGACCGCCGCGTCGTCGGGCACGCCGTGGGCCTCGTTGCCCACCATCACGGCCACCGGGCCGGTGAGGTCTTCGTCGGTGTAGTCGGTGCCGTGGTGCGACGAGGTGGCCAGCACCCGCAGCCCGGCCGCCCGCAGTGCGGGCAGTTCGGCACTGATGACGGGGATGCGGAACAGCGAGCCGGCGGTGGCCCGCACGACCTTCGGGTTGTACGGGTCGACCGAGCCGGGCGTGAACACCACGGCCTGGGCACCCGCCGCCTCGGCAGAACGGATGATGGTGCCGGCGTTGCCCGGGTCGGCCAGCCGGTCGGCCACCATCACGAAGTCGGCCACAGCCGGCAGCGCCGACGGCCGCATGCGCACCACCGCGAGGATCGGCTGCGGGGCCTCAGTGCTGGCCACACGCTCGATGACGTTGGGCGCCAGCTCGAACACCACGCCCTGCTCGGCGACGGCGCCGTGCCCGGGGGCCACGAACTGGGCCTCGATCTCCCACCCGGCGGCGGCCGCCTGGGCGATCAGGCTGGGGCCCTCCACCACGAACACACCTTCTTCGGAACGCGCACTGCGGCGCCCCAGGAGGCGCCGCAGTCGTTGTACCTTCGGGTTCGAAAAGGTGAGCCCGGTAGTGCTCAGAGAGCCGCCTTGGCCGCGTGCACCAGTGCCGTGAAGGCAGCCGGATCGGTGATCGCCAGATCCGACATCACCTTGCGGTCGACCTCGATGCCGGCAGCGTTCAGGCCGGCGATGAACCGGCTGTAGCTGATGTCGTTGAGGCGGCAGGCAGCGTTGATGCGCTGGATCCAGAGGCGCCGGAACTCGCCCTTCTTGGCGCGACGGTCGCGGAAGGCGTACTGCCCGCTCTTCATCACCTGTTCGTTGGCCGCCCGCACGGAGCGGCTCTTGTTGCCGTAGTAACCCTGTGCCCGCTCGAGCACCGGCTTGCGGTGCTTCTTCGAGCCGACGGCGCGCTTCACACGAGCCATAGTTGTGTCTCCTTCTTGTCGTTCTGTTCAGTCAGTCAGTCAGCTGTTCGGATCAGCGCTTGGCCAGCAGGCGCTTGATCTTCTTGGCGTCGCCGGGGTGCACCGCGACCTCACCGTCGAGGCGGCGGGTACGGGTGGACGGCTTCTTCTCGAACAGGTGCTGCCTGTTCTGCTGCAGACGGCGCAGCTTGCCGGTGCCGGTGGTCTTGAACCGCTTGGCAGCGGTCTTGCTGGTCTTCATCTTGGGCATGGTGGATTCCTGTGTGTCAGGCGGCGAACCGCCGGGCTAAACGTCGATCTGTGTGATCAGGCGGGGTCGGGCTCTGGTGCCGCAGCCGGTGCCTCAGCCGGTGCCTCAGGGGCCTCCGGTTGCGGTGCCGGTGCCGGCTCCGGGGTGGAGTCGGCTGCCGCTGGTGCCTCGGGTGCAGTTGGTGCCTCGGGTGCAGTTGGTGCTTCGGATACCGCTGGTGCTTCGGAAACCGCGGGTGCGTCGTCGTCGGCGTGGTGCTTGCCCTCGCTCGACTTCTTCGGCACGACCTTCTTCTCGGGCGCCAACACCATCGTCATGTTGCGGCCTTCGAGTCGGGCCTGGGTCTCGACCTTGGCGGTCGGGCCCAGCTGGGCGAGCACGTTGTCGAGGATTCGTGAACCGAGCTCGGGGTGGGCCATCTCGCGCCCACGGAACTGCAGTGTCACCTTCACCTTGTGGCCTTCCGCGAGGAAATCGTGCATGTGGCGCACCTTGGTGTCGAAGTCGCCCTTCCCGATCTTGGGACGGAACTTCACCTCCTTGATGGACACGTGGACGGTCTTCTTGCGGGACTCCTTGGCCTTCTGGCTTTCCTCGTAACGGAACTTGCCGTAGTCCATGATCCGGCACACTGGCGGATTCGCCATGGGGGCGACTTCGACGAGATCGAGGTCGGCCTGGCGGGCCAGGGAGAGTGCGTCCGGTAGGGCCTTGATGCCCAACTGATTGCCGTCGGCTCCGATGAGACGGACCTCTCGGGCACGGATGCGCTCGTTGTACCGGTGTTCTGGTGTCTGCGGCGGTGCTATGGCTGCTCACTCCTGTGCAATGGGTGTGTCCCCTCCTGTGTTGGTGATGCGAATGCCACCGAACACGACGGGGCACACCGCACCGGACCCGAAGGCCGTAGGACGGCATGCTACGCAATGCGTGTGACCCGGACGCACCAATGTGACCGCCAGGCGAGCCTGGTAGCGGTGGCCGGGTGGGGATGACCGCGCGAGCGGCACCCCACTTCGCCTCAGTTGTGCCCGGTAGGGTACCAAACGTGAGCCAGAATGACGCCGAATTCGACGAATCCGCCCTCGACGACGCCCAGGAGGCGATGCACGATGCTCGCCGGCGCCTGGCGGGCATCCCCGCCGAGGTCGTGGTGTCGAACCACGTGATGGGGCTCTACGAGCTGGCCGCCATCCACCTCAGCGCCGAACCACCGGCGCTGGTCGAGGCTGCGCTGGCCATCGATGCCGTCGGCTGCCTGGTGGAGGGACTCGGCGAGCGGCTCGGCCCCGACAGCGAGACGCTGCGCAACGCGCTGTCGAACATCCGCCTTGCGTTCGTGCAGATCAAGGGCACCGCCCTGCCCGAGTGAGCCGGCCGAGTGAGCCGGCCGGCCGCGCTGGCCAGCCGCGCTCGCCGGTCAGTCGCGACGCGCTGCCGGCTTCGCGAACCGGCCCACCGGCGCAGCCCGCACCCTGCCTTCTTCCACCCGCACACCCTCGGCCTTCAGCAGCGCCGTCTGCTCGCGCTCGTTGCCCGGTACGAGCCGGCCTGCCGAGTTCACCACTCGCCACCAGGGCAGCTCTTCGTCGGTGGTGGCCAGGATGCGGCCCACCAGCCGGCTCATCCGCGGGTAGCCAGCATCGTCGGCGATATCGCCGTAGCTCACCACCTCGCCCTCGCGCAGCGACCGGATCACGTCGATGATCCGCTCGTCGCGTTCGCTCACGCGCGGGCGACCTGGAAGGCCTCGTCGCGACCGAACTTGCGCACCAGCGTGAACATGACCGGCACGCCCACCTCGATGGTGCGGGTGCCGTCGGCCAGCTCGATGCAATGGAACATGAACCGCTCGCCGTCGGTGCGCAGCACCTCGCCCAGGCCCACCGCCTCGTCGAAGGCGGCAACCGTGCCGGCGTGGCGTTCGCTCATGGGATGATCTTGGAGATCGGCAGCTCGAGGATGCCGGTGGCCCCTGCGTCCTTCAGCTCGGGGATCAGAGTGTTGATCTGCGACTTGGCGACCACGGTCTCCACGGCATAGCCACCGTCGCCGGCCAGCGGGTTCACGGTCGGCGACTTCATCGACGGCAGCAGCGCCAGCACTGCGTCGAGCTGGGCGGTGGCCACGTTCATCTTCACCAGCACCTTGCCACGGGCGTCGAGCGTGCCGTTCAGCAGCGTCATCAGCTGGCCCATCGCGTGGCGCTTGACCGGATCGGCGTACGACGCCTTGTTCGCCACCACCTCGGTGTAGCTCTGCAGGATCTCGCCGATGACGCGCAGCCCGGCAGCACGCAGCGCCCGGCCGGTCTCTGTGATGTCGACGATGCAGTCGGCGATGTCGGGGATCTTCGCCTCGCTGGCCCCGTAGCTCAGCCGGATGTCGGCGGCGATGCCCTTCTCGGTGAAGAAGCGGCGGGTGAGCTCGGGGTACTCGGTGCTGACCCGCAGGCCATGCGGCAGGTCCTCGATGCATTGGGCAGGCGAGTCGCCGGCCACGGCCACGATCACCTTGATGGGCAGCGCGGTGGCCTTCGAGTACTTCAGCTCACCGAGACTGACGATGTCGCTGGCGGTCTCTTCCACCCAGTCGCGGCCGGTGATGCCGACGTCGAAGAGGCCTTCGGCGACGTAGGTGGGTATCTCCTGCGGGCGCAGGATGCGCACCTCGGCGACTCGGGGATCGGCGATGGTGGCCTTGTAGTCGACGGACGAGGAGCGCACCACCGGAAGATCGGCGGCCTCGAACAGTTCGAGGGTCGCCTTCTCCAGCGAGCCCTTGGGGAGCACCAGCTTCAGCACGCTTGCGAGGCTATCGGCGGCAGCTCAGTGCGCCGTGGGCGTATCGGCCAGCAGCCGCAGTGCGTGGGGCAGCACGTCGAGGATCGCGGACAGTTGCTCGACACAGCCCTTCGGCGAGCCGGGCGTGTTGACCACGACTGCCTGACCGCGAATGCCGACGATGCCGCGTGACAGGCGGCCCAGCGGGTTCACCAGCCGCATCGCCTCGGCGAGGCCGGGGGCCTCGCGTTCGATCACCATGCGGGTGCCCTCCGGCGACTGGTCGCGAGGTGCAAAACCGGTGCCGCCGGTGCTGACCACGAGCCCGGCAAAGCCGTCGCACAGCTCGCGCAGTGCTGCCGCGACGTTGTCGGCGCCGTCGGCCACCAGCGCTTGCGCCACGACCTGGAAGCCGTGCGCGGCCAGCAGCTCGACCAGCGCGGCGCCGCTGGCATCGGCCCGGGTACCGGCGACCACGCCATCGCTGACGGTGAGCACCTTGGCGAGCAACGAGGTGGCGGTCATGAGTCGCGACGGTAGCGGAGCAGGATCATGCCGTCGGTGCCTGCGTCGTGGGGCAGCACCCGCCAGCCGGTGCCGAACGGCCGCCACTGGCCCTCCGGGCGCTCGCCCATCGGGGCGAACGCGGCGGGAATGGTGTGTGCGGTGGACTCCGCCGACAGCAGGGTGCACACGCTGTAGGTGAGCGTGCCGCCCGCCTTCACCAGCGGCGCACACGCGTCGATGATGCGCTGCTGCAGGGCGGCCAGCTCGACGACATCGGTGGGCTGTATGCGCCAGCGGGCGTCGGCCCGCCGCCGCAGGGTGCCCAGGCCGCTGCACGGGGCATCGATCAGCACGTGGTCGAACGTGGCCGGCGGGAATGGCGGGTGGGTGGCGTCGGCGGCGAGCGGCAGCACGTCGGTGGTGCCCAGCCTGGCGGCGTTCTCCACCACCAGACCCAGGCGCTGGGGCTGCAGGTCGGCGGCCACCACCGTCGCCCCGCTGGTGGCGATGCCGGTCGCCTTGCCGCCAGGGGCGGCGCACACGTCGAGCACCATCTGGCCATCGCCGGCAGGCACGGCGGCGGTGACCCATTGCGAGCCGAGGTCTTGGATGTAGCCGTCGTCGCGCTCGGTGGCCGACGGCGCCTCGTTCATCGTCGCCAGCGTGGCCAGCGCGTCGTCGTGGCCCAGCTCGGCGATCAGCCGCTCGACGATCCAGTCGGGGTAGCTCAGCCGCACGGCATCCGAAGGCCAGGTCATCGGGGTGTTCGCCACCCGCCGCAGGACGGCGTTGACGAAGCCGCGGGCACGCTTCGGGGCCAGCTCGACGGTCTCGCCGACGGCAGCATGTGCCGGCACACCGGCGAAGTGCAACTGGTACGCACCGAGGCGCAACACGGTGCGCACCTCCGGCGAGGGGTTGGTGGAGACGAAGCGATCGACCAGCGCATCGCACGCGCGGCGCATGCGGGTGGTGCCGTACACCAGCTCGGTGACGAAGCGCCTGTCTCGTTCCATCAGCTGGTGGCGCGGCAGTTCGGCCGCCAGCACGAGGTTCGCGTAGGCGCCCTCGTGGTCGATGCGTTGCAGGCACCGGAAGGCCACCACGCGTGCGGACTGGGTCATTCGAACGTCTCCACGGGCTCGGGGCGGGCGCCGCGTGCGAAGTCGGCGAACGCCATCGGGCCTTTGCCCTCGGGTTGCACGGTCACCAGGCGCAGGCCGGGCACCGGCTGCTGCAGGGGCAGCGCGGCGTCGCCGCCGTCGGCCGGCACGAAGGCCAACTCGGCAGCGTGCACCTTCACTCGCTTGCCACGGAACGTCGTCCACGCACCACCCAGGCGCACCAACCGGTCGATCTGCTCGGCCGGTTGCGACCAGTCGATGCGCAGCTCTTCCGCGCGGATCTTGGAGGCGTAGACGGGCTCGCCCACCTGCGGCACAGGTGCCGGAAGGGGTGCGGCCAGGCAGCGCACCAGTTGGTCGGTACCCACAGCCACCAGCTCGCTTCGCAGATCGTCGGCCGTGGCCGCCGGACGGATGGGCACGCGCACGGTGTCGTAGACGGGCCCGGTGTCGAGCCCTTCTTCCAGTTCCATCAGGCACACACCCGTCTCGGTGTCGCCGGCCAGCAACGCCCGTTCCACAGGGGCCGCGCCGCGCCAGCGCGGCAGCAGCGAGAAGTGCAGGTTCACCATCGGTACCTCGCTGAGGACGTGCGGCTTGATCAACTGGCCGAAGGCCACCACCACGCCCAGCTCGATCTCGAGGCCCAGCACGTCGTCGACCGAGTGGCTGACGGGCAGACCCAGCTGCAGTGCCGCGGCCTTCACCGGCGACGGGCTCAGTTCGCTGCCGCGCCCGCGCCGCTTGTCGACACGGGTGATCACCATCGCCACGTCGTGGCCGGCAGCGACCAGCGCCTGCAACGGCGGAACCGCCATCGCGGGGGTGCCCAGGTAGGCGAGCCGGCGACGGATGACCGGCGCGGGGCTCACTGCAGCCGCAGGCGGCGACGCGGGGCGGGTGTGGCCGCGGCCTCACGTAGCTTGCGGTACTCGACGACCGCCTGCTTGCGCTGCTCAGGTGTCATTCGATCGAACATCAGCACGCCGTTGAGGTGGTCGATCTCGTGCTGCAGCATGCGGCCCATCAGCTCGCTGGCCTCGATCTGCACCTCGTTGCCGTCGATGTCGAGGCCGCGCACCAGCACCTGGTTGGGGCGCAGGATGTCGACGTACAGATCGGGGATGCTGAGGCAACCTTCGCTGTACACCCACTCGCCGTCGCTCTCCACCACCACCGGGTTGATGAGTGCGGTGGGTTCATCGTCGATGTCCCACACCACGATCTGCTTCTGCACCCCGATCTGGGGGGCTGCCAGCGCGATGCCGGAGTCGCTCTCGTACAGCGTGTCGAACATGTCGTCGACGAGACGCGCGACCTTGCCATCGATGTCGGTGACCGCCGAAGCCTGCGACTTCAGCACAGGATCACCGTAGGTGCGGATCTCGTACGCCATGAGGTGCAAGGCTATCGACCCATGACGACGCCCGGTTCGCACTACTTCGACGAGGAGGCCACCACCGGCTCGGCGCCGCGCGACACGACGTTGCTGCTGCCCGACGTGCAACTGACGCTGACCACCGACCGCGGCGTGTTCGGCTACGACCGTGTCGACGCGGGCAGCAAGCTGCTGCTGCTGAAGGCCCCACCGCCCGCATCGACCGGCGATCTGCTCGACATCGGCTGTGGTACCGGCGCCATCGCGCTGACGATGGCGCGCCGTGCTCCGGCGGCCACCGTGTGGGCCATCGACGTGAACGACCGCGCCCGCGCGCTGTGCCAGGCCAACGCCGAGCGCAACGGCATCACCAACGTACGTGTGTGCGCGCCCGACGACGTTCCCACCGAACTTCGGTTCGCGACGATCTGGAGCAACCCGGCCATCCGCATCGGCAAGCCGGCCCTGCACGCGATGCTGCTGCGCTGGCTCGGCCGCCTCGCGCCGGGCGCCGAGGCCGTCGTGGTCGTGCACAAGCACCTCGGCAGCGACTCGCTGCAGGCCTGGCTGACCGCGCAGGGCTTCCCCACCGCCCGCCTGGCCAGCAGCGCCGGCTACCGCATCCTGCGATCCGCCGCCGCCTGATCCCGCCGGCCCCGCTCGACAGGAATGTCGGGGTTTCGCGCCCAAGGGGTAGCGGGAGCGCGGGGTGGCGGGGTTTCGTCAGGCGCGGGGTGGGTCGACTTCCACGCGCAGGCGCGAGCCTTTCGGGCGCGGAGTCGCCGCCAACGCGGCAGCCAGCGCAGCCCAATCGTCGGCGCGAACCATCGCGCCCTTGGCGGTGGGTGCCACCTCCAGGCCGGTGGCGGCGGCGAACTCCAGCGCGTCGGCGCCCTCCACCACTGCCAGTGCACGGAACGGTGGCAGGCCCAGCAGCCGTCGGCGAGCCAGCTCGCCGTCCGCGACTCTCTGGGGCTCGGCGAAGCGCACCGCCTGCAGCACCTCGTGGTGCGGCACGAACGTCTGCACCAGCACCCGCCCGCCACCGCTGCGCGGCCCCACGAGCCGGCCGGCACGCACCAGGAGAGCCATGGCCTGCTCGGCGGCCCGGTAGCGGGGTGCGAGCAGCTCGGCGTCGATGTCGAGGAACGCCACCACATCCACCCCGCGCACCCGATGCAGCACGGCCTCGGTGCCGACGTAGACCTCGCCCGCCGGCAGCTCGGCAGTGTCGCCGGTGACCGAGACGACCGGCCGGTTGGCGGCCGCCTCCAGTTCCTCCCGCAGCCGGGAGACGCCGGGCTTCACCAGAGCCATCGCCGACGAGCCACATTGCTGGCACACGATCGGGCGGGTGGTGCCACATCGCCGGCAGGTGAGCAACCCGTCGTCGCCCTGGGCGACCGCCGCATCGCACTGGGTGCAGCGCTGCAGGGTGCGACAGGCGCGGCACGCCAGCAGGCGCGCCCTGCCCACGGTGTTGATCACGCACACCACCCGCTTGGCCGGGTCGCGCAGGTGGGCGATCAGCGGCGACGTGACCAGCGTGCGCTTCCACGGTTCTTCGTCGGTGCGGTCGACGATCTCGAGGAACGGCCAGCCGGCCACGCTGTCGGAGACCGATGGCTCGACAACTCGCGCACCGGCCCAGTGCAGCGCCGCTGCGGTGGGGCACGGCGAGACCAGCACACACGCTGCGCCGGCCAGCGCGGCGCGCTGCACGGCGATGTCGCGGGCGTGCCATGTGGGCGTGCGCTCCTCCTGCAGCGCCTCGTCGTGTTCGTCGAGCACCACCAGGCTGTGCAGCCCGGGGCACGGCGCCCACACGGCACTGCGGCCGCCGACCACCACGTCCACGCCAGCGGCCGCAGCGGCCCAGTCGTCGGGCATCAGCGCC
>JAUSLQ010000084.1 GCA_030645675.1 Actinomycetota bacterium | reverse complement strand
GAGCTCGAGCATGTGTTCGAGGAGCAAGAGGATCAAGTGTCGAGCGCTCGCCAGGCGGCAGCCGAACTCGCCGAAGCCGAGCGGTTGGAGGCCGCTCTGCCCGACCTCGAGGCCCGAGGTGTGGAGGGTCTCGATCGCGTGCGCGCTGCCATCGCCGGCCATCGGGCCACCGCAGAAGCACTTGTCGAGCACGGCAACCTGCGCGCCACCACTGGCATCGTTGTTGAAGGATCCGCCGACGCACGTGTCGTCGATCCAGACGTCGTCGATCCAAACGTCGTCGATCCAGACGTCGTCGATCCGGACGTCGATCTCAACATGATCGATCCGGACGTCATCGATCCGGACGTCATCGATCCTCAGTCGCAATACCCGCAACCGGCCGACCCCGGGTCGACCGACCCCGATGACCTCACCCCAGATCTCATCGACCCCAGCCAGAGCGAACCCGATCGGTTCGAGCCCAAGTCGGTCGGTCCCGAAGTGATCGAGATGGACGAGCCGTCGCGGTTCGACGCGCCAGCCGAGGTGCCGCTCGATCTGGACGACGCTGGAGCCGACGGCGCGATGAATGCGCCGATGGACGATTTCGCGGCGGATGTGGTGGAGATCGCGGAACTCGAAGCCGACCTCGACGGGCTCGCCGACTTCTGACGGGACCGGGCGCGCGGCATCGGCCGATGCGACACCCTCAGCTACGATCGGCCGTCCACGAAAGGTTCGACTTGGGCTACACACTTGGCATCGACCTCGGCACCACGTTCACTGCGGCTGCGTTGCTGCGCGACGGCCGGACGGAGGTCGTGGCACTCGGCAATCACGCTGCCACCATCCCGTCGATGGTCTTCCTGCGCGAGGACGACAACGTGCTGGTCGGCGATGCCGCCGAGCGGCGGGGCCAGCAAGAGCCCGCTCGCCTGGCGCGCGAGTTCAAGCGTCGCCTGGGCGACTCCGTGCCGATCCTGCTCGATCGCACCCCGTTCTCCGCCGAGCGCCTGATGGCGGTCATGCTGCGCCAGATCGTCGCCGACATCAGCGCGCGGCAGGGGGCTGCTCCCGACAGGGTCGCCGTCTCGCATCCGGCGAACTGGGGTCAGTTCAAGATCGACCTGCTGCGGCAGGCAGTCGAGCTGGCGGGCCTCGGTGCGGCCACGTTCGTCACCGAGCCGGTGGCGGCCGCGGTGCAGTACGCCTCCACCGAGCGGGTCGACGTCGGCGACATCATCGCCGTGTACGACCTGGGCGGCGGCACCTTCGATGCCGCCATCCTGCGCAAGACCGCCGACGGCTTCGAAACGCTCGGCCGCCCGCAGGGCATCGAGCGGCTCGACGGCATCGACTTCGACGAGGCCGTGATCGCGCACGTCCGGCGAACGGTGGGCGACGTCATCGCTCAACTCGACTCCAACGATCCGTCCGCACGCGCCGCGCTGGCCCGCCTGCGGCACGAGTGCGTGCTGGCGAAAGAGACCCTCTCGTCCGATTCCGATGCGACCGTGCCGGTGCTGCTGCCCAACGTGCAGACCCAGGTGCGCATCACCCGCACCGAGTTCGAAGACATGATCCGCCCGCTGCTGCGAGACACGATCGAGTCGATGCGGCGGGCGCTGGAGTCGGCCGGGGTGCGGCCCTCGGACGTGAAGTCGGTGCTGCTGTCCGGCGGTTCGTCGCGCATCCCGCTGGTGAGCGAGATGGTGCGGGCCGAGCTCGGTCGCCCCGTGGTCACCGACAGCCACCCCAAGCACTCGGTGGCGCTGGGCGCGGCGCGACTGGCCCAACTGGCCCAACTGGCCCAACTGGCCAATGGCGCTGCCGCGGCCGCGGTGCTGCCTGCCCCGGGGCTGCCCACGCGCCCGCTGGCCGTGCAACCGTCGGCGGTGCTGCCGGCAGCGGCACCCGCCTCGCCCGAGCCGGCCATGCCAGCGCGGCCGACGTCGCCGGCGGGGTCCGCCCCAGAGGCTGCCGCTGCAGCGGCAGCACTTACAGCGGCAGCACTTACACCGGCAGCACTTACACCGGCAGCCGCCGCTGCGCCCTCCACCCGAGTGCTCAGCCCCATCACCCAGCAGCCCCCGCAGTCGCCCCCCACCGGCTCGCGAGCAGGCGGCCGGTCGCAGTGGATGCTGCTCGCCGGCGGCATCGCAGCCGCCGCGCTGCTGGTGGTCGTGCTGGTGTTCGCGTTCGGCCGGGGCGACGACGCAGCCGACGGCTCCACCACACCCACGGTCACCTCCACCAGCAGCGGCACACTCGGGGCGACGGTGCCGGTGTCCACCGATGGGTCGCAGGTCACCACCGCGACGACTGCCACCGGGGCCACCACGGTCACCAACGCCACCTCGTCGGTCACCGATCCGGCGGCAACCACGGCGACGACCGCCGCCACTCCCACCTCGCAGCAGACGTGCAACGTCGACACCAACTGGTGCGTGGGCATCATCAGCGTCGAGTGGGATGTCAACGGCGTGCTGCAGGTGAACTACAACGTGCAAGGCTTCGTCCCCGAGGACACCGGCGTCGATGGCGATCTGCACGTCCACTTCTTCTGGAGCAGCGTGCCGCCGGATGCGGCCGGCATGCCGTTCGACGGCCCGTGGTACGTGTGGGATCTTGCCGACGGCGGCGGGCAGTACGTGTTCGACGGTTTCACCGTCGACAACGTGGCCAGCTACGGCTACCAGCAGAACGACGATCTGTGCATCATCGTCGCCGATTCACAGCACCGCATCGCCGGCGACCTGTCGGCCGCCGGCATCGGCACCTACTACTGCCTGCCCAACACGCCGACGCCGACGGTCGGCTGATCGGCGGCGGGGTCGACGATGAACGACGACCTGCTCGCCCGGCTGCTCGCCGACCCGACGCCCTCCGACGGCGCGGCTGCCGGCTCGGCCGGCGGCCGCATGTTGCTGGTTCACGGCCCGCGCGGGTCGGGAAAGACGTGGTGGCTGGATCGGGCGGCATCGCGCGCAGCCGCGGCCGGCTTCGAGGTCTGGCGCACCTCCGCCGTCGCGGGCGAGCCGGCCCGCCGCCAGCTGCTGGAGGCTGCCGCGTTGCGCACCTCGTGCCTGGTGGTCGACGACATCGATGAGGTGGAGCCAGCGTGGCGAGCAGCGCTGCGCTCGGCGGTGTGGGGTGGTGGGTCGGTGGCCATCGTCAGCGGGTCGGCGTCTTCGGCCTTCGTCGGAGCCCTGGAGGCGCGCGTGCGGCCGCTGCCCACCGGCGACGTCGTCGCTGTGCTGCAGGCACGAGGCGTGGCCGCGCGGGCAGCTGCGCGGTGCGCCGCGGCGGCCGCCGGCAACCCCGGCCTCGCGATCGCGCTGGCGGATGGCTTGTCCGATGCGCAGCGCACGGACACTGCCGAGGTGCCCGAGCTGCCCCGGCTGGCCGCCGGGGTGGCCGCCGAGCTGCACGCTCGCCTCGTGCCGCTGGGCCAGGATGCCTGCCGGGCGCTGATGGTGGCTGCGGCGGCGGACGACGGCGACGTAGCGGCCATCCGCGCCGCCCTCGCCCAGCTCGGCGAAACCGGGGGCGCCCGGCCGCCATCCGACGAAGGAGACGAGCACCCCTTCACCTCCGTCTTCGACGCCGCGGAACACGCCGGCATCGTCGCGGTCGCGGGTAGCCGCGTGCTGTTCGCCGACCCGTGGTTGCGGCTCGCCGCCTATCACCTCGTCGCGCCGTCCAGCCGCCGCGCGGCGCATCGGGCGCTCGCTGCTGCCTACCAGGCGCCGCGGCAGGCAGCGACCCGCGTGCGGCACCTGGTGGCGGCGACCAACGGGCCCAACGACCAGGTGGCGCACGCGCTGATGGCCGTTGCCGCGTCGGCGGCCCGCCGCGGCGACGTTCCGGCCGCGGTGGCACTGGCCGCACAGGCCGTGGAGCTGTCCGCCGACGCGTCGGTGAGATCAGCGTGCTTGTTGCGGGCGATCGGCTGGAGCCTCGACGCCGGCGAGCTCGACAGCGCACTCCAACTGTCGGCGGGCCTCGACGGCACCGAGCCCGACGAGCTCGTGGCCGCCGTAGAGGTGCGTGCCCTGGTGCGCGGCGACGAGGACGGGGCCGCCGCCACCACCCGCCCGGGCGGGCCGGCGAGCGAACGCGAACGTGCCAGCTGGGAGTCGCGCCGCCGCCGGCGGCTCGTCGCCTGGGCCGAGGCCGAGGCCGGGCAGCACGCATCGGTGCTGCGCCAGATCCGCAGCACCGACGCGCCGGCCGAACAATGGGCGCGGGCGTTGGCACTGCGTCACGCCGGCCTGGTACGCGACGCGGCGGAAGCGGCCGAGCGCATCATGCCGACGCTTCCCGCGGCCCCCAGCGAGGTGGGCAGCCGATGGCACTTGCTGTCGGCCGACCTGGCGGTGCTGACCGGCCGGTTCGATGCCGCGAGCGGGTGGCCCGCCGTGGGTGCCAACGAAGCGTGGCGGGCGGTGCTCGCCCGCCATGCCCTGGCCGCATCACCGACCCTGACGCGAGATGCCGCCTCGGTGCACGTACCGGCGGGCGAACCCCTCCGTGGTGTGCGCGCAGCCATCCTGGCCGGCCTCGCCGGGGCCGACATCGCAGCGCTGGCCGCGGCCGCCCGTGCCGCGGAGCAGGCCGGGCTGCCCGTCGAGGCCGGCGAAGCCTGGCTGATGGCCGGCGAGCTCGCAGTGGCACGCGGGGCGTCCTCGTGGGCGGAGGGCCAGGAGCACCTGCGGCGTGCCGCCGACCTGCTGCACCGATGTGCAGTGCGTGGCTGGGATGCCCGCCTGCAGTTGCTCGCTGCGCAACAGCCGCCCCAGGCGCCGGTGGCAGTGCCCACGCTGGACGCCGCGCTTGCCGCACTCAGCGCCGCCGAGTGGCGCGTGGCCGCAGCGGTGGCGAGCGGGCAGACCAATCGGGAAGTGGCCGCCACGCTGTTCCTCTCGGTGAAGACCGTCGACTTCCACCTCCAGCAGATCTACCGCAAGCTTGCGCTACGGTCGCGTACGGAGCTGGCGGTACGGCTCGCGGGCCGAGTGCAGGACCAAGCGGGCAGGCTGACAGCCCCGACGCAAGGAGCAGCCCGATGAGCGATTGGTGGAAGGGTGTCGAGGACGCCCTCGCAGCCCACAGCGCCGAGGCGCCCGATCCCTGGGCGCACCTGGCCGCCGAGCTGCCGGCGTTGACCGACGAACAGCTGTCGTTCCTCGAGCAGGTGGCGGCGCAGCCGGCGCCGGCCAGGCTGTCCGACGACGACGACGACCACGACCACCACGACCACGACCACGACGACGACCACGACCACGACCACGACCACGACCACGACGACGACGTCGTGCCGCCCGCCGGGGACTGACGCCCTTCCCCTGGGCGGAACCGGGAATCCTCCCGGTCCGCCGCTCCTCGCAGGGGCGTACGGTGCGCACTGTGAGTCCTGCCGCCCGCCCCCGATTCGCCGTCGATCTCGGCACCACCTGGACCGCTGCCGCCCGCGGCGACGGCGAGGCTGTGCAGCTGGGTCCGCACGGCGCGGCCATGCCCTCGGTCGTTGCCCTCGACGGCGACGCGTTCGTGGTCGGCCACGCCGCCGAGCGCGTGCTCGCCACCAGCCCGGAGATGGGCGTGCGGGAGATCAAGCGCCGCTTCGGCGACACCACGCCGATCGTGCTCGACGGCCGGCCGTACACGCCCGACGCCTTGACCGTGGAGCTGCTGCGGGGAGCATCGGTTGCCGCTGGCATCCAGCCGGCCGCGACCACGGCGGTGCTCACCCACCCGGCCAACTGGGGCGAGTACAAGCTGGACCTGCTGCGCAACGTGGCGGTGCAAGCGGGGTTCGCCGATGTGGAACTGATCAGCGAGCCGGTGGCCGCGGCCCGCCACTACGCGGGCACCGGGCGCCTGCACGGCGGCGACACGGTGGCCGTGTACGACTTCGGCGGTGGCACGTTCGACGCAGTCGTCCTCCGCCTCGACGCCGCCGGCCCGACGCTGCTGGGCGCTCCTCAGGGCCTGGAACGGCTCGGCGGCATCGACATCGACCAGGTGGTCTTCAGCCATGTGGCAGCCGCACTGGGCGGCGCCCTGTCGGCGTTGGACCGCAACGATCCGGACGTGCGGCGTGCCGTGTTGGCGTTGCGGGCCGAGTGCACGGTCGCCAAGGAACAGCTCTCGGCAGACGGCGAGGCGACGATCAACGTGGTCGCTCCGGGTCTGAACACCCAAGTTCGCATCACACGCGACGAGATGGAGTCCGCGTTGCGCCCGCGCATCGCCGACACCGTGCGATCACTGGAACGGGCCGTCGACGCCGCCGGGCTGACCTTCGGCGACCTGGCCGGTGTGGTGCTCGTGGGCGGAAGCTCGCGGGTGCCTCTCGTCGCCGAGATGGTCGCCGCTGCCAGCGGGCGGCCCGTGCTGGTCGACGCCGACATGAAGCTGGCCGTCGTCCAGGGCGCTGTGCTGCCCGCGGGTGCATCCGCTCCCGCTGTCGCACCCGCTGTCGCACTCCTCTCATCTCAGCCGGCGGGCCCAGGCGCGCCGTCAGCAAGCAACACCGCCCCTGCGGGCACCACTCGAACCAAGGAGACCTCCATGTCGGATCCATCAACCAGCGACGCCTCCGCTCCGAGCAGCGGTTCCATCCCGCCTCCTCCCGGACCGCCGTCGAAGAAGGACGACAAGGGAAGCGTCTCGGCGGCCACGCTCATCGGCGGCGCCGCTGCTGCCGCTGCGGTGGTCGCCGGCGGTGTGGTCTTCGGTGACGACATCGTCGATGCGGTCTCGGGTGACGACGCCCCCGCGGCTCCGGCCGAGGCCGATGCCCTGGCTGCCGCGATGGACGCGGCAATCGGCCCGGACACGATGGATGCGTTCGAGGATGCGCTGGCGACGCCGGTCGGGGCGCCCCCGGCCGCGCCGATCGCGCCGCCCCCGGCACAGGCGTTCGCCGGCAACGATGCCGGCAACGACGGTGGCGGTGGCGGCGGTGGCGGCGGCGGTGGCGGGCAGCCGCAACGCCAGGCCCAGGCGCCGCGCGCCGAGGCACCTGCACCGCCGCCACCTCCTGCTCCTGCTCCCGCTCCGGCAGCCGCCGACCCGGCCCCCGCTGCTGTGGAGAGCACCGATACGGAGTTCGAGGGAGCCCGCGCCACCCTGCTGGGCCGCATCGACGAGCTCGACCTCGGCGACGGCGTCGACCCGGACGATGCGGCGGCGTTCAAGGACCAGCTGCGCAGCACGGTCGACCGATTCCAGCCCACACCTGGGCAGAGCGCCGAGGATGCCCTCGCCGACCTGCGGGCCCAGTACGACGAGCGGGTGCAGGACTTCACCCAGGACCAGAAGATCGAAGCGCTGGTCGAAGAGCAGCTGCGCGACAACCAGGCCGAGGGCGCGGCGACCGATCCGGCCACCGACCCGACGGCCACCGATCCGACAGGGATGGACCCTGCGGCGACCGACCCTGCGGCGACCGACCCTGGGGCGACCGACCCCACCACGCCAGACCCCACCACGCCCGACCCGGCAGTGACGATGCCTCCCCCTGGCGCTCAGACCACGTTCCCGGCCGACGAAGCCGTCATCCTCGATCCGCCGACGCGCATCGACATCCCAGAGGATCAGATGGTGTCGATCGACGAGCCGGTCGTGGCCGCGGTCGAGCCTGTCGGTGACGTCAAGGAAGACCCCGACGCCGGTGGCGAGGCAGACGGCGGCCTGTTCGACGACTTCGAATCGGCGACGGAGGTGTTCCACAACTCGGTGGGTGACCTGATCGCGGATCCGGTCTCCGCGGTGGTCGACGGTGCGGAGTCCGTCGTGCAGACCGGTGCCGGCATTGGGGTCGGGGCCGAGGATCTGTTCGGCGAGACCTTTGCGCCCGTGGACCGGCTGCCCGACCTCGTCGACAGCGATCTGCCGATGACGGTTGCCGACCTCAGCGAGACGGCGCAGGCGGAGATCACCGACGTGTTCGCCACCGCGGCAGCCGATCCGTTGATGGCGGGTGAGGAGATCGGCGCAATGGTCGACGATGCGGTTCTCGTACCTTTCGAGCCGCAGATCGAAGACTTCACCTCCGCCGCACAGGACGCGGCCGGCGACTTCAGCGACGACCCTGCTGCCGCCATCGGGGACGCAGCCGAAGATGCCCAGGGCACCATCGCCGGCATCGCCGACGACATCGGCCTCTGACGTGGTGCGGGCTCGTCAGACGAAGCGGAACGTGCTGAGCGATTCCATGAACGGCTTGACGAGCCCGCCCATCGCCCCCACGGGGGCGGTCAGCACGAACTGGAAGAAGTCGACCGTCTTGCCGCCTTCGGTGACCGGGGCGAAGAACAGCGCGTGGAACTGGGCGAGCGTGGTGCCATTGGCCGTCAGCTCCACACCTCGCACGTACATCAGCTGGGTGCCGAATCGCACGATCCGCTCGCCGTTCTCAGTGGCGTCGGGCGATGAACGCTTGAGCCGGGCCCACGTGGCCTTGGCAGCGGCTTCGAAGTCGACCGACCGGGCCACCTTGTCGTGGCTGAGGATCGCGTTGACCCAGAAGCCGTCGATGTCCTTCGGGAGGCGCAGCACGGCCAGAGCGCCCGGAGCTTCGTCCAGCACCCACCCGAGGGGAACGGTGAACACGAACGATGGAATGCCCGGAATGAGCTTTCCCGGATGGACAACTGCACGAGCTGCGATGTCGGCAGTGAGGGAGTTCGTGGCCATGAGTCCGGACAGTAGCGCAGTTCCCGAAGACCGAGTTTCAGAACCGGGAATGCTCCCGGTGCCGTCAGTTGGCGGGCTTCTTACGATGCCCTCACCAGCAAATGGAAGGGGAGACACAGATGGGTCTCTTTGATGTGTTCGTGGAAGCGGCGGAGGAAGTCGGCGGTGCCATCGCCGATGGGGTAGAGGCTGTCGCCGACGGCGTGGAGGGTGCGGTCGAGACCGTCGTCGAGACGGCGGAGACGGTCGTCGAAGGTGCGGTCGACCAGGTCGTCGAGGCCGCGACCACCGTCACCGAGACCGCCATCGACTGGTTCGCCGAAGCTGCGCAGGACGCCGGCACATGGGCGCTGGAGACCACCGACGACTACGTGTTCGACACGGTCGACTTCATCACCGACGGCGCGGTCGATCTCGACTACGACGACGGCCAGTTCTCCGCCAACGTCGATCTCGGCATCGCTTCCGCCGGCGTCAGCATCGGCGAGGACGGCTTCGACGGGCATGCCAGCGCCAACGTCGGCATCGCCGCCGCGTCCGTGTCGTACGAGGACGGCTCGTTCGAGTCGTCGGCTTCCGCCGGTGTCGACTGGGGTCCGCTGCCGTACGCCGAAGGGCACCTGAACATCTCCGAGGACGGCACGGTGGATGTCGGCGGCAAGGTACAGGCCACGATCCCCACGCCCATCGGTGTGCTGGACGGCAGCGTGGAAGGCGGCTACCACCAGTTGCCCGACGGCAGCTGGGGCGCTTATGGCGGTGCGGACGCAACGCTGTACACGCCCACCGGAGTGACGGTCAGCGCCGGCGGTGAGGTGTCGTACGAGGTCGAGGCCGACGGCGACGAGGTGTTCCACGCCGGCGGATACGTCGGCGCCGGCCTGATCGGCGGCCCGTCCGTGGAAGTCGGTGGCGAGTACCACAGCATCGAGGACGATGGAACGTACACGCAGGGCGGCAGCGGGTACGTCGAGGGCCAGGCGTATGGCATCGAAGGTCGCGCCGAGGGCAGCTACAACAGCGTCACCGACGCCGACGGCAACGTCACGGAGACCTACGAAGGATCCATCGAAGGCAGTGGCTACGGCCACCAGGTGGGCGCCGGCGGCTCGTACGTCGAGCAGACCAACGCCGACGGCACGTCCAGCACGTCCGCTGACGGCTGGGTCGACGTCGACGGTCTCGACACCGACGCACTGCTGGGGCAGGCGACCAACTTCCTGGGCGACCAGGCCGGCGGTCTGGGCGATGCCGTCGGCCTTCCCGACACGAGCTCGATCAGCGAGACGATCTCCAACCTCGCCGGCGACGGCGATCTCAGCGAGGCACTGGGCAACATGGCCGACAGCGGCGGTCAGAGCGTCAGCGACATCGCCGCCGGGCTTGCGGACAGCGGCAACTTCGACGACTTCTCCACCGACCTCGTGGGGAGCGAAGTCGCTGAGGCCGTGGCCGACGACGCGTGGGATGATCTCCTGGAATGACGGGCACAGCCACACCAGCATCCGACGCGGGCGGGCCGGCGGCTTCGACAGCCGACGGGCTGATCATCGACCTCGCCAAGGTGTTGATCACTCTCGGCCGCACCGATCTGGCCACCAGGGCGCAGGCCGCCGCTGCACGGCTACGACGGCCCAGCACGGTCGTGTGCGTCGTCGGCGAGTTCAAGCAAGGCAAGAGCTCGCTCATCAACTCCCTGCTCGGCACTCCGGTCTGCCCGGTCGACGACGACCTCGCCACCTCGGCCATCACGCTCGTACGTTTCGGCGACCAGCCGGCCGCCGTCGTCCGCCGTCGCGACGGGGGCGACAAGATCTCCGAGCCGGTGCCGGTCAGCCGGGTGCACGAGTTCGTCAGCGAGTCGGGCAACCCGGGCAACGCCAAGGGCGTCGAACGGGTGGAGATCACCGTACCCAGCGCGCTGCTGAAGCAGGGCCTGGTGGTGGTCGACACTCCCGGCATGGGCGGCCTCGGTGCCGGCCACGCGGCGGCGACTCTGGGTTTCCTGCCATTCGCCGACGGCCTGATCTTCGCCAGCGATGCTTCCGCCGAGCTGAGCGCGCCCGAGGTGGAGTTCCTGCGGCGGGCCACCGAGCTGTGCCCGACGGTGCTGTTCGTGCAGACGAAGATCGATCTCTTCCCGAATTGGGAGAAGATCATGGGCCTCAACCAGGGGCACATGGAGCGGGCGGGTTTCCACATCCCGATGGTGGCCGTGTCCAGCGCGCTGCGCGACGAGGCCCTGCGCCGCAAGGACCGTGCGCTGAACGAGCTGTCGCGTGTGCCGGAGGTGGTCAAGCACCTCAACGACGACGTCGTCCTGCCGGCGAAGGCCAGCGCCGCAGCGCGGTCCGTGGGCGATGCACTCGCCATCATCGGTCAGCTCACCGCCGGCCTGCAGGCCGAGCGGGCGGCCGCCGCCGACCCGAGCGCCGCAGCCGACGCGGTTGCCGCGCTCAACGACGCCAAGGCACGGTTGGAGTACCTCCGTGGCCCGGCGGCGAAGTGGAGCGTGCTGGTCGGCGACCGCGTCAGCGACATGTCGACCGCAGTGAACTTCCAGTTCCGCGCGGCCACGCGGCAGATCTCGCGCATGATGGACGAACGCATCGAGGTGCTGAAGAAGGGCGACGAGTGGGACGAGCTGGCCCGCTACCTGCAGACGGTGGTGGCCGACGAAGTCACCAAGGTCTTCGTGCAGCTGGAAACCGGCCGCGTCAGCGTGCGCGGCGAAGTGGTAGAGCTGATGCGCGACGAAGACCTCGCGCTCGGCCAGGCATCAAGCGGCGCGGCCACGTTCGACCTCACCGACCTGTGGCCCGACAAGGACCTCGACCCGGAGATGTCGGGCAAGAAGAAGGCGTTGGGTACCAGCCTCAGCACGGTTCGCGGCGCCCAGGGCGGGGTGATGATGTTCGGCATGCTGAGTGGCTTCCTGCCCACGGCGGCCGGTGTGCTGATGATGTCGAACCCGGTGCTGCTGGGCGTCGGGGCGTTGTTCGGCAGCATGGGCCTGGCCGAGGACCGCAAGCGCAAGGTGGCGCTGCGCCGCCAGACTGCTCGTTCGCAGGTGCGCCAGTTCCTCGACGACGTGCAGTTCGAGATGGGCAACAAGATCAGCGCGCTCGTGCGCGACATCCAGCGTGATCTTCGCGACGAGTTCGGCGATCGGCTGGCCGAGCTGGTGCGCACGTGCACCGAGTCTGCCCAGCGTGTACAGCAGGACGGCCAGAAGTCCGTCGGTGAACGCCAGGCGAGGGTGGCCGAGCTGGACGCGTCGCTGAAGTCGTTCACTCGGTTGCAGACCTCGCTGACCGCCCTGCTCGCCCAGCAGGCGGGAGGTGCAGCATGAGCACCGACGGGTCGATCGCCGAACAGGTGCTGGAGGTGGCTCGTTCAGCCGTCGCCGGTGCGCCGAACGAGCAAGCGCGCGAACGGGCGCAGGCCGTCGTCGACCGCCTGAGCGGGCCGCTGCGGGTGGCCATCGCAGGGCGGGTGAAGGCAGGCAAGTCGACGCTGCTCAACGCCCTGGTCGGCGAACGGCTGGCACCCACGGATGCGGGCGAATGCACCAAGGTGGTCAGCCGATACCGCCGCGGCAGTGGCTACCAGGTGTCGGCCATCATGCGCGACGGGCGCACCGAGCAACTGGCGTTCACACGCACGGGTGGCTCGCTCGACGTGCAACTGGGCGGTCTCTCCGAGCGCGATGTGCAACTGATCGATGTCCTCTGGCCCACCACTGCGTTGGAGACCATCACGCTGATCGACACGCCCGGCCTGGCCAGCATCAACGACGAGAACTCGCGCCGCACCCGCGAGTTCCTGGAGCACCAGGATGACCGGCCCAGCGACGCCGATGCCGTGATCTACCTCATGCGCCACGCGCATCGCAGCGACGTGGCGTTCCTCGATGCGTTCATGGATCGCAGTGTCACGTCGGCCTCGCCGGTGAACGCGGTCGCGGTGCTGTCACGCGCCGACGAGATCGGTGCCGGCCGGCTCGACGCGATGGAGTCGAGCACGAAGATCGCTGCCCGGTACCAGGCGGACCCGCAGCTCCGCGGGCTCTGCGCGGCCGTCGTGCCGTTGGCCGGCCTGTTGGCCGAAACCGGCTTGACGCTGCGCGAAGACGAAGTGGCTGCGCTGCGGATGCTGGCCGCCACCGATGCGGACGTGTTGGAGCGCATGCTGCTGTCCGCGGGACAGTTCTGCGACACCAGTGCCAGCGACCTGACCGTGGAGCTGCGCCGTTCGTTGATCGACCGCCTGGGCCTGTTCGGCGTGCGCCTGGCCCTCGCGGAGATCCGCGCCGGCAACGGCACAACCGCAGCCACGCTGGGCCCGATCCTCGTGCGGCACTCGGGCCTGACTGTGCTGCGGCAGTTGATCTCGCAGCACTTCATGCCGCGCGCTCGTGTGCTGCAGGCGCGGTCGGGGCTGGTCGCGCTGAGATCGTTGGCCCGGTCGCTGGAGGCCGTTGTGCCGGTGCTGGCAGCCGACATCGACCGTCGCCTGGAGCACCTGGAGTCCAGCACCGTGCAGTTCGCGCAGGTTCGGGCGGCGCATCTGCTCGCCTGCGGGGCGGCGTCGGTGGCTGCCGGCGAGGTCGCCGATCTCGAACGTCTCTTCAACGGGTCGCCGTCGCCCACCTCGCTCGGGCTCGCACCGTCCACCCCGGCCCAGCAGGTGCAAGTGGCCGCGCTGTCGGCGATCGCCCGCTGGCGCACGCAGGCCAGCGACCCGCTGGCCGACCCCACCACGGTCGAGGTCTACGACATCGCCACACGCGTCGTCGAGCAGGTCTTCGGATCGGCCATGCCCGGCTGAAGCGGGGTGAGCCCCACGGAGAGCCGGAATCCGGGCGCCGGAGGCCTGCAGATGCGGTCTCACGGGCTATAACTGGAAGGGCTATGGCTGCACCTCAGTTCGCCCCCACGCCCGTGCTCGACACCACCCGCTCCTACGGCTCGCCCGCCGTGGTGCCCGCCGCCTGGATGCCCGACCGGCCGGGCGAGCTCTCCGGCTTCCAGCCGACGGGTGAGCAGCTCGGCTACCAGGGCCCCGACCAGGGTTTCGCGTTGAAGATCGCCAACGGCTTCCGCGACCGCCTGCAGCTGCGTGCGGGCGAGCACGCCGCCGACGCAATCCGCGGTTGCTTCGGCGTGGCCCTGCGGCGCGCCTCGATGTTCAGCCGTGCTCCGGTGGTGCACGACCTCACCATCGCGTTCACCATCTGGGGCTTCCTCGACGCGGCTGCACCTGCCGACCTGGTGGCCGAGCGCAGCCACCGCTTCGCCGGCCTCGGCCACGGGCAGCACTACACGGAAGCTCGTGCCATCGCCGACATGGTGCCCGAGGCGACCCTGCGCATGACCCCGCAGCAGGTGGCGGCGGCCTATCCCACCCGCTGGCGCGAGCTGCTGGGCCTCTGAGGCAGCCATGAGCCAGCCGATCACGCTCACCGACGAGCAGCGGGCGTTTCGCGACGTGTTGCGCCAGTTCTGCGAGGAGAAGATCGCACCCAACGCCGCCGAGCTGGACCGCACCGGCGAGTACAACTGGGCCAACTGGCAGGCCCTGCAATCGATGGAGCTCACCGGGCTGGGCTACCCGGCAGAGTACGGCGGGTCCGGCGCCTCGACGGTCGACCAGGCCATCCTGGCCGAAGAGCTTGCGCGCGTGTGCGCTTCCACGAGCCTGTCGATCCTGGTGAACAAGCTGGGCATGCTGCCCGTCATCAACTTCGGCAGCGAGGCCCTGAAGGCGAAGTACATCCCGCGCATCGCCAGTGGTGAGAGCCAGTGCAGCTACGGCCTCAGCGAGCCCGACGCCGGCAGCGACGTGGCCTCGATGACCACCAAGGCCGTGCGCGACGGCGACGACTGGCTGATCAGCGGCACCAAGTGCTGGATCACGAACGCCGGCATCAGCGACCTGTACACGATCTTCGCCCGCACCTCGCCGGATCGTCACAAGGGCATCACTGCGTTCCTGGTGGAGGCCGAGTGGGGCGTGCAGGTGGAGAAGCTGGAGCACAAGCTGGGCATCAAGGGCTCGCCCACCGGTGTCATCCGGCTCGACGAGGTTCGTGTGCCCGACGCCAACCGGATCGGCGAGGTGGGCGAGGGATTCACCGCTGCGATGCACACCCTCGACCGCAGCCGCCCCACCGTGGGTGCACAGGCTGTCGGCATCGCTCAGGGAGCACTCGACTTCGCGGTCGGCTACATGAAGGAGCGGCGCACGTTCGGTCGCCCGCTGGCCGACAACCAGGGCCTGCAGTGGATGGCCGCCGAGTGCTCGATGAAGATCGAAGCGGCGCGCACGATGGTGTACCGCGCCTGTGCCCTGGCAGACGAGAACGACCCCACCGGCGACCTGAACGTGATCGGGGCGATGGCCAAGTGCTTCGCCAGCGACGTGGCCATGCAGGTCACCACCGATGCCGTGCAGTTCCTCGGCGGTTACGGCTACACGAACGAGTTCCCCGTCGAGCGCATGATGCGCGACGCGAAGATCACCCAGATCTACGAAGGCACCAACCAGATCCAACGCATGGTGATCGCGAAGCAGCTGTTCAGCTGACCGTGACGACCGGACGCGTCGCCCCTGAAACCCGACTCGTCTGCCGCTCGCCCGTCTGTGGCACATCACAGACGGCGAGCGTGTTGCTGTGCCGTGCCCCTGATCCGAAAACCGCGTGCCTTGCCCGACTGGCTGAACGATCTCGGGCTGCATCGTCTCCACTTCCGGGACGATCTGGCTCCAGATGCCTCGGTGGAACAGATCAGCCCCAGAACACGGGCCCAACCCCGGTACCGCTTGGTTGTGCGAGCGTTCCGAGGCGAGTCGCGGCTGGCCGCGACTTGTCCGGCCGCCGGCTCATTGCAACGCTCACAACCGGGGCACGACGGCGTGGCAGATGGCGACGAACTGCAGGGCCGCGGCGACGACGGTGAACGCGTGGAACACCTCGTGAAAGCCGAACACGCGCGGCCACGGGTTGGGCCAGCGAGTGGCCAGCGACAGCGCGCCAACCGTGTAGCAGGCGCCGCCGGCGACGATCAGCCAGAAGCCCAGCGGCCCGAGGCCGGCCGACAGCTGCGGGAAGACGAACAGGGCAGTCCAGCTGACGATGATGTAGCTGGCCCCGCGCCACGCCTTCGGCACGCTGGGCAGCCACTGGATCGCGATGCCGATGGCCGCGCCGCCCCACGCCAGCGAGAGCATGACCACGCGCAGCCCGCCGTTCAGGCACACCACGGCGACGGGCGTGTAGCCGCCGGCGATGGCGAGGAAGATGGCTGACCGGTCGAGCTTCTGCATCAGCGCCTGCGCGGGCGGTTGCCAACGGCCGCGGTGGTACATCGCCGACACCCCGAACATCACGCCCGTGCCCCCCACGTAGATGGCCAGCAGCACGCGGCCCGACGGCGGGATGTTGACGAGCAGGATGGTGGTGACGCCCACCACCACCCACACCGGGAACGACACCAGGTGCGACCACCCGCGCAGCAACGGCTTGGCGGGGGCGAGAGCGATGGCAGGGGGTTGCTGCACGCCGCCAGGGTACTCAGTCTGCGGCCGGCATGGAGATCGCCGCGATCTTCGCCCGCAGGTACTCGCCGGCGTTCACCGCTGGGCCGTCGCCGTTGACGGGCACGATCGTGGTGTCCGCGTCGGGATCGCAGAAGTACACCACCGACAGCAGCTCGTGCTCGGCCTCGGGCCCCACTGGTGCGGGGATGCGGTGGATCGCGGAGCGCCAGCGGCCGCCTACCCAGTGCGCCAGGATGTCGCCGCAGTTCACCGTGAACGCGTCGTCGCGCACGGGAGCTTCCACCCACTGGCCGTCGGGCAACTGCACCTGCAGCGCCGACGAACCGGGCTGGCGGTGCAGCAGCGTCAGGGTGCCGAAGTCGGTGTGCGGGCCGATGCGGTACTGGTTCAGGCGCGGCTCGCCGACGTAAGCGACGGGCGGGTACCAGTTCACGTTCAACGTGTTGTCGTTGCGCAGCGCGTGGCGGGCGAACGTCTCGTGGTCGGCCAGGCCCGCCGCGGCCGCGCACACCCGCAACAGCTCCAGGTGCACGCGGTCGACCTCGGCGAGGTACTCCACGACGGTTTCCCGGAAGCCGTGCGGGACGATCGGCCACACGTTCTCGCCGCGCTGCGCGACGCGGCCCGGCAGCACATGCGCGCCCAGCCGGTAGCTCTCCTTCATGTCGGGCGGGGTCTCGTGCCCGAACGAGTAGCCGTTGGCCTCCATGCCCATCGGCGCCCAGCCGGCCATGCCGAGCTGCGGCATGCGCACCGCTGCCTTCTGCTCGGCCGGGAGGTGGAAGAACTCGTGGAACAGCGAACGTGTGTGGGCGATCAGGCCCGGGTCCACGCCGTGGCCGACGACGAGGAAGAAGCCCACCTTCGCCAGCGCATCGTCGACCGCGGCCGCAACGATCGGTCGGTCGCTGCCGTCGAGCCATCGGGTCAGGTCGACGAGCGGCACACCGGGCATCCGCCAGACGCTACCCCGAGAGCATCGCCCGGTTAGCGTGACCCGCGTGCCGCTGACCGACTACCAGGTCGCCGAGTTCCGGCGTGAGGGCTACCTGGTGCTGCCGGCGGTGCTGACCGCCGACGAGCTGGCCGGCCTGCGGGCCGAGTGCGAACGGCGGCTGACGGAGATGGTCGCCACGATGGATGCCGTCGGTGCCCAGACGCTGGGCCTGTCGCACCGCGATCGCCGGTACTTCCTCCACGCGCCGTACCAGGACTCGCCGTTCCTCCACCGCTTCCTGTTCGACGACGCGATGGTCGACATCGCCGCGTCGCTGTTGGGCCCCGACGTGTACCTGTTTCTCGAGTTGTTCGTGGTGAAGCCGCCGGAGGTGGGCATGCCGATGGCTTGGCACCAGGACGGCGGCTACGTGATGGGGCACCCCCACGATCCGTACATCAGCCTGTGGGTGGCGCTCGACGACATGACCGTCGCCAACGGCACCTTGTGCGTGCTGCCCCGCAGTCGCCAGCCCCAGCCCGGATCGGTGACCCACATGAAGGACCGATGGACGAACGATCTCGTCGGCTACGACGGGCCGGACCCCGGCGACGCCCTCGAGGTTCCGGCCGGCAGCATCGTCGCCATGGCCAGCACCACCTTCCACCGCACCGGCGAGAACCACAGCGCTGCCGCCCGCCGGGCCTTCCTCGCGTCGTACTCGCCGACGCCCATCACCGGCCCGGACGGCACGCTGTGGAACTTCGCCGATCCGTGCCGGCTCGACGGCAGGCGAGTGGCACCGCCGGCAGGCTGATCGGGTCAGGCGGGGCCGCCGTGGCGGCCCTCGCCGCCGGCGAAGCGGGCAGCCCCGGCGGCGGTCTCGCCGCTGAGGATGGTCTCCAGGCCCAGCGCTGTCTCGTTGGCCATCGCCTGTTCGAACGGTAAGGCCCACTGCTGGTAACTGCTCTGCCGATCGCGGCGCATGCACCCCTGCGGCAGCCCGGCGATCTCGTGGGCCAGGGCCGTCGCTGCGGCCAGCGCGCTGCCGGGCGCCACCGAACGGTTCACCAGGCCCATGCGCACGGCCTCCTCGCCGCTGACGCCGCGACCGGTGAGGATGAGATCGAGGGCTTGGCTGTGGCCGATCAGGCGCGGCAGGCGGACGGTGCCACCGTCGATCAGCGGCACGCCCCACCGGCGGCAGTACACACCGAACACCGCGTCGGTGGCAGCCACGCGTAGGTCGCACCAGATGGCCAGCTCCAGCCCACCTGCGACAGCGAAGCCTTCCACCGCTGCGATCACCGGCTTGCCGAGCTGCATGCGGGTAGGCCCCATCGGGCCGTCCAGCGCTTGATCGCGCTCCACCCGGTTGCCACGGCCGTCGGTGATTGCCTTCAGATCGGCCCCAGCGCAGAACACGCCACCGGCGCCGGTGAGCACAGCGACCGACGACGAGTCGTCGGCATCGAACGCCCGGAACGCCTCCGCCAGCGCAGCTGCAGTCGGCCCGTCGACGGCGTTGCGCACCTGCGGCCGGTCGATGGTGACGACGCACACCGGTCCCTCGTGGGCAACATGCACGCTGCTGCTCGTGGTCATGGGACGGCGTCGATCGCGTGGGCCTTCAGGTCTGCCAGGTTGCAGTACTCCAGGGCGGAGACGTGGGTGGAGGCCAGCCGCACCTGCGGCGGGTTGCCGGCATCGAACGCTTCCTGCCAGCGGCTGGCGCACAGGCACCACTGATCGCCAGGCTGCAGGCCCGGGAAGCCGTACTGGGGCATCGGCGTGCTGAGGTCGTTGCCCACGGCCGCGGAGAACTCCAGGAACGCGTCGGTGCAGATGACGCACACGACGTGCAAGCCCGGGTCGTCGCCGTGGTTCTCGCAGCATCCTGTGCGGTAGTAGCCGGTGAGCGGGTCGAGCGAGCAGGACTGCAGCTCCTCGCCCAGGACGTTGATCTGCGACTGAGCCATGGCAGGGAACATACCCCCGGCTCGCCCACGGGTCACGACGGGGCGGCGCTGTGGCACACTGGCCGTGCGTACGTCGCGACAGCGTGGTCGGGAAGGGACGAAGCAGTGAGCATTCAAGGAACCGCCGGGCAGGTGGCCGCCGACTGGGCGGACGCCGTACGTGCCGTGCTGGCAGCCAGGCTGGGTGACGGGCCTGCAGCCGAGCTGCTGCAGCGGGTGCTGCCCGTGGTGCCGGCCGGGTACGACGAGCTGAACTGGCCGAACAGTGCAGCCATCGACCTGCCCATCGTCGCCCGCCTGTCCGACGCCGGAGGGCCGTGCGCCGAGGGGGCAGCGGGTGCCCGCGTCGCAACGGCGATGATGCACTTCACGGAAGCCCCGGCCCACGAGTGGCGGTTCCGTGTGTACCACTGCGGTTCGGCAGTGCCCATCGCCGATCTGTTGCCCCTGCTGGACAACCTGGGCTTCCGGGCCATCGACGAGCGGGCGTTCCACTTCGCGTTTCCCTCCGGCAGCGTGTGGCTGCACGACGTGGGCGTGGAGGTGCCCAGCGGCGTCGAGCTGACCCCTGCCGCCCGCGCGGAGGTGCAGCGCGCCTTCGAGGCCGAGTTCCACGCCGCCATCGAGGTCGACGGCCTGAACCGCCTGGTGCTGCTCGCCGGGTTGACCGCCCGCGAGGTGGAGGTGCTGCGCGCGTACAGCCGCTACCTGCGCCAGATCGGCTTCCCGTTCAGCCAGCAGTACATCGAGTCCACGCTGGCGCGCCACGGTGCCATCGCCCGCGGCCTGGTGCAGTTGTTCACTGCCCGCTTCATGCCGCTCCAACCTGATGTCGCGGCCGGCGCGTCGGGCGCGCCCGTCACGCCCGTCACGCCCGTCACGCCCGTCGCACCCGTCGCGCCCGTCGCCGAGGCGGCGCCCGTCGCCGAAGGCGGGCCTGGGGCCGCGGCCGCCGCGCGAGCGGGCATCGTCGATGCGCTCGACGCCGTGCCCAGCCTCGACGACGATCGCACGCTGCGCGCGCTGCTGGCATTGGTGGACGCGACGGTGCGCACCAATGCGTTCCGCCCCGGCCCCAACGGCGGCCACCGCGATGTCATCGCGTTCAAGTACGACACCAGCAAGGTCCCCGACCTGCCGCTGCCGCGCCCGATGTTCGAGATCTGGGTCTGCTCGCCGCGGGTGGAAGGAGTGCACCTGCGCAACGGCCGCATCGCCCGCGGCGGCATCCGCTGGAGCGACCGCCGGGAAGACTTCCGCACCGAGGTCCTCGGCCTGGTGAAGGCGCAGATCGTGAAGAACGCGGTCATCGTGCCCACCGGCGCCAAGGGCGGGTTCGTGCTGAAGCGGCCCCCCGCCGGCCCTGACGACCTGCGTGCGGAGGGTGTGGCCTGCTACCGGCAGTTCATCTCCGGATTGCTCGACCTCACCGACAACATCGTCGGCGACGCAGTGGTGCCGCCGCCGCACACCGTGCGCCTCGACGGCGACGACCCGTACCTGGTCGTGGCCGCCGACAAGGGCACCGCTTCGTTCAGCGACATCGCCAACGGCATCTCCGCCGACTACGAGTTCTGGCTGGGCGATGCCTTCGCGTCGGGCGGCAGCGTCGGCTACGACCACAAGGAAATGGGCATCACGGCCCGCGGCGCGTGGGAGAGCGTGCGCCGGCACGCGGGCGCCATCGGCAAGGATGCCGAGCGTGACGAGCTCAGCGTCGTCGGCATCGGCGACATGAGCGGCGACGTGTTCGGCAACGGCCTGCTGCGCTCCGAACAGCTGAAGCTGGTGGCCGCGTTCGACCATCGCCACATCTTCATCGATCCCAACCCCGACCCGCAGATGTCGTTCGCCGAGCGGCAGCGGTTGTTCGATCTGCCACGCAGCAGCTGGGCCGACTACGACTCGTCGCTGATCTCCGCCGGCGGCGCCGTGTACCCGCGCACGCTGAAGACGATCGAGCTCAGCGAGGCGGCCCGCAAACGGCTGGGCACCGACCGTGAGACGTTCGCCCCCAACGACCTCATCTCCGTCATCCTGCGCGCCCCAGTGGATCTGCTGTGGAACGGTGGCATCGGTACGTACGTGAAGGCTGCCTCCGAGACCCACGCAGAGGTCGGCGATCGCGCCAACGACGGCCTGCGCGTCAACGGGTCCGAGCTGCGCTGCCGCATGGTGGGCGAGGGGGGCAACCTCGGGTTCACCCAGCGCGGCCGTGTCGAGTACGCGCTGGCCGGGGGCCTGGTCTACACCGACGCGATCGACAACAGCGCGGGTGTCGACTGCAGCGACCACGAAGTGAACATCAAGATCACGCTGGGCGCCGCCGTCGCCAACGGCGCGTTGACGATGGAGCAGCGCAACGAGGTGCTGCACTCGATGACCGAGGAGGTCGGCGAGCTGGTGCTCGACGACAACAGGGCGCAGACGTTGGCGCTGATGATCGCGCGCCGGCAGGCGCTGCCGATGGTGAACGTGCACAGCCGCTACCTGAACTCGTTGGAGAGCGAAGGGTGGCTGAACCGAGCGCTGGAGTTCCTGCCCACCGACCGACAGATCGCGGAACGCCAGGCTGCGGGGCAGGGCCTGACGACACCCGAGTTCGCCGTGCTGCTGGCGTACACGAAGACCGCCAACGTGGCCGAGACGGTGAAGAGCGATCTGCCCGACAGCCCGTACCTGGAACCCGATCTGGTGCGGTACTTCCCGCGACGGCTGCAGCAGGAGTTCCGCGAGCAGATCCTGGGCCACAGGCTGCGGCGGGAGATCGTGGCCACCATGATCTGCAACCAGATGGTGAACCTGTCGGGCATCTCGTTCGACCACCGGGTGGGCGAGGAAGCCGGCGTCGGCGTCGTCGACACCACGCGGGCATGGCTGGCGGCTCGCGACGTCTTCGGGCTGATCGATCTGTGGCATCAGGTCGACGGGCTCACCGGGCGGGTGAAGCTCGATGTGCAGATCGATCTGTTCCTGGAGTTGCGCTCGATGGCCGAGCGGGCCACCCTGTGGCTGCTACGCCACCGCAAGTTGCCGCTCGACATCGGCGCAGCGGTCGCCGACTACCGCGACGGCATGCGAGCACTGGTGCAGCTGGAGGGCACGCTGCGCGGCCGCGTGCGCGACCAGGTGTTCGCCATGGAGGCCGGCCGGTTGGCGGCCGGCGTACCCGAGGGCCTCGCGCAGCGCAGCACCCAATGGCCTCTGCTGCACACCGGCTTCGACATGATCGAGCTGGCCACCCGGCACGTGCGCCCGCTGCACGAGGTGGCCGCCACCTACTGGCACGTGTTCGACGTGCTCGACCTGGAGTGGCTGTGGACCGCGGTGGGCCGGTTGCCGCGCAGCACTCGCTGGCAGACGCAAGCGCGGTCGGCGCTGCGCGACGATCTGGTGGGTGCGATGGCCGACCTCACCGAAGATGCACTGCAGGCCGGATCGGTACCGGATTGGCAGTCGACCAACGAGCGCATGATCGGCCGCTCGATGGCGATGTTCACCGAGCTGCGCCGTGTCGACGCGCACGACATCACCACCCTGTCGGTGGCCGTGCGCCAGCTGCGCAACCTGGCCCTGCTGACCTAGCCCACCTGGGCCTTGCCCCGCCCCGAGGGTGGCGGAAGGTAGCCTCGACGGCGCATGGATTCCCCCCGAACCACCGGCCCTCGTTACCGCTTCGCCCCGTCTCCCACGGGTTTCTTCCACGTCGGTGGTGCCCGCACGGCGCTGTGGAACTGGGCGCTGGCCCACAGCGAGGGTGGCACGTTCGTCCTGCGCATCGAAGACACCGACGAGGCCCGCAACCAGCCCGAGTGGACGCAGGGCATCATCGATGCGCTCGCCTGGATCGGCATCGGCGCCGACGATCCGCACTTCGAGGGGCCGTACTTCCAGAGCCACTACGCCGAGCAGCACGTGGCCGCGGCCCAGCAACTCTTCGCGTCGGGCGATGCCTACTACTGCGACATGACCGCCGCCGATGTGGAGGCCCGCAACAAGGCCGAAGGCAACCAGGGCTACCAGGGCTGGTCGCGCGATCGCGGTCTGGAGCACGGCCCCGGCCGGGTGCTGCGCTTCCGGGTGCCGGAAGGCACCACCACCGTGCACGATCTGGTGCGTGGTGAGGTCGCGTTCGACAACGTGCTGATCGAAGACTTCGTGTTGCTGCGCGGCAACGGCAGCCCGATGTTCCTGCTGGCGAACGTGGTCGACGATCAGGCCATGGCCATCACCCACGTCGTGCGCGCCGAAGAGCACCTGCCCAACACACCCAAGCAGCAGATGATCTGGCGCGCCCTAGGGCACCAGCCGCCCGTGTGGGCGCACGTGCCGGTGCTGGTCAACGAGCAGCGCAAGAAGCTGTCGAAGCGCCGCGACAAGGTGGCGCTGGAGATGTACCGCGACGAGGGCTACATGTCGGCGGCGATGGTGAACTACCTGATGACACTGGGCTGGACACCCAAGGGCGAGAGCGAGATCGCCGAGTGGCCACAGATGCAGGCCGACTTCCGTCTGGAGGACGTGAACCACTCACCGGCGTTCTTCGACCTGAAGAAGCTGGCTGCGTTCAACGGGGAGTACATCCGCATGCTCACACCCGAGCAGTTCCTGGCGGCCTGCCGGCCGTGGCTGTTCTCCGACAACGCTCCGTTCACCGCCGACCGCTTCGACGAGGCCAAGTTTCTCGCCATGGCGCCACACATCCAGCCGCGATGCGTCACCCTGGCCGATGCCGCTGGTGTCATCGACTTCCTGTTCCTGGCGGACCCCGTGATCGACCGGGCTGCCTGGGCGAAGACGTTCGCCGCTCCCGAGTCGGTGGCCGTGCTGCGGGCCTCCACGGCGGCCTACGAGGTGCTGCCATTGTGGAACGCCGAGGCGCTGAAGGCCACTTTGGAGATCACGGGCGAGGCGCACGGCCTGAAGCTGGGCAAGGCGCAGGCGCCGGTGCGCGTTGCTGTCACCGGCCGCACGGTTGGCCCACCGCTGTTCGAGGCGCTGGAAGCGTTGGGTCGCGACGAGTCGCTGCGCCGCATGCGCGTGGCAGAGGCCGCAGTCGCTTGACCGAGCGGGCCGAGCCGGATGTGCCGGCACCGCCCGGCGCGCAGCCGGCCGTCGATGTCGCCGCGCCGCCGGCCGAGCAAGTCGGTGTCGAGGTAATCGCTCCCGGAGAGCTCGCGCCCGATGAGGAAGTCGCTCCCGAACAGGCCGGGGCCGAACAGGGCGGGGCCGAAGCCGTCGGGTCACGTCGGCGTAGCCGCTGGCGCACTGTCCGGCGCACGGCCGCGGCGGTGGCCGGCGTGCTCGCGCTGTACTACCTGGTCACGCTGTGGCTGGTCTACCGCACGGGCAACACCGACCAGGCCCGCCCGGTCGATGCCATCGTCGTCATGGGGGCCGCCCAGTACGACGGCCGGCCGTCGCCGCTGCTGGCATCGCGCCTCGACCACGTGGTCGAGCTCTGGCAGCAGGGCCTGGCGCCGCTGATCATCACCACCGGCGCCAATCAGCCGGGCGATCGGTTCACCGAGGCCGAGGCATCTGCCGACTATCTCGTCGACCGCGGGGTGCCCGCCGATGCGATCGTGCAGGTGGGCGGTGGCACCTCCTACGGCTCGCTGAGCGAGGCGCGCGATGCGCTGCGCACCCGTGGTCTGCAGAGCGTGCTACTGGTCAGCGACCCGTACCACTCGCTGCGCATCCGCATGATCAGCCAGGAATTGGGGCTGACGGCCTACGTCTCTCCGACGCGCACCAGCCCCGAGCACGGCGGCACGGTGTTCTGGCGTGAGGTGAAGGAGGCCGCCGGCATCTCGGTGGCCCGTATCATCGGTTTCGATCGCCTGCTGCAGATCACCGGTTGACGCCCGCTCGCGGTTTTCGGGTGGGAGATCGAGGGGTGCGTTGCTACACTCACTGCGCCCTTCGGGGAAACCCGCTGGGGTGTGGTGTAACTGGCAACACAGCAGATTCTGGTTCTGTTATTCAGGGTTCGATTCCTTGCACCCCAACGAGCGCAACGGTTAGCCGGTGTGCTGTACAGCCCGCAAGGGCAAGTGAAACCGCCCGCAAGGGCAGCAGCTTGGCCCCATCGTCTAGTGGCCTAGGACACCACCCTCTCAAGGTGGCGGCACGGGTTCGAATCCCGTTGGGGCTGCCAAGTAATCCCAGGTCAGAGCCACTCTTCGGAGTGGCTCGCTGGTTTTTCACCCCTGGGTGCCAATGGCGTGCCAGTGTATGTCAGGGGGTACGGCCATGAAGGGGCTCATCCGCCAACGGGGAGATGGCTGGGAGCTGAGGGTCTACCTCGGCGCCGATCCGGTTACCCGCAAGCAGCGGTACGCCACCCGCACCGTGCGCGCCGGCAAGCGCGAGGCGCA
>JAUSLQ010000077.1 GCA_030645675.1 Actinomycetota bacterium | reverse complement strand
GTGCGCGAGGGCTACTACGACTGCGACGGCGACACCTTGCTGTTCATGGTGGAGCAAGAGGGCAAAGGCGCCTGCCACACGGGCGAGTACTCGTGCTTCTACCGCCCGTTCGGCCCCGAGCGATGAGCAGCGGCCTGGGCGCCGCGGCCACCATGCGGCCGTCGCGCGAGGAGTTCCACGCACTGGCCGCCGAGCACACCGTGGTGCCCGTGTGGGCCGAGGTGCTGGGCGACCTGGAGACCCCGGTGGCGGCCTATCTGAAGCTGGTGGGCGACGGCGACGGGTTCCTGCTGGAGTCCGTCGAGCACGGCGAACGGTGGGCGCGCTACAGCTTCGTCGGCCACGACCCCGTGGCCACGCTGGAGCTGCGCGACGGCCTGATCGAGATCAAGGGGCAGCACCTCAGCGCCGACATCCCGCTCGACCGCGGCATGCTCTGCGCACTCGACGCGATCATCGAGGCGTACAAGGCGCCCATCGTCCCCGAGCTGCCACCGCTGCAGGGCGGCGTGATGGGCTACCTCGGCTACGACATCGTGCGCGAGGTCGAGCACCTGCCGCAGGCAGCCGACGACGACCGCCACCTGCCTGATGCGGTGATGAGCATCATCGGCTCGCTCGCCGCGTTCGACCACTGGCGCCAACGGGTGTACCTGATCGAGAGCGTGCCCGTGCTGCACATGGACACCGAGGGCGTGGACCGCGAGTACGACCTGGCCTGCCAGCGGGTGCAACTGGCAGTCGACAAGCTGTCGCTGCCGCTGGCTGCGCCTGCGGTCGAACCACCGCAGCCGGGTGAGGTGCCGCCGGAGGTGCGCAGCACGATGGCCGGTGGCGTGTACCAGAAGGCCGTGGAGGTGGCGAAGGAGCACATCCTCGCCGGCGACATCTTCCAGGTGGTGCTCGCCCAGCGGTACGACATCGACCTGCAAGCCGACCCGTTAGTCTTCTACCGTGTGCTGCGGCAGGTGACCCCCAGCCCGTACATGTACTTCCTGCGCCACCCCGACATCACCCTCGCCGGCAGCTCACCCGAGCCGATGGTGCAGGTGTTGGGCCGCAAGGTGATCAGCCGCCCCATCGCCGGCACCCGCCGTCGCGGCCGCAACGACGACGACGATCGCCGCATGGCCGGCGAGCTGAAGGAGAACCCGAAGGAGGTGGCCGAGCACATCATGCTGGTCGACCTCGCCCGCAACGACGTGGGCCGGGTGGCGCAGTTCGGCACTGTGCACGTCGACGAGCTGATGAGCCTCGAGCGCTACAGCCACGTGATGCACCTGACCTCGCAGGTCAGCGGCGAGCTGGTGGAGGGCAAGACCCCCATCGACGTGCTGCGTGCCACGTTGCCCGCCGGCACTGTCAGCGGGGCGCCGAAGGTACGTGCGATGGAGATCATCGACGAGCTCGAGCCGGTGAAGCGAGGCCCGTACGCGGGCGTCGTCGGTTACGTCGACTTCAGCGGCAACCTCGACACGGCCATCGCCATCCGCACGATGTTCGTGGGGGCGCACGGGGCGTCGTTCCAGGCCGGTGCCGGCATCGTCGCCGATTCGGTGCCCGACGATGAAGACCTGGAGTGCCGCAACAAGGCAGCGGCGCTGCTGGCCGCGGTGCCCGCCGCCCGGCGGATGACCGCTCAGCGGCGCGCTGTTCGCTGAACCCGGCCCGGTCGGTGCGGGCCCGGTCGGTGAGCCCGCTGACGCGGCCGGCCGACGGTCGGCGGCTTCAGTCGATCAGGCCGCCGAGCAGCAGGATCGTGCCCAGGATGCCGATGCCGACGGTGCCCAGCACCGCCAGCGCCGCCAGGCCGGGCACCTTGGTGATGGCCTGCACGCCGGCGAACAGCGCGGGCAGCTCCCTGCGCCGCTGGGTCAGCTCGCCGCGCATCTCGCCGAAGCTCTTCGCGTAGGCGCCGATCGGCTGGCCGCTGTCGTGGTCGACCAGCACCTTCGCCGACTTCACCCCGGTGTCCAGGAACGATCGCACGTTCTGCACCAGTTCGGGTGAGTGCTTGGCGGTGGAGCGCACGAGGAAGCGGGCGTACAGCGCGGCCAGCACCGGCACCAGGCACAGCAGGCCGCCGACCACCAGCCACGCGCCGCGGCTGCCGTCGAAGACCCACCAACCGGTGGCGAACGTGGCCAGGCCCACCAGGAAGGCCACCACGGCGATACCGCTGGCCAGGGTGCCGAGGCGACGAAAGGTCTGCTGCAGGCCGTCGCTGACGCGGCGGACGACGACTTCGGATTCCATCTCTGCAGTGTGTCACGTGCTCGCGTGGCTGCGACACTGTCGCCATGTTCTGCTGTGAGTACCCACGCGACACGGTTCAGGCGGCCGGGCCCGATGCGTTCACCTACCTGCACTCGCAGCTGTCGCAAGACCTGCGGCCGCTGCAGGTGGGCGACAGCGTGTGGTCGTTCGTGCTGCAGCCCACGGGCAAGGTGGAGGTGCTCGCCCGGGTGTGGCGCACGGCCGACGACACGTTCGTGCTCGACACCGACGCCGGGTTCGGCGAGGTGCTCGTAGCCCGCCTGAACCGCTTCAGGATCCGAGTGAAGGCCGAGATCGAGGTGCTGCCGTGGCGCTGCCTGGCGGTGCGCGGCGAGGGCGCGGAGGCGGTGCCCGGGCTTGCCTCGTGGGGCGGGGGAGTGGATCTGCTGGGTGCAGCGCCGCAGCCGCCGGACGGCGCATCCACGGGTACGGCCGAGCAGTTGCTGGCCGCACGGGTCGACGCTGCGTGGCCGCAGATGGGCAGCGAGATCGTGCCCGGCGACACCATCCCGGCCGAGACGGGGGTCACCGGCGTGGCGGTCAGCTTCACCAAGGGCTGCTACCCGGGGCAGGAGCTGGTCGAGCGGATGGACAGCCGTGGGGCCACGGCGCCGCGGCTGCTGCAGCGACTGGAGCTGGCCGAGGCGCACGCGCTGGAGCAGCAGGGGCTGGCAACCATCACCTCCGTGGCCGGCCGGGTCGCGCTCGCGTACGTGAAGCGCAGCGCGCTGCCCCACTGAGGCGACGGCGTTCGCCCCGGACGTCAGCCGCTGACGGCGGCGGCGAACTCGGGGTCGTGGCGCAAGCCGTCGAACTCGGTGGCCGAGGAGACGGCGAACCGCAGCGCGTCGGGCGGGGCCGTGGTCGCAGCGGTGCGCAGCCAAGCAAGTGCGGTCGGCCGGTCGCCCAGCGCGGCTGCGGCACGCGACACGTGCAGGGCCAGCAGCGCCGTGCGATGGTGGCCGTACGCGCCCGCCGCGTAGTGGCCTGCGTCGTGGAACTCGCCCAGCCGCAACAGCATCTCCGACAGCACGAACATGCGGAACGGCTGGCCCTGCGGCAGCGGCCGCGGCAGCAGCGCCACCACGTCGGCCAGTGCTCGCAGCGGCGCTGCGTCGGGCGGCCACCAGCTGGGCGGGCGGGTGTCGGCGAAGTCGGCCAGCAGCACCTCGCGTGCGATGTCGGGCCGGCCCTGCTGCAGTTGTTGGTGGGCGCGGAACCACGGCGAGGGCAGCTGCCCGGCGGGGAACGCCGTCACGTCGCCGGTGACCCACGCCAGGGCCTCGGCACGGGCGGCAGTCTGTTCGGTGCTGGCCCTGTTGCTCGCGGTCTTGCCGGCAGTGGCCATCTGTGCCACCGACAGCAGCGGGAAGATCATGAACACGATGTACGGCCGCATGCCGTCGTACACGAACGTGAGCCCGATGGCACCGGCGACCAACGCGATGGTGAAGACCATCATGATCGTCCGGGCACGAGTGGGTGCGAAGGCGCTGATGGCCTGCTCGAGGATGTTGCCCCCGTCGAACGGCAGGATCGGGATGAGGTTGAACAACCCGATCGCGGGACCGGCCCACAGCACGGCGATCTGCAGGTGGTCGTCGGCGTTGGGCCAGGTGAAGCTGCCGTGGACCGCCAGGTACACGGCGGTGCCCACCGCGATCTGTACCGCAGGGCCGGCGAACGAGATGCCGGCGCGTTCCCACCGCGACAACGTGCGGGTGGGCACGAACGCGGCGTACCCGGCCATGAAGTCGAGCGAGATCTCGGCCCGCGCCCCGGTGGCCCTGGCGGCGAAGGCGTGGCCCAGCTCGTGCAGCAACGTGAACGCCGCCATCCAGCCGGCCAGCCACAGGCCGAGGTCGGTTCCGTTCACCAGGACGATCAGCACGCTGAACAACAGGAACCCGCTGCGCACGTGCACGGGGAACCCGAACAGTCGGAACGCAGCAGCGGAACGTGACACGCGGTGATCCTACGGGCTCGAAACCCCTGCAGATCGGCACGTGCGCCGTAGACTGCAGCCTCGTGTCATACGTCTACGCCTTCGACCACAAGCACCGCCGCCCTCCCATGGAGTACAAGGACCTTCTTGGTGGAAAGGGCGCCAACCTCGCTGAGATGACCAGCGTCCTGAAGCTGCCGGTTCCGCCGGGCTTCACCATCACCACGGATGCGTGCCGGGCCTACATGCGCGAAGGCTGGCCGCACGGCCTCGACGCCGAGATCGCCGCGCACGTGTTCAAGCTGGAGAAGACGATGGGCCGCAAGCTGGGCGACCCGTTCGACCCGCTGCTGGTGTCGGTGCGCTCCGGCGCCAAGTTCTCCATGCCGGGCATGATGGACACGGTGCTCAACCTGGGCCTCAACGACGAGAGCGTGAAGGGTCTCGCCCGCGTCACCAACGACGAGCGCTTCGCGTTCGACAGCTACCGCCGCTTCATCGCCATGTACGGCCGCATCGTGCTGGG
>JAUSLQ010000046.1 GCA_030645675.1 Actinomycetota bacterium | reverse complement strand
GCGGCAGCCGTACAGGTTGTCGAACTTGCTCTTGGTGACCGAGTCGTTGACGTTGATGGCGGGGAACAACAGCTCGCCGCGCTCGTGCATCTTGTAGAGGCGCATCACGCCGGTGGTGGTCTCCTCGGTGACGCCCTTGATCTCCGCGGCCATGCGGGTCCACTTCGTCGGGTCGGTCTTCAGGCTGCGCTGCAGCAGGCCGAGCACGATCGCGAACTCGGCGTTCGAGGCGGACGTCGGGTCGGGGACCTCGCCGCTCTTCTCGAACTCGACGCCCTTGTGCAGCAGCAGCGTGGCGTCGCCGCCGTCGTCGAGGATCATGTTCGCCTCGACAGGTGTGCCGTCTGCCGCGGCCGGCCACGACATCATCTGGTCGGTGCACCACCAGTACTCCTCCAGTGTCTCGCCCTTCCAGGCGAACACCGGCACACCCTGCGGATCTTCGGGGGTGCCGTGGGGGCCGACGACGACCGCAGCCGCGGCGTGGTCCTGCGTGGAGAAGATGTTGCAGCTGGCCCAGCGCACCTCGGCGCCGAGCTCGACCAGGGTCTCGATGAGCACGGCGGTCTGGATGGTCATGTGCAGGCTGCCCGAGATGCGGGCGCCGGCCAGCGGCTTCGTGGGCCCGAACTCCTTGCGCAACGCGCGCAAGCCGGGCATCTCGTGTTCGGCAAGGTGGATCTCCTTGCGACCGAACGGGGCGAGTGAGAGATCGGCGACGCGGAAATCGCGGCGCGCTGCGAGCGACGACATGGTGGTTCCCTCCAGGAAACGAGACAGGGTTGGAACCGGGCCGGTGCCAGCAGGCAGCTCTCTGATCAGCCCGAGCAGGACCTCATTGTACGTGGTCAGTCGGCCAAGACGACGGCACTGACATCGAGGATGTAGTGCGCGTAGCCCTTGGCGTTGAACACCCGCACGGTCTGGTTGGCGCCGTACTTGACCAGCGCCATGTTGGGCACCGCGCCCACCTCCACGCTGTTCAGGTTCGAGACCACCGGCAGCGAGGGCGAATCGGCCGGGTACACCGTCAGGTAGCTGGGCTCGACGGCCACCGTCGGGTACTGCCGTACGAGCGAGGCGTTGGTCAGGTTGCCCAGCAGCGCCGACTGGTTGCCGACCTGCTCGGCACCGACTGTCACGCTGTTGGCGAAGGAGGCGAAGCTCCAGTCTTCGGCCTGGCCCGGCCCCAACGGGGCGGCGCCGAAGGCGGCCTGCCGCGTGTCGAACACGCGGAACGGGGCGGTGAGCGGGATCACTCGCCCAGCCCGGGTTGCCTCCGAGGTGCCGGCCAACAGGTAGCCCATCACGTCGACCACCAGGTTGGTGTTGCCGGCGTTGTTGTACAGGTGGATCGCCCCATCGGCGCCAACCGGCACCATCACCAGGTTGGCCTTGGTCTGCAGTGGCACCAGGTTGAGGTTCGACGTGGTGGGTTGCCCCACCGGGGCATCGGGCAGCACCGCCACGAACGTGTTGGCGGTCGGGCGGGCGGCGGTGACGTTCAGCAGCACGCCGACGACGTTGCCGTTGTTCGGCACGATGTCGTTGACGATCGGGGCGGCCACGGTGTCGGCGCCTCGGATCTGCAACGTGACCTGCCCACCGGGGCCGACCGGGTTGGGCCGCGTGTCGAGCAGGCGGCCGGGGTTGACGCTGATCAGCCGGGCGCCACGCTCGTCGGATTCGTCGCCCGGCGTGTCGGCGTCGTAGGTGCTGGTGGAGAACCAGCCGGACACGTCGACCAGGACGTGGGCGGTGCCGGTGGCGACGCCGTGGATGCGGATGGTGAGCTTGCCGTTGGTGCCGGCGCGCACCACGGCCAGGTTGGGAACTGTCTGCCCGGCGCGGAAGTTGAGCAGCGACGACGGCGACGATGCACCCATCGGATAGGCGGCCAGGTTGCCTGCCTGCGACGGGCCGATGATGGTGATGCTGACCACCACGGCCAGCACGTCGCCGGCGACGGCGGGCACGCCGCCCTCGCCCAGCAACTGGATGTTGAACGTGGGGTCGGCGGTGCTGAGCGGCTTGGCCCCGAGCGGGGCGACGTCGTTGATCGGCCGGTTCGGGTTGTTCGCGTCTGCGGGGCGAGAATCGAAGATGCGCGCCGGCGTGAGCGGGTGGTACTCGCCACCGGCGCACCACGTGCAGGCGGCCGCGGCGGGCGAGGAGGTGGACACCACTGGCACGACAACCGTGGCAGTAGCGAACACGGCAAGTGCAGCGACACGCCGGAACGGGACTGAAAGCTTCATGCGAACACCAATCTTCTCGACCATGCCGGATTCGGCCAGACCGTCGCGCCCTCTCACCAGACTAGCAGCGATGGCCCGATTATGACGATCAGGCTACGAAAGTGGGGGGCAGCTCGCCCGCCGCGATGCGTGCGTCGAGTGCCGCGGCCTCGCCTTCGGCGACGGTTTCGGCCTCGTCGGGCAGCATCACGGGGATGCCGTCGCGCACCAGGTAGCGGCGGCGCAGGCGCGGGTTGTACAGCCCGCCGTCGTCGCCCAGGTAGTACAGCGGGCCTTTGTCGACGGGGCAGGCCAGCACGGCCAGCAAGCGGGGATCCAGTGCCATGACAGAGTCTCCTTCTGGGCGGCTTACAGGCTGGTGATCAGCGCGAGCAGCTCGGCGACGTGCTGATCGCACTCGTCGCGGGTGGGCGCCTCGAGGTTCAGGCGCAGCAGCGGCTCGGTGTTCGAGGGACGCAGGTTGAACCACCACGGGCCACAGTCCACGGTGAGCCCGTCGAGATGGTCTTGGGCGAACTGGCCGAACACACCGGCGACGTGAGCGATGACCGCCTGGGTGTCGGCCACATGGGTGTTGATCTCACCACTGGACGAGTAGCGCTCGAACGGCTTGCGCACGACCGACAGGTCGCTATGGGCCAGGCTGACCTCGTTCAGCACCAGCAGGCTGGCGATGAGGCCGCTGTCGGCACGGAAGTTCTTCAGGAAGTAGTAGTGGGCCGAGTGCTCGCCACCGAACACCGCACCGGTTTCGGCCATCTGCTGCTTGATGAAGCTGTGGCCGACCTTGGTGCGCACGGGCACGCCGCCGTGCTCGCGGATGACTTCCGGCACCGCGCGCGAGCAGATGAGGTTGTGCAGGACGGTGGCGCCGGGGTTGCTGCGCAGCACACCGGCGGCCAGCAGGGCCGTGGTGGTGCTGCCGCTGAGGCCGCGGCCGGCTTCGTCGACCACGAACACCCGGTCGGCGTCGCCGTCGAAGGCGAGGCCGATGTCGAAGCCGCCGGCCACCACGCGGGCCTGCAGGTCGCGCTGGTTGGCGGGCTGCAACGGATCGGCGGGGTGGTTGGGGAACGTGCCGTCGAGCTCGCCGTACATCACTTCCAGCGTGATCTGCGGCAGGCGCTCGAACACTGCCGGCACCACCAGGCCACCCATGCCGTTGGCCGTGTCGGCCACGACGCGAAGCGGGCGCAGGGCAGCGACATCGATGAACGACACCACGTGATCGGCGAAAGCCTCCAGCAGGTTGCGGCTGCTGGCAGAGCCCGCTGTCGCTGCCGGCAGGGGGCCGCGACCGGACAACACCTCGGCGGCAGTCGCCTTCACCACGTCGAGGCCGGTGTCGACACCGACCGGGCGCGCGCCGGACAGGCAGAACTTGACGCCGTTGTACTGCGCCGGGTTGTGCGAGGCCGTGAACATGGCCCCCGGCGCGTCGAGCGTGCCGGCGGCGAAGTACATCAGGTCGGTGCTGGCCAGGCCGAGATCGACCACGTCGAGGCCCTGCTCCATCACGCCACGGGAGAACGCCTCGACCAGCTCGGGGCCGGACGGGCGCATGTCGCGTGCGACCAGCACACGCGGCGCGTCGACGAAGCGGGCAAAGCCGACGCCGAGGGCGTAGGCGATGTCGGTGTTGAGCTGATCGGGCACCGTGCCGCGTACGTCGTACGCCTTCACGATGTCATCGAGCACCCGGGGATCGGTGGAAGACATGCGACGTCACACGCTATCGGGAGGGGTCGGCGTGCCCTCGTCGGCCCGCCGCCACGGGCTGTCGTTGTCGCTGTCGCTGTCGTTGTCGTTGTCGTTGTCGTTTTCGTTGTCGTCGTCGTTGTCACGATTGCTGCTGTGAGCGGCGGCGGGGGGCAGCACCAGTTCCTCGGTGCTGGTGGGTGCGCCGTACGGAGCGGGCGCGCTGCCGTCGCTGTTGCCGTCGCTGGCAGCCGGCTCCGCTCTCGGCTCGGCAGCCGGGCCGGCGCCCGGCAGCTGCCCGCCGGGTTCCCACCCCGGCGGCGAGCCGTCGGGCAGCCACACCGTCGGCTCGTCGCGCCAGCCGGCGGGGCCGGACCAGTCGTCGGCCATCGGGGTGGTGAGGAACGGGTGCGCACTGCGGTGCACCACGTCGCCCTTCACCCGCCAGAACACCAGCAAACCGATGCCCAGCAGGGTGACGAGGTACGCGACGTAGTCGCTGCTGGACGAGTCGTAGTGCATGTACACGTGGGTGGACGTGGGCACCACCACCATGAAGTTGGGGGCGATGCGGTACGGCCCGTCGGCGCCCTCGACCTGCCAGTTCGGGAAGTAGCTGACCTTCACCAGCACCGGCACGCCGATCTGCGTGACGTCGAAGCTCAGGTCTTGGTCGCCCATCACGAAGTTGGTGACGGTGTTCGCCGGCAGCTGCACCGGCTCGATCGTGTCGGCAGGCACGACGATGTCGACCTTACGACCGGGCTCGAGCGGGGCGTTGCCGACCCGACGCGTCATGTCGACAGCGACGTCGATGCGCTGCCACTCGGCGGGGCCATCGTCGGCCGGGATGGCCGCCCATTCCTCGGGGTTCTGGAACCAGCTGGTGCCCAGTTCCAGGTTGCGTTCGCGCTGGTCGCCGCCGCGGCCGTTCACCACCACCGGCTGCACCGTCAGCGGCACCACGACCTCGCTGTCGGCGACCTCGTAGATCTTCCACGGGCCCACCGCCGTGATGAACGACAGGTCGCCGCGGGCGTCGGCCTGCGCGCGTGCGGCCTCGGTGAACACCATCAGGTAGTCGACGCCCATCTTCTGCATCAGCGGCACGCCGACGGCGGCATTGTTGTCCACGTAGCGAAGTTCGCGCACCGGGTTCGAGCTGTTGGCGCTCATCGCCGCCGCGGTGAGGAAGTGGTACGGCGTGGTGCCCGAGGCCTCGAAGAACAGGCCCTCCTCGCTGGCGATGCAGCCGTTGGTCCAGTGCGGCAGCAGCATCAGGGCCATCGTGGTGCCGTACAGGCCGTTCTCGCCGTTGACCTCCCACAGCGCGCGACCGCACCCGTAGTCGGGGTCTTTGCCGATCTCGTCCATCTTCATCACCAGGTCGTGGTACTCGCCGTAGTAGTCGCGCCCCTCGTAGCCCATGAAGTTGTACCGGGTCCAGCCGTCGCTGTACGCGTCGGTCTTGCCGCTGACCGACACGTTGATCGGGTCCCAGCCACCGATCCCCCACGAGTAGGTGCGCTGCCCGTCCTTGTCGGTCTCGCGGGCGCCCGGCATCTCCTTGAAGAAGAACAGCTCGACGACACCGACCACCAGCAGGATGACCGCAGCGGCGGCAAGCCCGGTGTACGAGCGCTCGCGCGGCGTCAGCTGGCGCAGGCGCATGCCCTTCTGCACGATCTCGACCGTGTCGTAGATGCCGACCATCATCAGCATGAAGCGCAACAGGTAGAAGAACGGCAGCAGGCGCACGTTCCACAGCAAGCCGATGACCGGCAGGCTCTCCTTGGTGAGGAACACCATCGCCACCAGCGCGAAACAGGTGATGCCCAGCCACGCGCCGTTGAGGTGCCGCCGGGCGACACTGCTGAAGAACCCCACCAGGGCGAAGCCGGTGACGACGATGTTCCAGAACGGGCTGAGATCGAAGAACAGCATCCAGAAGCTCTCGCCCGAGCCGTCGGGCTTGCCGCGGTACTTCATGTCGGTCATGTAGGCGTGGTTCTGCACGAACGGCAGCACCCAGAACCCGCTGAGCGCGACGGCGGTGAGCCCGGTGGTCAGGCCGTAGATGAAACGCGTCTTGTCCATCCAGACCAGCCACATCAGCAACATGGCGAGCGCCACGAAGATCAGGACGATGCCGTGCGACAGCATGGACAGTGCGATGACGATGGCGGTCCAGTTGCGGTGCTTGCCTGTCTCCAGGCCGCGGGCGAACAGGCCCAACCCGAGGATGCCGAACGACAGCGCGATGGAGAACGAGAACTCGCCGGCCATCGTGCTGGGCACGTTGCCGCCGTAGATGGTGAAGCTCTCGTCGAACAGGAACAGCAGTGCGGCCAGAGCGAACAGCTCGGGCAGCGGGTAGCGGAAGCGGGCGAGGCGGCCGAACGCCCAGCAGCAGAACGGCAGCGACACGATGCCCAGGCAGGCCACGATCTTGAACGCGATTCCGTACGGGAACACGAGGTTCAGCAGCACGATCATCAGCGCCGGCACCACCATGTAGAAGCGGTACATCGGGAAGCCGTTGTACCAGTAGTTGCTCCAGCCACTGAGCTGCCCGTTCGACAGCAGGTTGTCGCGCAGGTACGCGGGCCCCATCACGTGGGCCCCCATGTCGCCGCCGGTGGGCGTGTTGTTGGTGAACACCAACGGCACGTGGATGATCTGCAACATCACCGTGGTGCACCCGCCAACCACCACCAGCGCGGTGAGGTACTGCACCACCCGCTCGGCCGGCCACGGGGAGTTCAGCCAGTTCATCGGCCGGCGCACGATGCGCAGGGCGATGCGCTGCAACAGCGACGGAGGGCCGGCCGGCACGTACGCCGACGGGTTGTCGTAGCGGTTGTCGTAGCTGTTGTCGTAGCGGTTGTCGTAGCTGTTCTCGTAGGAGTTGTCGTACGCGTTGCCGTACCCGTCGACGGGCGGGCCGCCGGCCGCGAGGTCGGTCGTGGCGAAGTGGTCGTCGGGCTCCGGGCGCGGGGCGGGCGGGACCGCACCCTCGTGGGGCCCGGGCGACGGTTCGGAGTCGGGATCAGCGGTGGTCTGCTCGGTCATGCCGGGAGGCATCCTTCCACGCGGACGGCGGTTTCGGGTGTCACACCATCGCCACCACTGCCAACCCGGTGGCGTTGAACGCCATGTGAGCGACCACGCCCATGCCCAACCGGCCGGTGCGCTGCGCGCACAGGCCCAGCACGATGCCGACGACGAACAGGCCGGGCAGTTCGCGCGGCTCGAAGTGGATGGCTGCGAACCAGACGGCGACGATGAGCACGCCCAGCAGGTCGTTCAAGCGCCGCGTGAACGCACCTTGCAGCAGCCCTCGGTAGGCGAGCTCCTCCACCAGCGGTGCGCCGACCACCACGACCAGAATCAGCACCACCACCCCGCCGCCGGACGCGCTCTGGTACAACGTGCGAGCGCGTTCCTCCAACTGCTCGGACGTGAACGTGCCGTGCCAGATGGACTTCAGCGGCCAGTACGCCAGCGGCACCATCACCAGTTGGGTCAGCACCCCGAGGGGGATGCCCACCAGATCGACCGGGCTGAACGACATCCCGAAGTCGCGCGACAGCAGGCCGCTGCCGGCCTTCCTGCCGATGTACCAGATGCCGAGCACCATCGGCGTCCAGGCCGCGAGCTGAGCCCCCGCCAGCCAGCCGGGGCCGGCAGAGGCCAGATCGTCGGCACCGCTCGCCCCCCCGATCGCTCCGGCCAGCAGGGTGCCGACCAACCAGGCGCCGAGCCAGATCGCGACGGCATCGCTGATGGCGATGTCGGCTCGGTCGCCGGCCGCGCGCAGAGGAGGCAGGCTGGGGGGCACGTCGGGCGAGCCTACTGGCCGGAACCGTCTGATCGGGGGCGGCGCCATGCCCGCGGGACCGCTCGCGACGTCGCACGATCTCGCACGGTGTCGCACGACGGCGGACCTTGGGCCAGCCGTGTCGCCGTTCAGCCGGCCAGGCGCGCCGAGCCGCTGTACACGAGCTGGCGCCGGGTGCGGCGGTCTTCCAGCCGCCAACCGTTGGGCACCGACAGGCGCGCACCGTGACGCTGGCAGAGATCGTAGGTGTGCGGGTCGCGCTCGCCGATGAGGTCGTCGAGCCACACGATGGACCGGGCGTACTGGTACGAGAGCGTGACCACCGCCGACTCTGCGCACCCCGTGCGCGAACACTGCCTGCTCATGGCTGCACACGCTAAATCGCGCGGAGCAGGAAGTGGTGGACCCTCCCGAACAGACGCGCGACGTGGCACCGACCGGCCGCGACGAGCCGACACCCGAGTTCACCCCTAGCATTAGCGCATGAGCAATCTCCCCCCGCCGCCTCCTCCGCCTCCCCCCGGGCGCGGTCAGCAGCAGGGGCCGCAGCCCCCGTCGGGCGGCAAGGGCCGCTCCGCTGGCGCCGGCTGGCCCCGCTGGACCATCCCCGTGCTGCTGGCAGTGCTCGTCGGCACCCTGCTGCTCAACCAGGTGTGGCCGTCCGACGACGGCGAGGCCAAGACCTACAGCGAGTTCATCGCGCTGGTGAAGTCCGACCAGGTGAAGAAGATCACCGTCGAGAACGGCAGCAACTCGATGTCCGGCGAACTGAACGACGGCACCAAGTTCACCGCCACGGTCCGCGACAACTACCCGCTCGAGTCCGACAAGGCCCTGCTCGAAGAGCATGGGGTCGACGTCACCTACAAGGCGCCCGACAGCAACTGGCTGCTCAACTGGGCCGGCCTGCTGCTGCCGATCCTGCTGATCATCGGCTTCCTCGTCTGGATGAACAAGCGGGCCCAGGGGCAGATGGGCAACGTCATGTCCATCGGCCGCAGCCGGGCCAAGGCCTATCAGGCCGACAAGCCGTCCACCACCTTTGCCGACATCGCCGGCTACGAGGGCGTGAAGCAGGAGATCACGGAAGTGGTCGACTTCCTGCGCATGCCCGAGCGCTTCCGCGAGATCGGCGCTCGCGTGCCCAAGGGCATGCTGCTGGTCGGCCCTCCCGGCACCGGCAAGACCCTGTTCGCCCGTGCGGTGGCCGGCGAAGCCGGCGTCGGCTTCCTGTCGGTCACCGGTAGCGACTTCATGGAGATGTTCGTGGGCGTCGGCGCCAGCCGCGTGCGCGACCTGTTCGCCCAGGCCCGCAAGCTGGGCCGGGCAATCATCTTCATCGACGAGATCGACTCCATCGGCCGCAAGCGCGGCGCCGGCCTGGGCGGCGGGCACGACGAGCGCGAGCAGACGCTGAACCAGATGCTCGCCGAGATGGACGGCTTCGAGACCAGCGAGGGCATCGTCATCCTCGCCGCCACCAACCGCCCCGACATCCTCGACCCGGCGTTGCTCCGCCCCGGCCGCTTCGACCGTCAGATCGTGGTGCCGCTGCCGGAGAACGAAGAGCGCCTGGCGATCCTGAAGGTGCACA
>JAUSLQ010000040.1 GCA_030645675.1 Actinomycetota bacterium | reverse complement strand
GTGCGCGATCGCGACATGCTCGGTCGCTTCGGCGGCGACGAGTTCATCGTCATGCTGCGCGACGTCAGCGGCACCTACGACCCGTTCGAGGTGGCCGAGCAGCTGCGCGAGCAGATCGCGCAGCCGTTGGTGATCGACGGCGCCGAGCTGTTCGTCACCGCCAGCATCGGCATCACCATCAGCGACCGCACCGGTGTCACCACCACCGAGATGCTGCGCGACGCCGACGCCGCGATGTACCGCGCCAAGGCCCGCGGCCGCGACTGCGTGGAGGTGTTCGCCCCCGGCAGCCACGACGCCACGGTGCTGACGTTGCGCACCACCAACGAGTTGCGCCGCGGCCTCGAGCGCGGCGAGATCGTGCCGTACTACCAGCCGATCGTGCAGCTGGGCAACGGGCACCTGGTGGGGTTCGAGGTGCTGGCCCGCTGGCGCCACCCCGACCGCGGGTTGCTCGGCCCCGAGCAGTTCCTGCCGATGGCCGAGGAGACGGGCCTGATCGGCGAGGTGGGCGCGGCAGTGCTGCGCGCCTCGCTGGTGCAGTTGGGCCAGTGGCGCAACGCCACCCAGCGATTCTCCGACCTGTCGGTGTCGGTCAACGTCAGCGTGCGCCAGCTGATGGACACCCATCTCGTCGACGTGGTCGCGGAGGCCCTGGCCGAGGCCGGGGTGTCGGCCGGCGCACTGTGGTTGGAGATCACCGAGACTGCCCTGATGGCCGACGTGAAGGCGGCCACCATCGCGCTGCGCGAGCTGCGCAGTCTCGGCCTGCACCTGGCCGTCGACGACTTCGGCACCGGCTACTCGTCGCTCACCTACCTGAAGCGCTTCCCGGTGGAGGCGATCAAGGTGGACCGCACGTTCGTCAACGGCCTCGGCATCGACCAGGAAGACTCGACGATCGTGGAGGCCGTGGTGAACCTGGGGCACTCGCTGGGCCTGTCGGTGGTGGCCGAAGGGGTGGAGACGCCGCTGCAGCTGTCGCGCCTGCGCGAGATCGGCTGCGATCGCGGCCAGGGCTACCTGTTCGGCCGCCCCCGCCCCGCCGAGCTGGTGGAGAACGAGTACTCGCTGATCTGAGGCAGCACGCCTCGTCAGACGCCTTGTTTGCGGGCCCGCAGCACGAGCACGCTGGGGCACAGCGGGTCGCGCACCCGGCGATCGGGCAGCTCGTGCACCATGTCGAGGTGGAAGTTGCTGCGCTCGAAGGCCATGTACAGCTCGGCGAACGTGCTGGCCCCCGCGCCGTAGGCGTACGTGGCGGTGGCGTCGTTGGTGAACATCGCGGCCACCGGGTGGGTGGTGGCCACCACGAACGGCGCCCCCGGCTTCAGCACACGATGGACCTGGCGCAGCACGCGGGGCAGGTCGTCGACAGCGGTGAGCGAGTGTGCGGCCACCACCAGATCGACCGAGGCGCTGGTGGCGAAGCCGAGGTCGGCGAGGTCGCCCTGGTGGCACTCGACCCTCACCTCGGCGCGCTCGGCCGCGGCGCGCAGGGTGGCGATGGCGCGCTGATCGGCGTCGACCGCGATGGCCTTCGCGCCGGCGATCGCCATCGCGATGGAGTTCGGTTCCTGTGCAATGCCCAGCTCGATGACACGCTTGCCGGCGACGTCGCCACACAGCCGCAACTCGCCGTCATCGGCCACGTGGGGGCCGTACCAGATGCTCATGCCCACAGTGTGGCCCGTGCGCAGGCGGGCGTGGCGGATCGACGTGCGCCGGTTGTCCGGCGTGCCCGGTGGGAGCCTGGCGGGGTGGCGGCGGTCGGCGGCAACCAGCCAGGTAGCCTCGCGAGCCATGACGTTCGGTGTGGGCGCTCTCCGTGGCGCTGGAGCAGTAGTCGACCACCGGCTCTCGCGACGGCACCTCATCAACGAGTTCCGCCGCGGCCGCATGCGCCAGGATCAGGTGTGCGATGCCCACCCCGAGCTCATCCGGGCGGCCCGCAACATCGGCTCGCCGGCCACCATCGCCTGCCCCATCTGCGCCGAGCCAGAGCTGCGCCTGGTCACGTACGTGTTCGGGCCGCGACTGCCCGCCCACGGCCGCTGCGTCAGCACCGCCGACGAACTGGCGAAGCTCGACGCCCGGCCCGACGAACTGACCGCCTACGTCGTCGAGGCCTGCGTCGGCTGCCGGTGGCACCACCTGTTGCGCGTGCTGCCGGTGGGCCGCCGCACCGCGCCGGTGCGGGCCACTTCGTGAGTCGAGCTCGGCTTCTCGGGCTGCATCGTCCCGCTGTGCGGGAGGTCCGCCAGGTCAGAACGGGCTGAGGCCCAGGCGGTTGCGCAGCGCGATGGCCTCGCCAACGTGCGCATGGCCGTGGCCGATCACCGGCCACTGCACCAACCACCACAACGCCTTGCCCTCCCACATCGTGTACAGCCACGGCAGTTCGTCGGCGTCCAGCCCGCCGCGGTGGGTCAGGCGGTAGGCGGTGTTGGGCTCGATGTCGAGCGCCAGCGAACCCAGCGGTTCCAACCACTCGGCGGTGCGGTCGAACACCGCGGTGACGTAGTGCAGCAGCGCATCGGCCGGCACCTGTGCGGTGAGGGCCCGGTCTTCCCGCTCGGAGAGCGCGACGCCTGGGCCTGCCGCGGCCAGGCCCAGTTCGGAGCGGTACTCGGCGAACAGCGGCGCGTGATTGCGGATCGCGACGTTGACGGCGAGGTCTTGGTGGCGGGCCAGGTGCAGCAGCAGGCCGGCAAGCGTGCTGCCGCCACCGTCGGCCTGTTCGTGCCAACGCTCGGGGCGGATCAACTGCACCACCGAGTCGAACAACTTGGTTCGCACCGAGGCCAGGTCGGCGATCATCCATCCGTGCAGGTCCATGCCGCGACGGTACTCCTGCGCGGCTGCACGCGCTGGTGGCCGGTGCGTCAGGTGCGTTCCAGCGCCCGCATGTACGAGCGGGCCACGGTGGTGACCAGCCGCGGCCAGAAGGCGCGGGCGGTCGGGTTGATGGTCTCGTAGTCGAAACCCGTGCGCGGCACACCTCGGGCCGCGTGATGGCGGAGCGCGGCGTCGAACAGGGCGGCACCGACGCCTCGGCCGCGTGCCGCCGGGCGGGTGTAGATGCCGGTGACGGCGAGGGTGTCGGCGCCCTGCAGCAGCTCGCACGAGCTGTCTGCACCCAGCTCGGCGCGCAGGAACGCTTGCGGACCATCGCCGTCGGCGGCCACCCACAGCACCGTGTCACCGGCCAGCAGCGCCGACAGCTCGGCTGCCGTCGCGGGCTGTGGCGGCACCATGAACACCGGCGGGCGGCCGTAGTGGCTGCAATGCTCGTCGTCCAGTTGCACCAGCCGTGCGAGGTCGCTGTGCGTGGCCGGGCGTACGGTCACGCCGAGCGGCAGCGTCGCGCCGATCGGCCGGCAGGGCCGCACCCCATCGGCCAGGAAGCGGCCGAAGCCGTTCTCGATCCAGTGCTCGTCCGCGTCCGGCTCGCCCACCAGCTGGGTCACGGCCAGCAGTTGCCGCGACGAAGCGTCCCACTGCTGGGCCGCGGCGCGGTACAGCAGGTCGCGCACGTGGGCACCGGGCTGGGCGGCGGCGGGTTCGACCACGCAGCCGTACTCGGGGATCCACGCGGTCCGCCGCGTGGTGCGCCGGAAGCCGTCGAGATCGTGCCAGCACAGGTGACCCGCCACCGTGCCGTCGGTGGTGAGCGCGACCAGGCCGCGGTGGGCGGTGCACATGCGGGCGAGCGCGGCCTGTGCCACCGCCGGGTCGGCGAACGCCGGCGGCACGGTGGGCACGGCGACGCGCAGAGCTGCGACGCGGCGGGCCACCATCGCCGCCATCTGCGGCAGGTGCTCCGGCGCCACCGGGCTGATCGTCACGGCCATGCCAGCAGTCTTGCCGCCGGAAGCCCGCAACGGTGGCCTGCCAGCTCGTGCGGCCGCCAACCGTGTTGCGGCGACCCGACGGCTCGACGGCTTGCGGCTGGACCGGTCGACGGCTGGACCGGTCGACGGCTGGACTGGTCGACGGCGGTCGCCCACCGCCCGGCTGTCGGCTGACGGATCTCTGTGACACCCCCTTGCCATGCTGCCTCCATGCCGGTCGTACGTGTCGCTGCTCTTCCACTTCCACCTCCGCACGCGCGACCCCTCGCCCCGCCCGTCGCGACCGGTGCGGCGGGTGCGCAGCGGCCCGTGCGGCTGGCGGCAATTCGCCGCTACACTCGCAAGGTCATATTGGCCCTGCCCCATCACGGGGCCCCGGGAAGCCCCCGGGTCCGAAGGGAGGAATCACACGCATGATGCGTGCCTACGAATTCATGATCATCCTCGATGGTGATCTCGACGAAACCGCTGCTCAGGGTTGGGTGAAGACCGTCACCGACGGCATCACCAAAGCCGGCGGCAGCGTTCACGGCAAGCCCGAGTGGTGGGGTCGGCGGCAGTACGCCTACCCGATCAACAAGAAGGAGTACGGCTACTACGCCGTCATGAACGTCGTGGCGCCCGGTGGCGCACTCGACGACTTCGAGCGCTCGCTCCGCATCGCTGACGACGTCGTCCGCCACAAGCTGCTCCGTCTTCCCGATGCCGAGGCTGCGCGCCGCGGCATGACGGCTGCGGCCTGACCCCTTCCGGCGCTCACCCGCCTCTCCCGTAAGGAGCAACCACCATGGCCGACAGCACCGTCACCCTCGTGGGCACACTCACCCGCGACCCCGAACTCCGCTTCACCACCGGTGGGCGCGCCCAGGCCAACCTTGGCCTTGCCGTCAACCGCCGCTATCAGGTGAACAACGAATGGCAGGAACAGACGTCGTTCTTCAACGTCGTCCTGTGGGGTTCTCTGGCCGAGAACGTCGCGGCCTCCGTCAACAAGGGCAACCGCGTCATCGTCACCGGTCGCCTCGAGCAGCGTTCGTACGAGACGAAAGAGGGCGAGAAGCGCTCTGTCTTCGAGATCGTTGCCGACGAGGTCGGCCCGTCCCTGCGGTGGGCCCGAGCCGAGGTCGAGCGCATCGCTCGCGACAGCGGCTCCGGCGGCGGCAACTCCGGCTCCGGCTCCGCCGGCAACTCCGGCTCCAGCAGCGGCGGTGGCCGCGCTCCCGATCCTGTGTACGGCGACGAAGAGCCGTTCTGAACCCTCATTCGAGCATTCGAGATTCCTGAAAGACCAACGCAATGGCAAACAACAACAACAACAAGAAGACCAAGCCGAGGGCGCCCAAAGATGGGGCCAACCCGAAGAAGTTCAAGAAGAAGACCAGTGTGCTCGTCACCGACAAGGTGGAGTACATCGACTACAAGGACGTGAACCTGCTCACCCGTTTCGTGAGCGACCGTTCCAAGATCCGCAACCGTCGGGTCACCGGCAACACGGTTCAGCAACAGCGCGAGATCGCCAACGCGATCAAGAACTCGCGCGAGATGGCACTGCTGCCGTACACCAAGCGCGTCGCCCAGACCCGCACGTCCCGCCCGCCTCGCGACGGCGACAACCGTCGCAGCCGTGACGACGACCAGACGCGCGAGACCCCGGTGGAAGCCGCTGTGGTCGAGACCGCTGAAGTCGACGACGCTGCCGAGACGGTGGAGGCCTGATCATGAAGCTCATCCTCCGTTCCGACCGCAAGGGCCTGGGCAAGCGTGGCGACATCGTCGAGGTGTCGGAGGGCTTCGCCCGCAACTTCCTGCTGCCGAAGGGCCATGCCCTGAAGGCCACCGATGGTGCGGTGTCGCAGGCCGGCGCGATGCGGCGTGCCCGCGATCTGCGCGACGCGCACGACCGTGAGAGCGCCCAGACCGTGGCCTCGGCCCTCGTGGCCAAGACCATCGTCATCGCGGTGAAGGCCGGGGCCGAAGGCCGCCTGTTCGGCTCGGTCACCGCCGGCGACGTCGCCGCTGCGGTGGAGTCGCAGGCCAACGTGGCCCTCGACCGCAAGAAGTTGCACGTCGATCACGTCTAGACGACGGGCACCTACACGGCCACCGCACGTCTGCACCACGACGTCGAGTTCCC
>JAUSLQ010000221.1 GCA_030645675.1 Actinomycetota bacterium | reverse complement strand
GGCGATGTGGGCGCCGGCAACTTCCTGACGCTCGACGGCGAGGTGACCGCGATGCTGGACTGGGAGCTGGCCCACCTCGGCGACCCGCACGAAGACCTCGCCTGGCTGTGGATGCGCGGTGCCCACACCAGCTTCGGCGACCCTGAAACACGCTTCGCCGAGTACGAGGCCGCCAGCGGGCTGCAGGTCGACCGGGCGCGATTGGCGTGGCACGTGGCGTTCGTGATGTGGAAGTCGATCACGTCGTTGCACGGCCGCCTGCGCGCAGCGGTGCCTGGCGAGCTGGCGATGGTGCAGTTGATCGTCGCCCTCACCTACGACGCACTGCTGGGCACGCAGCTGGTGCGGGTGCTGGGCGGCTCGCTGCCCCTGCTGCAGCAGGCGGCGCTGCGAACCCACAGCGTGGAAGCGAACCTCGCCGAGGAACTGCTGGGTGTGGCCAGGCTGGCCCCCGACCAACGGGTGGTGCTGGAGTACCTGCGCAACGCCGCAGCCTTGGCCCAGTGGCAGGCGCGAGCGCTGGCCGACGAGTGCCGCACCCAGCTGGGGATCGAGCCCGAGCAGCTGCTGCAACACGTGCAGCATTGCCCCAGCGAGCAGTTGCCGGCCGTGGCGGCGGTGCTCACTCGCGATGCGGATCGTCGTGCCACCGGCTCGCCCAAGTCGGTGCGCCGAATCGAGCGCGCCCAGCGCATCGGCTTGGGCACCGCATGACCGGCACCCGCCACACCAGCGAACGACAACGAAGGGGAACGACGTGAGCGAACTCGAACACGACGACTGGGGCCTGACCACCGACGACGACACCTTCCACCCGCGCGACGACGACCCGTGGTGGACCGAGACGGTGTGGTTCGCGTTCATGGTGCCCGAGCGCGGCCTGCTGGGGTACTTCTACCCCGTGTTCCGCCCCAACCTGGGCGTGCAGGCCGGCGGTGTGCTGGTGATGGACCCGCACGGTGAGCTGCCCTGGGAGCTGCCCGTGTTCGACTACCACTGGCACCTGCAGATCCCGACCGGCACCGACCTGCGCGACGCGACGCTGAACAACGGCATGCGCCTCAGGGCCCTCGAGCCCACCCGCAGCTGGCAGCTGGAATTCGCGAACCGCGACGTCGAACTGTCATTGCGCGCCGACGCGGTCACCAAGCCACTGGTCACCCGCGCCACCCCACCGTTCAACAAGGGCCACATCGACCAGATCTGCCACGTCACCGGCACGATGGTGCTGCACGGCGAGACTATCCCGGTCGATTGCTTCGCCATGCGCGATCGTTCGTGGGGTCCGCGCCAGGACGGGCGCCAGCCGCAGGTGGGCTACGCCTACGCCACCCAGGACCCCGACAATGCGTGGCTGGCGGTGGCCGTGGGGAAGGGCCTCGAGTACCACGTGACCACCGGCTTCAACATCGTCGACGGGGTGTGGGCACGCATGGAGTCCGGTACCCGGGTGGTTCACCGCGACGCCGACGGCCGGCCCGAGACCTACGAGATCGTCGCCACCGACGAGCTGGGCCGCACGCTGAACGCCACCGGCCGGATGGTCAGCCGACAGGTGTTCACCTCGTACCCGTCGATGTTCTGCTGGGACGCCCTGGTGGAATGGCACGCTGAAGGCTCCCACGGCTGGGGCGAAGACCAGGACGTGTGGCACCCGCGCAAGTGGCGCCAGTTCCAGATCGACCACCGCGCCAAGTCGGCCCGCCCCTGACAGCCCGCCCGCGAACTCGAGTTCGCGGGAGGAACTCGGGCGCGCGAGCGGGGCTCGAGCTCGGCGCCCTCACGCGGGCACTTCCAGCGAGGCGGCCCACACCATCGGGCGGCAGGCCCGAGCTCAACTGACCGCCCAGCCGCCGTCGACGGCCAACAGGTGGCCGGTGACCAACGACGAGGCGTCGGAGCACAGCCACAGCACCGCTTCGGCGATCTCCTCCGGCTGCCCGTAGCGGCCGACGGGCATCAACCGCTTGGCCTTCTCGTAGCCGGCCGGGTTGGTGTCGGCCACGGCGGCCATCATCCCGGTGAGGATCACGCCCGGGCAGACGGCGTTGACGCGCACGCCGCGGCGCGCGTACTCCAGCGCAGCCGTCTTGGTGATGCCCGCGATGGCGTGCTTGCTGGCGGTGTAGACGGCATCGGCGGCCGAGCCCTTCAGCGCCGCCTCCGAGGCCGTGTTGACGATGGCACCACTGCCCTGTGCCAGCATCACCTTCAGTTCGGCCTGCATGCACAGGAACGTGCCCCGAACGTTGACTCGCATGATGCGGTCGAACGCGTCGACGGGGTAGTCCACGAGCTGTTGCTGCAGACCCATCAGACCGGCGTTGTTGTGGGCGAAGGCGAGGTGCCCGAACTGAGAGACGCACAGGTCCACCATCGCGGTCACGTCATCGGCCTCGGCGATGTCGCAACGACAGGCCACCCCCGAGCCGTCCAGCGCGGTCAGCATTGCCACGGTCTCCTCCGCCGCAGGGAGATCGATGTCGGCCACCACCACTGAAGCACCGGCTGCCGCCAACCTCAGCGCAGTGGCTCGCCCGATGCCCGAGCCACCCCCCGTGACCAACCCTGCTCGACCGTCGAGCGATGTCACTGCGGCGACGCTTCCGCGCGCTCGATCTTGTCGGCCCAGCCGTCGGCCAGCACGTTCTCGGTCCAGGGACCGCGTTTGGTCTCCCAGATGATCTCGTAGGCCCCCTTCAGCCGGCTGAAGTACTCGCAGACGATGTAGCCGTCGTCGCCGGCCACCTGGGGACCGTACATCTCGTGCGGCGCAGCCAGCATCACGTCGCCAGGCTTCACCGGATGGCCGCCGGAGGTCAGCGTGCCGCGCAGCAGCACCTCGAACCGTTGGCAGTCGTGCCCATGGCGCGGCAGCTGCGCCCCGGGAGGCATCTTGAACACGACGAACGCCGGCGTGTTCTCGTCGAACGGGTCGCCCATCACGAACAGGGTCGTGGGCACGCCGTTCTCGCGACCGGCTTCGACGATCGGCTTCAGGTAGTCGGCACCTTCCGGGTAGCGATACCAGAAGTCGTCGTCATCCGGTGAGAGGTGCATGGTGGGATCTCCGTGTGTCGAGATGTCGAGAGGTGGTGTGCGATCGGCGTTGGACAGAGGTCAGCGGAACCGGCGGAAGAACGCGCGCAGGTCGGGCACGAACAGGTCGGGCACCTCCAGCGACGGGAAGTGCCCGCCGCGCGGTTGCTCGACCCAGCTGACCAGGTGCAGCTCGCGTTCGGCCCAGGCACGGGGCGTCTTGTAGATCTCGGCCGGGTACCGGGTGTGCCCGACGGGCACGGTGACGGGCGCAGGCCGCACCCGTCGGGCCTTCCCCAGCGTCTCGTAGTACAGGCGCATCGAGGAGCCGATCGTGCCGGTGAACCAGTACACCGACAGGTTGTCCAGCAGTCGCTCGACCGGGATGGTGCTGGCGCCCGAACGGCGGTCCGACCAGGTGTGGAACTTCTCGGCGATCCATGCGGCCAACCCGGCTGGAGAATCCTGCAACGCGTACGCGAGCGTTTGCGGCTTCGTGCTCTGGATGGCCTGGTAGCCCGTCTCGGTGCGCACGAAGTCGAGCGCTGCCACCCTGTCGGCGAGGTCGCGTTGGGTCAGCCCGAGGTCGCGCTCCTCCTTCGGCGGCGCCGGCACGTTCAGCAGGGTGAGATGCACCGCCGTCACTCGCTGCGGGAACTGCCGCCCCAGCTCTGCGCCCACTACCGAGCCCCAGTCGCCGCCCTGCACGAAGTACTCCTCGTACCCCAGCGCCCGCATGCCGGCGTCGATCGCCCCCGCCACCGCGACAGCGTCGACCCCCGAGCGGGTGGTCGGCCCCGAGAACCCGTAGCCCGGCAACGACGGCATCACCAGGTGGAATGCGTCGGCGTTGTCACCACCGCCATCGGTTCCGTCGGTGCCGTCGGTGCCGGGGTCGACCAACGCCTCGGCGACGTCGAAGAACTCCACCACCGAGCCCGGCCAGCCGTGCACCAGCAGCAGCGGGCGGGCCTGCGGGTGCGGCGAACGGGCGTGCACCATGTGCAGTTGCGTCTCGATTCCGGCCTCGTCGTGCACCGTGCCGCGCACCTGCGGGTAGCGGTTGCAGCGCTGCACGAACGCGTCGAAGTCGAACTCGTCGGCCCACTGCCGGCACAGCTCGCGCACCTCGGCCAGTGGGATGCCGTAGTCCCATTCGACGTCGGGCAGCTCGTCGGGCCAGCGGGTGGCGTGCAGCCGCGCCCGCAGGTTGTCGACGGCGCCCGGCGCCAGTGAGAGCTTCCAGGGGGCAAGATCGGTCATGACCACACCAGTGGGAGGTTGTCGAGGCCGGCGGAGCCGCCGACGTGCTGAGTGATGGGTACGTGCGGGTCGATGGAGAACTCGGGGAAGGTGCGCAACCACTCCTGCACGGCGATGCGCACCTCCAGGCGGGCTAGCGGCGCGCCCACGCAGCGGTGGATGCCTGCGCCGAACGCGAGGTGCCGGTTCGGCGAGCGGTCGATGACGAACTCGTCGGCGTTCGGGAAGTGGCGCGGGTCGCGGTTGGCCCCGGTGGTGGACACCACGATGCGGTCGCCGGCATGCATCGGGCATGCGGCGAACTCGACGTCGTCGCGCACCACCCGCGAAGTGGCCACGATCGAGTAGTAGCGCAGGCACTCCTCCACGAACGGCTCGATCATGTGCGGCCGCTCGCGCAGCAGGCGCCGGTGATCGGGGCGTTGGGCGAGGTGCTGAAACACGTAGCTCAGCACTCCCGACGTGGTGTCCATGCCGGCGACGTAGAACAGGAAGCAGATCTCCAGCAACTCGGCGTCGGTGATCGGCCGGTCGCCGACCTGCGCGTCGAGCAGGCGGCTGACCACGTCGTCGCCGGGCCGCTCGCGACGCTGCGCGATCGTGTCCCCCAGGTAGCGGTAGATCGTGCGCGCAGCCTGCTTGCGAATCGAGCCGGTGGGGTCCTGTGCATTGTTGGTCAGCAACATCTCGCCCGCCCACGCCAGGAACGTGTCGGCCTCCTCGGTCGGCAGGCCCAACAGCTGCATGAACACGCCGGACGGAAGGCGCCGCGCGAAGCGGTCGACGAAGTCGCACCCGGTACCACCGGCGGCGACGATCTCGTCCACGAGGCGGCGCGCGATGTCGCGGATGCCGGGCTCCATCGAGGCCATTGCTGCGACACCGAGGAGCGGAGTGATGACCACCCGGTACTGCGTGTGGTCGGGCGGGTCGATCTGCGCCGGGATCCACTTGTGAGTATCGGTGACGTTGTAGTTCACCTGCTCGCTGGAAAACAGGTCGTGGCGCTGGAGCGCCGCCTGCACGTCGTCGAAGCGCGTGAGGTACCACATCGTCCACGGCATCGCGTCGCTGCGGAACGCACGCGATGCCTCGCGCAGGTCGTCCCAGACGTACGGGAAGCCGGCCAGCACGGAGGGCTCGACGCCATGGTCGAACCCGTGCCGCCAGGGCACCTGCTCGCTGCCGACCTGATGATCGAGGATCATGACTGCTCCTTCCCCTGTGCGATCAACAACCCCTCGGTGAGCAGCTGGTACTCGGCGGCGGCCCAGCGGCGCACTCCCTCGTCGCTGCGCAACGAGGCACCGAGATGGCGCTCGATGTGGCGCGGCAGGAGCACCGGCATCAAGCCGCTGAGCATCGCCATCAGCAGCTGCGCCTGCGGGTCGTCGGTGGGTCGCACCTGCCCCGCGCTGCGCAGCGACTCCAGCATGCGGCCCGACACCGCGATCAGCTCGTCGAAGAAGGCGACGGACGCCTCGGTTCCTTCCAACAGCGCACGACGCAGGTAGCGGCCCATGTACGGGCGTTGCTGGAAGAGCGTCTGAAAGCCCCGCAGGCGCACATCCACGCTGCCGCTTGCGGCCCCTGGTGTGATGCCGGCAACGCCGCCGGTGTCGCCCGCCCAGTCGGTTGCGTCGGTTGCGTCGGTTGCGTCGGCCAGCCCGGCGAAGGCGGTGGAGATGGAGTCGAGCACGTACCGATCCACCGCACGGCGCAGCCCTTCCTTGGAGCCGTAGTGGTGCAGCACCAGACCGGCGGTGACATCGGCCCGCTCGGCGATGGCGCGCACGGTGGTGCCGGCGAAACCACGTTCGCCGAACAGCGCCAGCGCCGCGTCGCGCAGGCGGATCGCGCCGTTGTCAGCGGGCATGGTTGCGGCCCGTTCCGCGGCGTCGATCACCTCCATCGGCCGCGACTATACAAGCGTTCAGTCCCCCTGTACAGAGCGCTCCTCCAGGCCCGAGTCGGCGGTGACACCACGGCCCGGGTGGGCCGAACGCCAACTTGCTCGAACACGCCACGCACTGCGACCCAAGTCGGCGGTGACACCACGGCCCAGGTGGGCCGAACGCCAACTTCGGGCACACCCGGGGGCGGCGACGTCAGCGGAGGTAGTTGAAGCCGCCGTCGACCATCAGCGTGGTACCGGTGACGTACGAGGCGTCGTCGCTGGCCAGGTACACCGCGGCGGGACCGATGTCGAGCTCGGGGTCGCCCATCCGGCGCAACGGGATCGCTGCCACCACCGCGTCGCCCGAACCCGGCGTCTCGCCCTGGAAGAAGTCCCATCCCGGCGTCTCCGCCAGGGGGCAGATCGCATTCACACGGATGCCGAACCGGCCCCACTCCAGCGCGGCGGTACGGGTGAGCACACGGATGGCTTCCTTGGCCATCGCGTAGCCGCTCATCGCCGGCTGCGGCAGGATCGAGCTGCCGGAGCCGAGGTTGATCACACAGCCCTTGCTGTCTCGCAGGTGCTCGAAGCAGGCCTGCATCATGCGCATCGTGCCCATCGGGCCCGACTGCCACATCGAGTCCATGTCGTCCTCGGTCAGCTTGCGCACCGACTTGTAGACCAACGACTGGGCATTGTTCACCAGCACGTCGAGCCGGCCGAAGTGCTCGACCGTGGCGGCGACCGCGGCATCGACCTCCGCCCGATCCTGCACGTCGCATCCCACCGCCAGCGCATGACCCCCGCGACTCTCGATCTCGACGGCGACGGCCTCGCACTTCGCCAACGTTCGCCCTGCCACCACTACTCCTGCGCCTTCTCGCGCCAGCGCGAGCGCGATCCCCCGCCCCACGCCCTGACCGGCACCGGTGACCAGGGCCACCCGATGTGTGAGCCGGCTCATACGTCCCGCGCTTCCAGCGCGGCGAGGAACCCGGTGATCGAGGGGGCGGACACCGGGTCGGTGCCGTCGCGACGCCCCATCGTGGCGGTGGCCGCGGGCTCCCAGCCGGGCACGGCCACGGGGTCGATGCGCGCCCACTCGAATGCGCAGACGCGGGCAGCGATGCGCCACTCGCCGTCGCGCCGTTCGAAGTCATCGACGTAGCGCAGGCCCACCGAGAAGTCGCGCTGCGACTTGGTGCTGCTGGGGCGCAGCCGGTGGTACGCCACCAAGTAGCTCTCGGCGCGAGCGCGATCGCCTTCCACCTCGATCAGCGAGTTGCCGATGAAGTGCATCGTCCGCTCGAAGCGCGGCAGGCCGCGCTGCACGTAGGCGATGAACTCCTCCACTCCACCGCGGAAGTCGCCATGGTCGTCGGTGGCATCGGGGTGGTAGCAGCTGCGCACCAGGTCGTAGTCGCAGCGATCGATGCCCCGGCAGTACCGGTAGACCACGTCGCGGATCTCCTGCTGGTCGAGCATGCGCGCCACTCGATCGTCGGTGTTCGTGGTCAACTTCGGCTCCCTCGTGTTCGAGCGCCGGTTACGAGCGCATCGATCGCGATCGTAGGCGCGGGCACACGTGCCTGCCCGAGCGAGCGCGCGCTGCGATGGCAGCGGCCGCGACCTGCTTTCGTACACTGCGACGCATGGATCTTCAGCTTCAGGGCAAGCGTGCACTCGTCACCGGCAGCAGTTCAGGGATCGGCGCCGGCATCGCCAGGATGCTGGCCGACGAAGGTGTGTCGGTTGTGGTGCACGGCCGCAACCTGCAGCGGCTGGAGGCCGTACGCGCCGGGCTGGCGGCGAACGGCGCGCAGGTGGCGGCCGCGGCCGGCGACCTGGCCACCGACGAGGGCGCGGCATCGGTCGCCGATGCCGCGCTGGAGGCGTTCGGTGGCATCGACATCCTGGTCAACAACGCCGGTGGCGCCTCCGAGGAGGCGAAGAAGTCGTGGTTCGACGTCGACCTCGACGAGTGGCTGAGCACGTACCAGAAGAACGTCCTCGCCGCCGGCCGCCTGATCCACCAGTTGGCGCCTCCGATGCGTGAGCGCGGCTGGGGCCGCATCATCCAGATCGCCAGCGCAGCCGGCACCATCCCCACCTCGGCACAGCCCGACTACGGCCCGGCGAAGGCCGCCATGATCAACATGTCGCTCGGCCTCTCCAAGGCACTGTCGGGTACCGGCGTCACGGTGAACACCGTCACCCCCGGCATGATCATGACCGAGGGTCTGATGGACTTCCTGCAAGCGTTCTCCGCGAAACGTGGCTGGGAGGGCACCGACCAGGCAGCCGAGTACATCCTGAAGGGTTGCGGCCAGACCGTGAACCGCATCGGCCAGGTGGACGACATCGCGTTCGCGGTCACCTACCTCTCCAGCCCTCGCGCCGACTTCGTCAACGGGGTCAACATGCACCTCGACGGCGGCGGCACCTCGAACACCTATTGAGTGGGACTGGCATGAAGTGGGGCGTCGTCTTCTCCAGCACCGGCTTCCCCGACCCTGACGCGGCCGTCGCGCTCGCACAGGCAGCCGAGGAAGCCGGCTTCGAGTCGTTGTGGGCACCCGAGCACGTGGTGATGGCCAAGGCCCCCGACGCCACGCCGTACCGGGGCATGCCCGACGGCAAGATGGATCGGCTGGCCCGCCGCGGGGGCATTCCCGACCCGCTCACCTGGTTGGCGTTCGTGGCCTCTGCCACCTCGTGCATCAAGCTGGGCACCAACGTGCTGATCGTGCCCGAGCACCAGCCGGTGGTGCTGGCCAAGACCGCAGCCACGCTCGACCACCTCAGCAGGGGCCGCCTGATCCTGGGCATCGGCGTGGGTGAGCTGCCGGAGGAGTACTCGGCGGTCGGCATGGAGTTCCGCAACCGCGGCAAGCGGATGGACGAGTACATCGACGCGATGCGCGTGCTGTGGCGCGACGACATCGCATCGTTCCGCGGCGAGCACGTGGAGTTCGATCAGATGGAGTGCCGGCCGTGGCCGGTGAAGCGCGCCATCCCGCTGCACATCGGTGGCAATTCGGATGCCGCCATCCGCCGCGCGGCACTGAAGGGCGACGGCTACTTCCCGTTCGTCTTCCCGGGCGAAGACATCAAGGTCGTGCTTCCCCGGCTGGTGCAGCGGGTGAAGGCCGAGGCCGCGGCGGCGGGCCGCGACCCCGAGGCGCTGGAGTTCACCAGCGGTGGGGCACGCACCGTGGAGGAAGCCCGCTGGTACGCATCGGTGGGCATCGACCGCATCGGCGTGGCCGTCCGCGCCTCGGGCATCGCCGAGATGCGCGACGAGGTGAGGCGCTTCGGCGACGAGGTGATCGCCAACACCACCGACCTCTGAGCGACGATCTGCCGGCCCCAGGAGCCGGCCGGCTCAGCCGGTGTGTGTTCCGGCGCGCAGGATGGTACCCGGGCGGGCACTGGTGAACTCGCCGTCGCGCACGATCTCCACGCCGTTGCACAGCACATGGTCGATGCCGTTGGCCTCGGCGTAGAGGCGGGCAGCGCCGGCCGGCAGATCGGACCTCATCTGCATCTCGTTCGACGAGATGTGCTCCTCGTCGAACACCAGCACGTCGGCGTACGCGCCCTCCAGCAGGCGGCCGCGGTCCTTCAACCCGTAGAGATCGGCCTGCACTGCGGTGAGCAGGTGCACGGCTTCCTCCAGCGGCAGCAGGTGGCGGCGGGCCACGGCCTCGTGGATCATCTTGGTGGCGAAGTCGGCACTGAAGAACATGTCGAGGTGCGCTCCGGCGTCGGATGCACCGATGACCGCGCGATGGTCGCGCCACACCTGCAGGCGGGCCACCCAGTTGGCATCGGGCTCGTCGATCGTGGGGTGGCCGAACGAGGTCTGCAGGTCGTCGGCGATCGCGATGTCGCACAGCGCGTTCCACGGGCTCTTCCCCAGTTCCGCTGCGATCGCGCCGATGTTGCGGCCGACGTAGCCGGCGTTCTGCGGCGCGACAGTGTGGAAGATGGTCATCTTCGCCCAGTTGGTGAAGTGACGCATGGTGTGCGGCCCGGACGCGATCTCGCCAAGTTCTGCACGCTGCTGCGGATCGCCGAGCAGAGCCAGCTTGTCGGCCGCGGGCAGCAGCATCGCTTCTTCCCAGCCGGGCACGGCGTCGAGCAGGAAACCACTGGCGAAGCTCATCCGGAAGTCGAGCGACATCGGGGCGGTGAGGCCCACCACCTTCGCGCCGCGTGCGGCCGCCACGTCGCTGGCCGCGAGCTTCTGGAAGCACTGCTCGAGGTTGCCGGGGGTGACCGCCAGCACGTTCCAGTTGAGCGGTGCGTTGCCGGCCACCGCCATGTCGGCCATCAGCTCGGCCACTGCGTCGTCGAACGGGCCGATGCACGGGATGAACTCCAGCGACGTGCCCGGGAAGTCGGCCAGCACGGCGCAGAGCGCGATCAGCTCGTCGCGGCTGCCGTAGCGGCTGGGCACCATGTTCTGCTCGGTGTCGTTGTGGGTGGAGCTCCATGACGACGAGAAGCCGAGAGCACCCGCCTGGATTCCTGCACGCAACAGGTCGCACATCTTGGCAACTTCGTCGGCGGTGGCTTCGCGGCGCGTGGCATCAGCACCCATCACCACTCGCCGCAGGGCCGAGTGCCCGACTTTGAAGCCGGCGTTGATGGACAGCGTGCCTTCCAACGCATCGAGGTACTCGGCCGTGCTGACCCAGTTCCAGGGCACGCCCTCCTGCAGCGACTGCAGCGGCATGCCCTCCACCCTGCTGAGCATGTTCATCAGGTACAGCCCGTCGGCGGGGTCGTCGCTGAGGGGCGAGATGCTGAACCCGCAGTTGCCACCGATCACCGTGGTGACGCCATGCAACGGCGACGGCGACACCGTGGTGTCCCAGAAGACCTGAGCGTCGACGTGGGTGTGGACGTCGATGAACCCCGGCGCCACCACACGGCCGGTTGCGTCGATGACCGTGGCGGCATCGTGTGCAGTGAGGTCGCCGATGGCGGTGATGCGATCGCCGACGATGCCGACATCCGCACGCCGGCGGGTGGCGCCGGTGCCGTCGATCAGCTGGCCGGACTTGATGATGACGTCGTACATGGTGGGTCCCCTCGACGGGCGGTGACGGATCAACGGATCAGTAGTTGCGGGGCAGCGGAACGGCCGACCCGCGGAGCAACATCGCCCAGGGTACGCCGCCACCGGGGCGCGGCTCGGACGGGAGGTGCCCCGCAACCGTGCCGGCCCGCGCCACCACTCATCTCCCCACCGCTGCCGACGGCACCGGCTTGCTCCAGAACATGCCGGCGGCCATGGCCGGGTGATGCTGCTGGGTGACCATGCCGGCGATCAGGCCGGCATCCACGAACAGGCTGGCGCCGTTGACGAAGCTGGCGAAGCGGCTGTTCAGGAACACCATCGGCCACGCCTGCTCGTCGGGGCGCGCCATGCGGCCCAGCAACTTCGGCCAGTTGGCGATCATCTCGGCGCCACCGTCTTTCGACTTCACGGCCTTGGTGAACTCGCGACTGGCCGGCGTGAACGTGCCGCCGGGGTTGATGCAGTTGATGCGGATGTCCAACTCGTTGAGGCCGATGGACCGCCATGCGGCGTACACGTTGACAGCCTCCTTCGACACGTCGTAGGCGTAACCCAGCTGAGGGACGCGAGCCTCCAACCACTCGACCGCAGCGACGGGGTCGCCGCTGCCGCCGGCGAGCAGCTCCAGGAACGCGTCGACGTGGTACGGCCAGTTCACCGCTGCGGTGGAGCCGATGCAGCAGATCGCCGAACCGGCCGGCATGCGCGGGATCAGCCGCTCCGTGAGCTGGCGCATCCCCGCGAAGTTGATGGCCAGCACTTTGCGTGGCTCGGCGGTGCCGGGGATGCCTGCGCAGTTGAACAGGGCATCGACCTGGCCGGCGACGGCGTCCGCCGCCGCATCCACCGCCGCAGGGTCGGCCAGGTCGAGCTGCACGTACTGCGCAACACCGTCCACCTCGACCGGCTGGATGTCGAGCCCGATCACCTCGGCACCGAGCCCCACGAGGATCTCGCTGGCGGCCTTGCCCATGCCCGACGCCGCGCCCGTGACCACCACCCGCCTGTCGCGGTACCCCCACGGGTCGTCGGGCGTGGGCAACTGGTGTGGTTCGTTCGTCATGTGCGGGCTCCGAGGAGAAGGGTGCGGCGTGGCGATCCTACGGATCCGGCGCACCTCAGCCGGTCAGCCGGCGGCCGGCGGCCGGGCCTTCACGAGTGAAGCTCGCTGCACCCGACGCGCGACACTGGTGCGCAGGAGGTTCCAACATGCCGGGCAGCAGCGTCGACATCCGGACGACCAAGGTGGGCTTCATCGGCGCCGGGCAGATGGGCCGGCCGATGGTCGACCGTCTGGTTGCCGCCGGCTGGCACACCGAAGTGCACGCACGGCGAGCCGAGGCCCGCGACTCGCTGTCGGCGGCGGCCATCGCCGCCACCGACTCGGCCACCGCGCTGGCTGCGCGCAGCGACCTGCTGATCATGTGCCTGTTCAGCGATGCACAGGTCCGGGAGGTGCTCCTCCAAGGTGGCGTGCTGGCGGCGATGCGGTCGGGTTCGCTACTGGTGAACCACGTCACCGGCAGCCCGGCGCTGGCCCTGGAGCTGCAGGCCACCGCACCCGAGGGCGTGCGCGTCCTCGACGTGCCGGTCAGCGGCACGGCAGAGTCGATCAAGGCCGGGCAGCTCACGCTGCTGGCAGCCGGCGACCCGGCCGACATCGCTCGCGCACGGGGCCCGTTGTCGTCGTACGGCAGCCCGATCCTGGAGGTCGGCGGCCTGGGCGACGGGCAGCGGGTCAAGCTGATCAACAACCTCCTGTTCACCGCCCACCTCCGCATCGCGCTCGCCGCTGCCGAACTGGGCGAGTCGATGGGCGTTCCCGCCGCCGAGCTGGCTCGGGTGGTGCAGGAGTGCAGCGGCGACAGCTTCGCAATCCGCCGCCTGCAACTGGCACCTCCGGTCGCGCTGGAGCAGGGGGCGAAGCCGTACCTGGCGAAAGACGTCGCCGTCATCCGCACCGTGGCAGCCGAGATGGGTGTGTCGCTCGGCATGCTGGGCGAACTGGCCGGCTGGGCCGACGGCGGCTGAGCAAGCCACGGGGGCTCGCCGCAGCATCCGCACGTCGTGTAGAACGACACTCGCCCCCGTGCCGTACCGGGGGCACAAGGGGAACAACGCCATGGCCGACAACCGAGCTGCCGTGCTGAACGACGCGATCGACAGCCTGATCGAGATGTTGCGCGTCGACGGCGCCGACCTGCGCATCATCGCCATCGACGAGCACGCGCCCAGCGTCGAGCTGTCGGTCGACTTCGCCGACGTCGACTGCGAGGACTGCGTGCTGCCACCTGATCGCCTGCACGACACGGTCACCTCCGTCATCTCCAAGCGGGCAGGCCGTCCGGTGTCGGTGCTGCTGCACGATCCGCGCCGAGCCCAGCCGCACGCGGCAGCCGGCGGCGGCGCCGGCGGTGGGGCGCAGTGGATCGACGTGCTCGACCCGGCCGGGGTGGCACCCGACGTGGGCGAACCCAACCCCGGCCCGGCCGCCGGGCCGCTGGCCGGCAAGACCGTCGCAATCCGTCACGACATCCTGTGGGACTCGTTCGACTGGACCGTCGACGAGTGGACCGCCGGCTTCAAGGCCGCCGGCGCCGACGTGCTGACGTGGAAGCGGGTGCAAGGCCTGGTGGGCGCCGACTACGAGCGCGCCCAGGCCGAGTACGAGGCCATGCTGGCCAAGGCCGACCTCGCCGTCTCCGGCCTCGGCAACTGCGGCTCGTGCACTTCGTGGAGCGTGCGCGACGCGATCACTGCGTCCACCCACGGCCTCCCCGCCGCGGCCGTGGCCACAGAGCAGTTCGAGCCGTTGGCCCGCGTGCTGGCCGCAGACGGGGGGCGGCCTGGGCTGCGTGTCATGGTGCTGCCCTACCCGTACGACACACTGCCCGAGGAACAGGTGCGGGCACATGCACGCGCCCTGTTCCCGCAACTGCTGGCCGTGCTGGGGGCGACGGTATGAGCACTCTGACCAGCGCCCACCACATCGTCGACGCCGACCCGATCGCATTCAACCAACTGGCTGTCGAACGCGGCTGGGGCGACGGCCTCCCCCTGGTGCCGCCCACGACCGAGCGCGTGGCCGCGATGCTGGCGTACTCCCCCGCCGCGCCCGCCGAAGTGATCGCCGAGCTGCCACCGCTACGTGCCCCGTGCACCGTGGAGAAGCTGGCGATCAACGCGGTGATGGCCGGCGCCCCACCGGCTGCGATGCCCCTGCTGCGTGCCGCGATCGAGGCGATGGCCACGCCCGAGTACGAATTGCACGCGCTGAACGCCACCACCGGTTCGGTGATGGACGCGTTGGTCGTCAACGGCCCGGTACGCCACGAGCTCGGCATCCCGTTCGGCACCAGCTGCCTCGGCGGCGTCGCCGGTGCGGCGCCGGCCATCGGGCGTGCACTACGCCTGGTCATCCGCAACCTGGCCGGCCAGGTCGCAGGCGTCACCTCGCAGAGCGTGTGGGGCAACCCCGGCCGCGTGGCCGGGGTCGTGTTCGCCGAATGGGAAGAGCGGTCGCCGTGGGCGCCCCTGGCCGAGCGACGCGGTGTGGCCGGCAGCGCGGTCACCGTGTTCGGTTCCATGGGCACGATGAACATCTGCGACCCGCTGGCCAGCACCGCCGACGAGCTGGTGCAGGCCGTCGGCCGCGGCATCAACTGCCCCGGTGCCAACGGCTACCTCACCGGCCTGCCGTTCTCGGAGGTCATCGTCGGCCTCAACCCGGTGTGGGCCGACATCATCGGGCGCGAGTACACCGACGTCGCCGATGTGCAGCGCCGCCTCCAGCAGATCGCCAAGCTGCCGATCAGCGACTGGCCGGAGCGGTACCACGACACGTTCGAGGCCGCCGGCCGCGTCGACTCCGAAGGTTTCGTGCACCTTGTCGCCGACCCAGGGCAGATCATCGTCGTCGTGGCCGGCGGGCTGGGCGCGCTGCACGCGCACGCGCTGCACTCGTGGGGGTCCACCAAGGCCACCACGTGGGCCGTGGGCGGATGAGCCCGGCCGGCTCGCCGGCGCCGGCCCTGGCCGGCGTGCGGGTGCTCGACATGGCTTCGCTGTACGCCGCGCCGCTGATCGCCACCCTGCTGGCCGACCACGGCGCCGACGTGGTGAAGGTGGAGCCGCCCGCCGGCGACACCTACCGCAGCTGGCCCGCGATGTGGGCGCTGGTGGGCCGCGGCAAGCGCTCGCTGGTGCTCGACCTCGGTGTCGAGGCGGACCGCGAGCGGTTGCGCGGCATCATCCCGCAGTTCGACGTGGTGATCGAGAACCTGCCGCGGCCGCTGGCAGAGCGGCGTGCCCTGACACCCGAGGCGTTGCGGGCCATCAAGCCGTCGTTGGTGGTGGTATCGGCCACCGGGTTCGGCCACGACGGCGAGCTCGCCGAGCACCCGGCCAACGGCACCATCGGTGAGGCGTTCGCCGGGCTGACCGGCCTGACCGGCGACCACCTCGGGCAGCCGATGCTGCCGTCGGTGCCGCTCGGCGATGCGCTGGCGGCGGCGTTCGGGGCGATGGGCGCGCTGGCGGCAGTGGTGCGCCAGTTGCACACCGGCGAGGGCGCCTACGTCGACGTCAGCGTCTACGAGCCCGTGCTGCACGCGCTGGGCCCGGTGCTGCCGGGCTACCAGCCAGGCGTCACCACGGTGCCGACGCGCGACGGCGGCAGCATGGGCGTGCCCCTGCGCGGCACGTTCGAGACCTCCGACGCGCAATGGGTGGCCATCAGTTGCAGCACCCCGCGCCACACCGATGCGGTCGCCGAACTGGTGGCGGGCGATCCTGCGCTGCCCCTGCGGCGGCGTGCCGCCGACTGGATCTCCGGCGGCACGCGCGACGAGGTGTTGCAGGCGTTGGTCGCAGCCCGCGTCCCCGTCACGGCCGTCAACGACCTGCGCGACGTCGCCGGCGACCCACACGTGGTGGGCCGCGGCAGCCTGCGCCGCGTCGACGGCCTGACCGTGGCCGCGCCCACCCCGCGCATCGACGGCGACCCAGTCGGGACCTGGTTGCCCACGATCGGCGACGCCAACGAGGCCCTGCTCGGCTGAACTGCCGGTTCGGATCTCGTGCCAGCCCAAGTCGGCGGTGAGACCCCCCACGACGTCGCCTGAACGCCAACTGGCAACGCGCCCCGCAGGCGGATCTTCGTGGGGCGGACGGTCAGAATGCGGAGCGGTGGTGGCCGCCGTCGACGGCGATGTAGTGGCCGTTCAGGTACCCGGCCTGGTGCGAGCAGAGATACACGATGGTGGACGCGATCTCCGACGGCTCGCCCAACCGCCCGGCAGGCACACCGGCCTTCTCGATCATCCATTCGCGACGATCGTCGTCGTTGGTGAGGCCTTCATGGGTGGACAGGTACCAGTTGGTGGTCTTCGTCGCGATCCAGCCAGGCGCGATGGTGTTGATCGTGATGCCGTAGCGGGCGTACTCGTCGGAGACGCTCTTCAGCAGGCCCACGGTCGACGGCCGGGTGGCGTTGGCGACCGTGTGCGGCGGGTTGTACTGCGGCTCCTTCGCGGTGGCCGAACCGATGTGCACGAAACGGCCCCAACCCGCCGCCTTCATCGCCGGCAGCACGGCATGCAGCATGTACACCTGGCTCATCGTGTACGTGCG